>CAJFEW010000017.1 GCA_904374805.1 uncultured Neglectibacter sp.
GGCCATCTGCGCCACGATCTGCTCCATCCGGCGCTGGGCGGTCTGCTGGATCTCCGCCAGATGGCTGTTCAGCTTGCCGCTGGTCAGCAGGTTGGTGTAGGTAATTTTCCGATGCTCCTGCAAAAAGCGTTTCCGTATCCGGGCGTATTTGCCCATGGGCACTGGCTCCTCCTGGGGCGGCAGTAGGTTGGGAAGCTGGTAGTCCCCCTGCATGGTGTAGGTCACTTCCATCGTGTGGGCTCCTTTCTGGTGAGTTTTCGGGTTCTCTGGCTTCAGCATACAGCCTTGTGGGGGAATTTGCAAATGTGCGATTTTCTTTTTGGATCTGCCGTTCTAGGGGGAGCACCGTGCGGGCGATTTCGTCCAGGCACATCCGGGCGATGTCCCGGGTGGCTACCCCCAGGGCGTTGTGGGTTTCCGGGGTGTTGAAGTTCCCAACATCTTGAAAATCCTCGTCCTCTAGGTAGCTGGCCGGGTCTATTCCACAGCGGGCCAGCAGCATGGCCGCCACGCTGTTTCCCAACACCGTGCGGAATTGCAGCGCCAGGTTGTCCCCATCCAATTCTTCCAGCAGGCTCCCTTGGGTGAGCTGTTCCAGCTCACCCAAGTAGTCCTCCATGTTGTCCTCCACCGCGTTTCGGGCAGCAGAGAGCAGGGTGTTTCCCAAATCCTCCCGGTGTTCCAACTCTCCGAAGCTGTTTTCCAAAGTTTCCACTACATCTTGCTCATACTCTGGACGCACCTGCCACAGGGGCACGGGCCGGGACATCCTGGTTTCGTGAGTATCGGCCACGTCAAAGTAGTAGCGAAGCCGGTTTGGATGCTCCCGGTCAAACACAGCGATGCCTTTAGCGCCTCGGTTGACCCACCGTCCGAACCGCTGGTTCCACCGATCCAGTTCCAGAACGGCGGTGGCGTCCGGCCGCTGGGCGTAAATCAAAAGCTGCTCGTCAAAGGGCAGGCGGTAGTTGCGGCAGGCAAAGGTGAGAAATGCCCTCCAGCTAGAAGGAGTAGCAGTCACCTCCCGAGCAGTTTGCTTAAATAACTCAGTTATCTGTTCCCAGCGTGTAGCCATGAATTCCTCCCTTCTTTATCGTTCTAGTCCAGACTCTCTTTTCTGGGGAAACAGAGATAGCTGTTCCAGCGGCTCCTTTTCCAACCGGGCGTTTCGGTAGGCCCAATACTCCGGTTGATACAGCTGGATGGAGCTATCAATGGCAGCTTCATACTCCCCAGGGCCGTAATACTGGTTCACGGGAGCTTTACACAGGCCTTTGTCCATCAACTCCCGGATTGCCACCGGCGCTTCACAGTCCTCCTCAAAGCAGAGGTAACCGCCCTCCACAAAGCTATACTGCCGGACGGCCGTGGAAAAGAGCTTGGACGCTCTCCCTAACCGGGCCATAACTCCCCCATGGCTGGCCGTGGACACCTGGTACACCCCAGGGCAGAGTTCTTCACAATGCTGGATTTCCCCCCAGGGGGAATATTGGGGCCTCATCTCTTGTCCTCCTGGTAAACCGACCGGAACATCCGGCGCATGGCCTGCTCTCTATCCACCGCCCCCTGCAAGGTCAAGATGGCCCGGATGTTGGGGACAGTGATCCCCGGCACCTCCACCATCTCTTCCGGGGAGATAGTCAGCAAATCGCTGGGCAAATAGCCAGCCTCTTGGAAAATACGGAATAACCGCTGCTCAAAATGTTCTCTCGCCATACAATTTCCTTTCTCCTGTCACTTTTTCCGGCTGCGGACAAACAAAAAGCCCAGTCCTGCCAGAATAAACAGAACCAGGCACAGTGCAAGTATCGTTTTGAATTCCATAAACATCTCCTTTACCAACGAAAAAAGAAAAGCCCGGATGTTTAGGCATCCAGGCTTTCCGTATTTCTCAAAGTGGATAATTCTTCTCTAATTTTCTCTTTCATCTCTCTTGTGGAAAACTTCTTCTTTTTAGGAAGTCTTGGTAGTAGAGGGGGTGAGGTGTGGAGAGGGGGAACAGCTGGAAACTCCCATTCCCCGATTGTGGGCGCACTTCCCCCTTGGCGGTACCATTCTTTTTCACCGTTCCCTGTCCCGCTGGCGCTTGAGGTACAGCTCCAGGGCCTTCACAATGGTTTCCTCCATTTTCGCGGCGGGCGTCCCCGCTGGGAAAAACCTTGAAATTCTTTCTTTGGACATTTTAAACTGCTCCACCTGGTTAGGCTTTTTCTGTTCTAGGATGAAAAGGATCGTATCCCTAGCTACTCGCTGGCCCGGGGCTTTTCCCTCCGATAACTGCCGAAGCTGCAACGCTTGCGCGTGGGAGGGTGTGGCGTCCAGCTCCTCGATCAGGTCGAACAGGTCAAGCTGCTCCTCTTTTCGCAGGTAGGAAAGCTCCACCGCCGGGCGCAAAGCCATTTGGGGCTTGCCAGGCTCCTTCAAAATAGAGTTGTCCACCAGGGAGAGCAGCTCGGGAATTAAGTTGGTTAGGCGGATGTAGCGTTGAATTTGAGTTTTTCCATCGGGACTTTCTGCTGCAAGCTCTATATTGGAGCGATGTCCTAATAACTTCGGCCCCAGTGGGGCCGAAGTTAAGTCAGACCGGAAACCCTGCCGTTTCATGGCGTCCAGCTTCATTTTATAGGCAAATGCCTTTTCGCTGGGGAGAATCTGCTCCCGCTGGAGGTTACTGTCCACCATGATGACAACAGCCTGGTCGTCGGTGAGGTCGCGGACGATGCAGGGGATTTCCCGCAAGCCTGCCAATTCCGCGGCGCGCTTGCGCCGATGACCGGAAACCATCTCGTAGCCGCCACCCTCCTTGAGCCGCACCAAAGCTGGCACCAGCACCCCGTTCTCCCGGACGCTTTGGGCCATCTCCTTCATGGCCTCGTCCATCCGCACCTGGAAGGGGTGGTTGGGAAACTCGCTGATGTCCTCCGGCGGCAGCAGCACCACCTTTTCAAGTTTGGCATCCGCCCGTTCCGCCTCGGTGGTGAACAGGTCATCGAGCGAGGGAAGGTTTAGATTGAATCCGCTGTTTTTCGCCATACAGCACCTCCTTCGTGAAGGACTCGTAGGCCCCGGCCACTTTACTGCTGGGGTCGTAAGCATAGATGCTCTTTCCCGCCGCGCTGACCTCGGCGGCCTTCACCGCCAGGGGAATCTGGCTTTGATAGATGCGGAGCACGCTGCCATAGTTGTTCCGCAGGGTTTCCGCCGTCTGCCGGGCCAGATTGGTGCGGTTGTCCACCAAAGTGAGGAGAACGCCGTCCACCCGCAAATTGGGGTTGATCTGCCGTTTCACTTTCCCGATGGTGTGCAGCAGCTGGGTCATACCCTTGGCGGGGAGATACTGGGCCTGGACGGGAATGATAACGCTGTCCGCCGCAGCCAAGGCGTTGACCGTGATCATGCCCAGAGAGGGCATACAGTCGATGAGGATGTAATCGTACTGGTTCCGCGCCTGGCACAACCCTTCCTTCAAGGCAAACTCCCTGCTCATGGCGGTAACCAGGGCCATCTCCATGGCGGAAAGCTCAATGTTAGAGGGCAGCAGGTCTACGCCTTCGCGGTGGTGGAGCAAGGCTGCTTGGATGTCCACCGGTTCATCCCGGATAGTCTGTTCCACAAGGGTGGCTAGGGTGGCAGGCAGGTTATCTTGGTTTTGCCAGCCCAGGCAGGTGGTAAGGTCCCCCTGGGGATCGGCGTCCACCAAAAGGACACGTTTCCCCTGGCGGGCCAGGGCTACCCCCAGGTTGACAGTGGTGGTGGTTTTGCCGGTGCCGCCCTTCTGGTTAGCCAGGGCGATGATCCGGCAGTTGGGTTGATTCATGGGATTCCTCCTTTCTGCTTGCCGCCTCCATCTTTGGGACGGCTATGTAACAGCATGAAAAAAGCACCCTGGCGGGGTGCTCTTTTGGCTGATATGGAACCCGTTATGGGACTTAATAGACATACAAATTACTCCGTATCGATTAGTCCTGGATCTTATGAATGGACGGCTAACTTTTATGTCGAAATCGGGGGTTCTGATCTGACAAGAACCTCTGCAGGTTTTTACAGCCCAGATGTAAGTGGAGGAAGTGACTACTTTACAGTTAGCAATCCAAAACTGGATACACAAAAGAAACAACTTACTTGGACTGTCAAAGTAAACAGCGGCATTGATTTCGATTTCTCGCAGTTATATGGAACAAATATCAGCGCAATAACAAACCAAAAGACCTAATCAGACCTAATCACATAGAGAAAGGCTCCTGGCGTTTGCCAGGGGCCTTCTTTTACGCCTATTCTTTCACTTGGTACAACCCCGCCTCAATGAGTTTGTCCCACTCCGGCACCACGATTTTGATAGCGTGCCGGTCTGGGAACACATGCTTTTTCTGAGTGAACCAGCCGTTCTTCACCATTTCAGAAAATGCTGCCTCCACATTTTGCAAAGGCAGGTTGTGCTTTGTAGCCACATCGTTTGCCACCCGCAGAAAAGTCAGCAGCGCGTTAGGCCGGCGCTCCGCCATTTCATCAAAGTAATCCACAATGAGCTGCCAGTAGATCCTCATTTGGGCTTCTTCATCGGGAAACTCCCTGCATTCGCTGGCAGCGTCTTTTAGAATCCCATACAAGATCACATTTTTACGTAAATCTTGAACCAAATACCTCACAGCCGGCGCGAAATGTCCATCCCCCGTGAAAAGAATAAAAGTCCTGGGAGAATGCCTGTCCGCAGCCGCCCGATAGATATAGTCCAGCATAACGAAGTCAGACATGTCTTTCTTATGGCTCCCAGGCAAACCAAATTGGGTTTCAATAAAACAACCTGATTAACAGCTGAAATCTTGTGGTTCTTGGGCGGGATTATGTGTTCCCTTCAGTTCAAAAAGAAACTCCAAAGAATAGTTGCGCAGCAACGTGACGTCGCTGAGTGTTAGAAAATTAACTAGCACGCTAGCATTCCTCCTTCCCAGTAGAAGGCGCGGAAATCTCGGCCGTAGACAGCCCGGTCTAAGAGCGCAGCATCTCCTTTGCTGTCCGATAGATCTCTTGCCGGCTTGCGGGGTCGCAGCGGCGGAATATGGCAATCAAGGACTTCTCCTCTGGGCGGAGCTGGCCCAGAGAATCAGGTTTCGCAGCCACTTTCTTTGGTGGTCTGCTTTTTGGCCGGGCACGCTCTATCTCTTCGGGATTGGATAGCAGCTCCACCAGTGCATCTACAGGAATAGCGAATATCTTTGCCAGCTCTCTTATACGCTGGAGGTCTGGCTGCGTTTTTCCGGTTTCGTGAAAGGTATAGGTTGCTCGGTCTACATTAAGAGCGTCTGCCACCGCTTTTTGTGTGAGTCCACGTTCTATTCGCAGTTTCGACTTCTCCTGGGGTCTTGCATTGCATCATCTCACCTCTATGACTTATTGTGAATTTATTTCGCTAAACGCTGTAAAATGATTGGCAGACACCTGTGGGAACCCCCAAGGAAATCTGCCTATGGTTGGATGGTATTTTGCTTAAGGCACAACCCCTTTCTGTGTTTGAAAAGAAGTAGCTGGGGGTTATATCCCCTTAATAAACCTGATTATAACCCCCATACTAACGTAAAAAAGTATGGGGGATTCGTGGATGATTGTGTTTGACCGGCTCTGGGATGTCATGGAAAAACAAGGTGTTTCCACCTACCAGTTGCGAGAGAAGTGCGGCATTGACAGCCAAACCATCCGCCGCCTGCGGGCCAATGAAAACATCGAGACAAAAACGTTGGATAAATTGTGCCGCGCATTGTCCTGCCGTTTGGAGGACATTGCAGAGTATAGACCAGATCTTTGACGTTTCCTTGTATTTAGGAAACTTATCTAGCCGTCCTTTTTACTTACATCATCTTTAAGCTGAGAATAGCGATGTGTATGGCGGCAAAAGTTCTTAACCCGCGGATGTACCGGAAATTCTTTGACTCGACAAGGAGAAAGCTGGCGGATGTCCTTCTAGGTACAACGCGATTAAAGAAAAACTAATCAATTCCTACAAGCGAGAAGAAAATAGCAGTGAGCCGCCCTTGAATGTGCTATGGGTATTTGCTGATTTCTTTAGAGTCATAATGGATAAAAGCAGCGAGGATACACGCAGTAGGGTGTCCTCGCTTTTTTGCGTAGACGAAAAAAATATGCGCAAACAACTCACACCTCGGAGAAAAATATGGTATAATACTCCTTGTATTGGGAAATCCCCGGCGATCAATAGACGAATGAGAAAGGCCATGGCCTTTCTCTGTTGTGGTTCCACAACAGAATTTCCCACTTTCGCGCGAAAGAGATTGTCTCCCTCAGAGGAGAAAAAGGAGGAGTTACCTTGAAACAATTTTGGAGCAAATCGTTGGCCTGCCTGCTGTGCCTGGCGCTGCTGGCAGGGATGCTGCCTGTGGCGGCGCTGGCGGAGGATAATCCCCCGGCAAACGGCGAGGTCAGCCTGGCAGATGCGGCTACCGACACCCCTATAAAGATTAGTTCGGCAGAAAACCTTAAAAAGATAGGTACGGAACCCGGTTTTCCCATGGACGGCAGCTATGTTCTCACCGAGGACATAGACCTCAGGGGCGAGGAAAACCCGTGGAAGTCGATTGGAAAAGGCGGCAAATCCTTCACCGGCACCTTTGACGGAGATGGGCATACAATAAGCGGGCTGTATTTAAACTTCAGCAGCATCGGTGGAACAGACCCAGGCGCAGGCTTGTTCACATCTGTGGGTCAAGACGGCTCGGTAAAGAACCTGACTGTGGAAGGGAAAATCGACCCCACTGGACTTGAACGCTCCTCTATTGGCGGCGTCGTGGGAGTAAACAACGGCGGCACAATCAGCAGCTGTACCGGCAGCGTGGTCATCAACGGTAATGCCAATTTCTCTGTTGGCGGCGTCGTAGGAGCGAATAGCGGTGGCACAATCAGCAGCTGCACCGGCAGCGTGGTCATCAACGGTAATGCCAATTTCTCTGTTGGCGGCATCGTGGGGTCTAGCGAAAACGGCACCATCGAGAACTGCCACAACACCGGCAGTATCAACGTCACCTGTAGCAGTGCTGGTTCCATGACTGGCATTGGCGGCATCGTTGGACTGACAAACAACGGCACTGTAGAGAACTGCGAGAACACCGGCAATGTCACCGTAAAAGGTAACGCCGACGGCACCGGCGGTATTGTGGGGTATGCTTTGGGAGGCAGCAAGGTCAGCAACTGCCGCAACAGCGGCTCTATCGATGGAAATAAAAGCAAAACCGGCGGCATCGTGGGGGAAAACTACGGCGCTGTTCTTAAGTGCTACAACACCGGTGACGTCCGCAGCGACGGCACAACAGGCGGCATTGCAGGAAGAAATGTTAGTGAAAACAGCGGCTCCGGCAGCACCGTTGAGAACTGCTACAACATAGGTGACGTCACAGGCGCCGTCAGCGGCAGCGGCGACGTTGGCGGCATCGTGGGGTATAACAACAACAGCGAGAACTTTGACTCTAAAATCAAGAATTGCTACAATACCGGCGCTGTCATCAGCGGAAACAGCAGCAACGTTGGGGGCGTTGTGGGACAAATTGAAACAGGCGATGTCAGCGACTGCTATTACCTCAGGCAAGAGGGGCTGCCTGGCATTGGCAGCGTCACCATTGAAACCGGTACAAAAGTTGAAAATATTATACAAAAAGCCGCCGAGCAGTTTGCTTCCGGCGAGGTGGCTTGGCTGCTGCAAAGCGGGCAGGCTGAGCCGGTTTGGGGGCAGCAAAACCTCGGAGATGCTGACAGTTTACCCGAACTGACCAGCAAAAAGGCTTACAGCGTCATACAGGTTACCTTTAAAATAAGCAAAGAAGATTCTCAGCCTTATACTGTGTACACCACCCCCGGCAGCACAGTGACCTTCCCCGCCGACCCCGAAGCGCCGGAAGGCAAGGCCTTTGCCGGCTGGTATAGCGACGATACAAAGTGCGAAAGCGGCGCAACATTCACGAAGGACACAACGCTGACCGCGAAGTTTAAAACAGCCTATACGGTCACGGTAAACGGCAGCTATGCCGCCGGGACGGGCGCGGGCAGCTATCTTGCGGGTGCAAGCGTCACCGTCAGCGCCGGTGCGCGGCCGGGCTACCGCTTCGCCGGCTGGACGGCGGAGGGCGTCACCCTCACCAACGCCAGCGCGGAGACGGTCACCTTTGTAATGCCGGCCAGCAATGTCACCCTGACGGCGTCGTGGGACTACATCGTCATCCCCAGCGACCCTACCTACCCGCCTACCATTGACGAGCCGGAAAACGGCACTGTGACCACCAGCCCCAGCCGCCCGGAGGAAGGGGATGTGGTGACCATCACCCCCAAGCCGGACGAGGGCTTTGAGGTGGATGAAATCCTGGTGAAAGACGAGGACGGCAAGGAGATTAAGGTCACCCAGAACCCGGACGGCACCTACACCTTCACCCAGCCCGACGGGAAAGTGACCATCACCGTGACCTTCCGCTGCGACGGCGGCGAGCTTTGCCCCGGCCACCACCTGACGGACGTGCGCAAGGACGCCTGGTACCATGCCGCCGTGGACTATGTGGTAGAACAGGGCATCATGGAGGGCATGAGCGCTACAACCTTCTCTCCCAACACAGAGGTGACCCGCGCCCAGGCGGTGCAGATTCTCTACAACCTGGAGGGCAAGCCGGACCTCTCCGACGAGAACCTGGGCTACCCCTACGAGGATGTGGACGCGCAAGCCTGGTACGGCGATGCGGTGTACTGGGCCAGGATCACCGGTGTAGCCATCGGCTACGGGGATGGGACTTTCCAGCCCGGCGATAACATCACCCGCCAGGAGTTCGCTCAAATGCTCTACAACTACGCCAAGTATAAGGACTATGACTTGACTGCCCAGGGTGACCTTTCCCAGTTCCCGGACAGCGGCAGCGTAGCCGATTGGGCGGAAGCAGCCATGAGCTGGGCCAACGGCAACGAGCTGATTAACGGCCACGACAACGGCACCATCGACGCGGGAGGCACGGCTATTCGCGCCCAGGCGGCAAGTATCTTGATGCGGTTCGACCAGAACCTGGTGAAAAATTGAATTTTTATGCGGAGGCCGGGAGCAATCCCGGCCTTTTGCGTAAGCGTCAAATGAGAGGAAAGAACGAGCCGCACACTGCTGTGTGCGGCTCCAGCCTGGCGGGGTGCTCTTTTCCTCATTATGTACGCAGCTTCTTTTCCGACTTTTTGATGAGGTGTAGGAACACTTCGTCCACCAGGTAGGTGTCCCGCCCCTCTTCCAGCCATTTGTTCCGTAATTCATTGAGGCCGTGAAGCAGGACGTTGGCTTCGGTAGGGGTAAGGTTTAGGCGGATGGTTTGTTTCATGGGGTGGCCTCCTCTCTTTTGATGGTTTCATTATAGAGAAAAAGACGGATTTTTGCCAATGTGCGAATCGATGAGGCCAATTTTACCATTTTTGCAACATTGCCGATGGCTGCAAACCGCATAAAACCTGAGTTTTTCCAGGCCCCTTATGGTTCTTACTTTCTTTAGGACTTCCTACCTTAAGGGCGGCAAGGTCGGCTATCTACATACAGCAAACGGCGATACTCCTGCTCTGGAATATCGCCGCTTATGTTCTCCTATATCGAAACTTGTCACATCAAGGTTCTTTCGAAAATGGTGTAGTAGTGGTGTAGTAAGCGCCTTTTCGCTTCGTGAAACCCTTGATTTTACTGGCTTTTCCGGGATTTTTAAGGATACTGCCGTGGCACACGAAAAGTATTTTTATCATGAGTTTAAAGCTCCTTTGCTTCTTCTAGTTTTTCTCGGAGAATACATTTATCCGGTTGTCGTACGCCGAGCTGTTTTATTCTAAGGACCCTCCATTCCAAACCCCGGGCTATACCTTCATCTTTCTCCCCGTTCCCGGAAAAATATTGCTGCAGAGAACACAGAGGCTGCTATTTCGCAGAAAACACTCCCAAGGGATTCTCCCTTTGAGAGTGTCTCATTGCGTGCTGGAACGGAGTCTCTTGCAGGCTTTCATCCCATTCTTATCGAATTCGATCTCTCCTTCGGGGCTGCACTCTTTGAAACGGAAGAAGAGCGCCCCTCAAATATACCAGGAAAAATACGCACCCATACAGGACAATGCCAAAGATCACATCCACCACAGAATGCTGCTTCAGGAATACAGTGGACAAGATAATGAAAATTGCCAAAATCCAAGAAGCCTTTTGCAGAAGCCAATGCTTATGCAGTGCCTCGGAACGGTCGATGGCCACCGCTACGGCCAGGGAATTGAACACATGGATGCTGGGAAGAATATTTGTAGACGTATCCACACGATACAAGGCGCGCACCAATTGCACAAAGAAGTTTCCATCCGCAGGCAGTTCTGGACGAAGATTGTGTCCGTTTGGGTAAAGCCAGGACACCACAAGGAACAGGGTCATTCCAATTCCCAAACTGATGGTAAGCTGCCAATACTCCCGCATATTCTTCTGCACACACAAGAAGTAGATCCACGCGGCGCCTACATATACAAACCAAAGCAAATAGGGAACAACAAAATATTCACAAAACGGGATGGCGTCGTCGAGCCGTGTGTGAACCATGTGCCAATGATCCACCTTTCTCGTCTCGAGAAACTCAAAAGCCAACAAGTAGCAAATCACATAGCCGATGACCAGACCGCTATGCCTTCTCTCGAAAAATTGCTTCATAGGGCCTTATGCTCCTTCTTTTGTCACCCAGTCGAGTTATACTCTCAAAAACCGCTTCCCCTACAACCAAGTGGGAACCTTGGAAGCTTCTCCCGCAGGATGTCCGCACAGAAAACGTGTGGTTAACATGTGAGAAGCATTATAGCACACCATTTCAATTTTTTCTAGACCTTTTGAACAGAAACTCTCTTGTCCTCTCTTCGCGTCCCTGCACAAAAGCTGTAGAAAACTCCACACGAAAAGAGCTTCAGTTTTTCCAGGAGAAATTCTCTTTTCCTGCGCCTACCTCAAAGTGGTACTTGACGATGCCCAAATCCACCTTTGTGTAAAAACCTCCCAAGGATTTGGCCGACACCGTGCTGCCTTGGAGAGAGAGAAGGAATTTCTGCTGATTCATCGCCGTAGGGGCAAGCTGGGCCGCTTCCATCCCCTTGCGGAACCAATCCGGCATAGAGCCTTCCACCTGGCAGAGCTTTTCCAGGGGTTTGCTTTTGTGGGCAATCCCCTGGGTGGTCCCCTTGCCCAGGGCAAGAACGCACACCAGCTTTTCCCCCGGCGCGATGGTGCAGCGGTTCTTCGCCGCCCCTTTGCCAAAGGTCAATGCTACCCAGCAGGTGTTCAGACCCAGCGTCTGCGCAAACAAAGCCAACCGTTCTCCATAATAGCCCAGCTTCTCTTCTAAATCAGCACTCTTTTTCCCAATTAGGGCAATGTAATTTTGCACCCCGGAAAATTTGCCATAATGGGCCATCAAGCTGTCAAAGGCCTTGGGCTCCCCTGCCACCAGCTGCATGTGCAGACCCCCCTCTCGATTGCATCTCTCTATTTCCTGCTGCAAAGCAGCGGCAGCATCCGGACGAAGGGGAATCCCCTTATAACTGCGCACAGAATGGCGGTTTTGCATGGCTTCTAAAATCGTCACAATGTTCATCCTTTCTGTTGTAAATTGGGATAATGGGCTCGGGCGGCATCCTGCGCCACTTGGCAAACATGATCTACCAAAACTTTGATCTCTCCCCATTTTCCCAGATTAGCGTCCACATAGTAATAATTCATGGTCCCCTGGCGGTGTACATTGACCAACCCGGCATCTTTTAGGATGCGCAAGTGGTGAGACACTGCCGGGCGAGAAAGGTGGGTTCGTCTGGTGATTTCCGGCACCCGCATTCCAACGGTTTCATATTCCAGCAGAGCGATAAAAATCTGCTGACGGGTTTCGTCTCCCAGAGCTACAAAAAAACTTTGCAATTCTTTAAACTCCTCCGCCAGAGATTGGCGCTGTGCCCTGCAAGCATCCATCGCTCCTCCTCCCTTCGCAAATACACCAATGGTTTAAACGCTTGAACCATTATAGCACAACTTCCCCCTTTTGTGTGCATTGGGAAAGAAAATAGAGACGATCAAGCGTGGAAAAGTCACGCTTACCTAGTAGAACAACCGCAGCGGTCTTCCCTGGTTTCAGAAGAACACAGCTTTTCTAAGGCGGATGAATCCAGCACCTGCACCCTCCCTCGGGAAGTGGCGACAATCCCTCTGCGGCGAAGTTCAGAAAGTCCCCGGGTAAGCTGCACCCGGCTGATTCCTAAAATCTCCGCCAGTTCGTCCTGGGTCATGTCCACTTTTAAGGCAGGGACGGCGCTTTGCTGGGACGCCAGCAGATACAGCAGATTGCTCAGCTTCACCAAGGAAGGATTGTACTCTTGGTGAATGGTTTCGAACAGGAACAAATTGACATAGGAGGCATACCAATCCACCACCTGCTCCCCCAGGGCTGGATTCGCCTGGAACATCTCCCGAAACTGGGCAACGGAGAATTCCAGCACACGCATGGGGGAAAGCGCTACTGTCACCAAAGAAAGCTCGATTTTAAAATCTTGCCGGTGGTATCCAGGGAAGACGGTTCCCGCCCCATGAAAACTGATGATCTTCCGTCGGCCTCGCTCATGATCGGCATAGTGCATCTCCAGTCCGGAAAGGATATAGTGGATTTTTTCGTAAGGTTGCCCCGGCTTCCACAGCAATTCTCCCTTTTGCACGGTGCGCATAACATGGGGCTGTGCTGCAAAGAAGTCTTGAAAAGCCGAAAAATCTCCCGCAAAATAGTAGCGCGGCGTCAGCAAAAGATTTCCCTCCCCACTGCCTGTGTATTGCTTTTTTCTATTCTACCACAGGGGCGTTTCCCCTGCAATTGTCCCCAGGAACCTGAAGCGACGCGGCCTCTGGATAGCCCGGCAAAAGGCAACAGCGCAGACCTCCACGAAATAGAGGCCCACGCTGCAACCACACACGCACATTGGTTTTTACTACACGCCGGAGCTACACGAGTCTCCTTTGCCGCTGTACGCCGGTCAATCTCTGGAAGGGATTTCCCACCAGGGGGCTGTACTCCGGAAAAAACGCTGCCTTTCCAATAATACCCCAAGAATATCTCTGTACTGGCTTAGGGGCAGTTGGAAAGGGTCCCCTCTCAAAAAAGCCTTGACAAAACCGACGATTTGTGGTATAAGGTTTACTTGGCAAATGTGTTATATAGGTTCCCGACTTGGGGGAACGTTTCTACCGGCCGCCTGAAGGCCGACTATAACGCGCCGCATCAGGCGGGCGTATAGCCGGATTGGGCGGCTTTTTTGTGCATACTACCAGGAAGAAAGGTGGATTATTTTATGAACACAGACATTCTCATTATCGGCGCTGGGCCCGCGGGCATTTTCACCGCCATGGAGCTGCTCCGTCAAGGCAGCCGTCAAAAAATCCTGCTGGTGGAAAAAGGCAAGGCCGTGGAGGAACGCCGCTGTCCGAAAGGGCAGACCGGTCGCTGCATGAACTGCAAACCCTACTGCCATATCACCACCGGTTTTTCCGGGGCAGGAGCTTTTTCCGATGGAAAGCTCTCTCTTTCCACCGAAGTGGGCGGCGACCTGCCCCAGCTCATTGGAGACGATTTGGCCCAATCCCTGCTTGCATATACAGACTCCATCTATTTGGAATTCGGTGCGGATTCCCACGTGGAAGGCGTCTCGGAAAAAGAGGCCGTTAAGGAAATCCGCAAAAGGGCCATTCAAACCGGTTTAAAGCTGGTGGACTGTCCCATCCGTCACCTGGGCACGGAGAAAGCCCAGGAAATTTACACGGCCATCGAGCGTTATCTGCTGGAAAACGGGGTGGAAATTCGTTTTGGCTGCGCCTGTACCGACCTGATTCTGCAGGATGGCGTATGTTTGGGCGCTTATTTGACAGAAGGGCAAACGGAATATTCCGTATTTGCCAAGCACACCATTGTGGCCGCCGGACGGCGTGGCGCCGACTGGTTTGACAAACTCTGCGCCCAACACGGCATTGCCCACGCTCCGGGCACAGTGGACATTGGCGTGCGGGTGGAAGTGCGCAATGAGGTTATGGAGACAGTCAACAATGTACTGTACGAGTCCAAGCTGATTGGGTATCCCAAACCCTTTAAAAACAAGGTGCGCACCTTTTGCCAAAATCCTGGAGGATTTGTCAGCCAAGAAAACTACGACAACAACCTGGCTGTCGTCAACGGCCATTCCTACAAAGACAAAAAATCTTCCAACACCAACCTGGCCATTCTCTGCTCGCACAACTTTACGGAACCCTTCCACCAACCCATTGAGTACGCACAAAAAGTGGGAGAGCTCACCAATATGCTGGGAGCAGGGCACATTTTGGTGCAGCGCTACGGGGATATTCTAGACGGCAAGCGCACCTGGCAGGAGGAGCTTTCCCGCTCCAACCTCAAGCCCACTTTGCCCGACGCTGTAGCAGGCGACATTACGGCAGCCATGCCCTACCGGGCCATGGTGAACATCCTCCATTTTATGCAGGCTGTAGACCACGTGGTGCCTGGCTTCGCAGCTGTGGAAACTTTGCTCTATTCCCCGGAACTGAAGTTCTACAGCAACCGGGTGAAGATGGATGCGCAGTTAAACACCAGCGTCCCCAACCTCCACTGTCTGGGAGATTCCAGCGGATGGACCCGGGGCCTGATGATGGCATCCGCCATGGGCGTGCTCATGGGCCGGCTTCTGGCGGCGGAATCTCCCACCGCTTAAACGGCTGCCTCCTCTTTCCCAAAAAAGAAAACGTGGGAACCCTTCCCCCGGGGGTTCCCACGTTTTTTTATGCTGCAAGTATGGGAATACAAGTTGTGTTTTCCCTTGGAACCTGCTCACGCCAAGCATTCCCGGAAAAGGGTCGAACACGGGATCTGTGCCTTACCGGCCCGGACCAGCCCTTATCCCCCCAGCGTTATGTCCTGTCTCTGGTACCACTGCAGCGCTTGGAAAAAATCTTCCGGCTGAAAATCCGGCCACAGGCGGTCTACCACAAAAAAATCCGCGTACACAGATTGCACCGGCAAAAAACCGGACAACCGGCGCATGCCGCCCCAGCGGATCACCAGATCCACCCGGGAAATGTCCCACGTGCGCAGCTGCTGGCGGATCCACTTGCGGCAGTTTCCCGGCCGGTCCATCTGGGCCAAATCCCATTCCCATCCATAGTTTACCAAGAAGTTGACCCGCATTCCCCCACTGTTTCGGTCCTGTCGCACGGTGTACGGCAGCAGCTCCTTAGGAAACGCGGGGGCGTCTTTGTCCCCCACAACCAAAAGGGAGATGGGTTCCAAAGCAACACGTTCCACGGCTTCCACGCAAGCTCTCGAAAAAGCTTGCACCTGTTCCAGCGGCCGTCCGCAATTATCGGTGGTAAACCCGTAAAATGTCAGCTCCTGAACGCCTGCCTCCCGAGCCAGATGCAGCAGTTCCACGCCGGGCACAAGGCCATGCGCATATCCCTCTTGTTTGGCCAAACCCGCCTGTTTGGCCCATCGCCGGTTGCCGTCTGGAATGATCCCCACATGTTTTGGAATGCGCATTGTATCACCTCCCCTGCAGTATGTGTTCTCTCCCCAACAAGTATACACCTCCTTCCTGAAAAAAGACCAGCATTTCCAGCCGGGTCCCTCTCGACCTTTCCCCCTGCAATAACCCAAAAACAAGCACTTGCACAATCACCTTACCCTGCTAAAAAGCAAAAAATCACTTTACACAAAAATAGATAAGGTTTTGTTCGCGTTTTCTTGTTTTATGGCAAGATATTTGCTATAATAAGCCCACAGAGGCACGTAAGACTATAGAAAAAACTTGTATACCTCTGAAATGTCCATCATACAAAGAAAGCTAGGAATAAAAAATTCCTTGCTCTACTTCTCCAATCTAGTTGGAGCTTGCATTTGTTTCACATGCGCCGGGAGCCATTACCTGCTCCCGGACGAAAGATATGGGAAAGGAAGGTTCGTTATGGCTCGGAAAAAAGCAGATCCAGCAAAGAAGAAACCCACTCCAAAAAAGGCGGATGCCCCCACCGTAGAAAAGGAAGCGCCTGCCGCAGCAGTTCCCACCTCTCCGAAGGATTCGACCCCTGTTTCGCCTAAGGGGACGGCTCCCGCCAAAAAAGACAGTTCTCTCACGGCGGAAAAGACGACTCCTGCTCCGGCTGTGGAGAAACCCGCTTCGAAAAAGGAGACTCCCGCTCAGGGAACTGCTTCTCCCGCAGTGGAAAAGGCAGCTCCTGCTCCGGCTGTGGAAAAACCCGCTCCGAAAAAGGAAACTCCACCTCAGGAAACTACTTCTCCCGCAGTGAAAAAAGCCGCTCCTGCTCCGGCTGTGGAGAAACCCGCTTCGAAAAAGGAAACTCCTCCTCAGGAAACTGCTTCTCCCGCAGTGGAAAAGGCCGCTTCTGCTCCGGCTGTGGAGAAACCCGCTTCGAAAAAGGAGACTCCCACTCAGGAAATTGCTTCTCCTGCAGTGGAAAAGGCAGCTCCTGCAAAGAAGGCGGCCGCTTCCAAAAAGGCTGCCACTCCGAAACCGAAGGCCGCACCGGCTGAGAAAGAACCTGCTCCCGCGGAACAAGCAGGCCCGAAGGAGCCCGCTCCCGTCGCAGAGGAACCGGCAGGTGTGCAGGTGCTCTCGGAACTGCCCCGCCGCAGCGTAGCCTTTATTGGATCTGAGTGTCATCCCTTCGTCAAAACAGGAGGCTTAGGGGATGTGATGTATGCCCTGCCCCGGGAGCTGGTCCGCCTCAACTGCGATGTGCGGGTGATTTTGCCTCGTTACGCCTGCATTCCCCAGAAGTACCAGGACAAAATGGTCTACCGGGGTGAATTCTACATGGATGTGGGTAACACCGGCCGCCAGTACTATGTGGGTATTATGGAGTACATCTGCGACGGCGTAGTCTATGACTTTATCGACAACCAGGAGTTTTTCTCCTCCGGGAATCCCTATGTGAACCTGGTGGACGACATTCCCAAGTACTGTTTCTTCAGCAAGGCTGCTTTGGCCGCTTTGAACTTTATGAACTGGATTCCCGATGTGATCCACTGCCACGACTGGCAGGCCGCGCTGGTGCCCATCTACCTGCGCACCCTCTTTAAAAACTCTCCTGTGGGACATGCAAAATCGATCCTCACCATTCACAATCTCCGGTTCCAGGGAATCTACAACATTCCCACCATTCAATATTGGACCGGCTTGCCCAACGACGTGTTCAATATGGGCGCGCTGAAACAGGGCTGGGAAGACGCCAACATGTTCAAGGGCGGCCTGGCGTACGCAGACCGCATCACCACCGTCAGCGGCACCTACGCCCAGGAAATCCAAACCAGTGAGTACGGCGAGGGTTTGGAGGGGCATCTGCGGTATCACAGCTACAAACTGCGGGGCATTGTCAACGGCATTGACTACGACATGTGGAACCCGGAAACCGACCCTGCCTTGGCGGTCAACTACGGGCTCTCCACAGTGTTGGAGCATAAAATGGAGAACAAGCTGGCTCTGCAAAAAGAGCTGGGCCTGGAGGAAAACCAGGACAAATTCGTGATCGGACTGATCTCCCGTTTGACGAACCAAAAGGGATTGGATCTGGTCAGCGCAGTGATTCCTCAGGTAATGGACGGCAACACCCAAGTGGTGATTTTGGGAACCGGCGACAAAGAGTTTGAGGACACGTTCCGCTATTACGAAGGCGCTTATAAGGGGCAGTTTGCCGCCTGTATTCAGTACGATGAATCTCGTGCACACCGCATTTACGCCGGTGCAGACGCACTGTTGGTGCCCTCCCGTTTTGAGCCCTGCGGCCTGACCCAGCTCAACGCCATGCACTACGGAACCCTGCCCATTGTGCGGGAAACCGGCGGCTTAAAGGACACTGTAGAGCCTTACAACACCTTCTCTGGCGATGGGAACGGCTTCACGTTCGACCGGTACGAATCCGGTCTGTTGCTGGACGCCATCAACCGAGCCAAGACATTGTACTTTACCAACCGCTATCACTGGGACGAGGTGGTCCAGCGGGATATGGCCAAAGACGTTTCCTGGGAGCATTCTGCAAAGCAGTACAAGGATCTATACCTGGAATTGACCCAATGGTAAACCTCACCTAAGCTTGCGGGGCTCTCCTCTGCATCCCAAGCGGCATTGCATCACAGTAAAACCGGCAGTTGGCCTTGACGGCCCCTGCCGGTTTTTTCTGCATTCCATAGGGTCCAACTAGGCAGCAGCTCTTGCAAGGTTTTTCCAACCAGGACTGAAAAGCTGCGCCCCGTTTTCATTCTCCTTTATCCGGAACGCCAAGGCCTGCACGCTGCAGAGAAACGTTTCTCCCTGCAGAACTTTGTCAGGCTTGAAAGAGATGGAAAGAAGATTGCCGCAGCGTCCACTCGCCCGTCTCCTCTTTTTCAAAGAGGTTCTCTTCGTAATAGAAGAAACACCGAAGCACGCCGGCAGCTGCTTGAGGCGCCAGATAAAACAGCCGGTTAGTGAGCTGGCCGCCTTCTTCCTTCACATCCAGATTGGCAAAGGGAATGCCCGGCACCCGGCCATCCTCTGCTTTGCCACCCCATGCCACATATTTTTCCAAAAGTTCTCGTTTGTCCATAGAAACACCCTTTCCCTACTGCGTATCTTACTTGAAGACCATGTCGCCCTCCTCCCGCTCAATCCGCATGAAGGTGTCCATAGAAACACCTAGGATATAGGAGATTTTGCATACTACTTGAGCGGAGGGATTGCTTTTTCGTCCCGTTTCCAGATCGCGTATGTAGTGATCCGAACTGCCGGCCTGGCTTGCCAAGGACACTTGTGAAAGGTCGCGGCTTTTGCGTACCTCCCGAAGCTTTTTCCCGTCAAAGTTTGCCTCCATTTTTCTCACCTCCTTTATACCAATGATAAAGGAAAATGAGGTGCATCAGTGAGTATCTATAGCTCCTATTTTATAAAAAATATTCGAAAAAGATATTTAATACTCTCACTCTTCTTGAAAATCCTGCAGACAGAGATCCACAGCCTCTAAAAATCTATACGGGCCCGAAGTTTCTCTGCAGGCTTGCATTTCCCGGCAGCGTGCAGGGAACACCCCATCTCCGGATGGAGCGGAGAGAAAGGCCCTCCCCTCTGGAAACTCCCTATTGAAAACTGACGGAAAAACCAGTAGAATGAGAGAAACCGGAAGACCCGGAAAAACAAAAAGGAGTTGTATTTTATGCCGAAAATCACCTTTATGGGAGCGGGGAGCACTGTGTTTGCCCGCAATGTGTTGGGGGACTGCATGTGCACCCCCGCCCTGCGGGACAGTGAAATCGCCCTATACGATATTGATGCCCAGAGGCTGGAGGAAAGCTTTATCATCCTCAGCGCCATCAATCGGAACATCAACGAGGAACGTGCAAAAATCAGCACCTACTGTGGTGTGGAAAACCGGAAGGAAGCCCTGCGCGGCGCAGACTTTGTGGTGAATGCCATTCAAGTTGGTTTCTACGAGCCCTGCACTGTCATTGACTTTGAAATCCCCAAAAAATATGGTTTGAGGCAAACCATTGCGGACACCTTAGGCATTGGCGGCATTATGCGCGGCCTGCGCACCATTCCCGTGCTGGCAGACTTTGCTCGGGATATGGAAGAGGTTTGCCCGGACGCATGGTTCCTAAATTACACCAACCCCATGGCCATTTTGTCCGGTTACATGCAGCGGTACACTTCCATCAAAACCGTGGGCCTGTGCCACAGTGTGCAGGTCTGCTCGGAAGGCTTGCTGAAGTCTCTGGATATGGAAGACAAGCTGGAAGGCCGCAAGGAGCTGATCGCCGGCATCAACCACATGGGCTGGCTGCTGGAACTTCAGGATAAAGAGGGAAATGACCTGTATCCGGAAATTCGGAAGAGAGCTGCCGAAAAGAACGCCTCTGAAAAACACAAGGACATGGTCCGCTTTGATTACATCCAAAACTTTGGCTACTATTGTACAGAATCCAGCGAGCACAATGCGGAGTATAACCCCTTCTACATCAAGTCCAACTATCCGGAACTGATTGAAAAATTCAACATTCCCCTGGACGAATATCCCCGCCGCTGTGTCAACCAAATCCAAGGCTGGAAAGAAGAGAAGGAAAACATTCTGAACAACGGCCAGGTCACCCATGAACGGTCCCGGGAATACGCCTCCTACATTATGGAGGCCATGGTCACCGGGAACCCCTACAAAATCGGCGGCAATGTTCTCAACACAGGGTTGATCGACAACCTGCCCTCGGACGCCTGCGTAGAGGTGCCCTGTCTGGTGGACAATCGGGGCGTCCATCCCTGCCACGTGGGCAAATTGCCCTTGCAGCTGGCGGCCATGAACATGACCAACATCAATGCCCAGTTGCTGACCATCCAGGCAGCTGTTACCAAGAAGCGGGAGGACATTTATATGGCGGCCATGCTGGAGCCCCACACCGCCGCCGAGCTCTCCATTGACGACATCAAAGCCATGGTGGACGAACTGATTGAGGCCCACGGGGACTATATGAAAGACTACCGGTAATACTCCCCATTTTCCCTACCGCCTCTTATGCAGGAAGTGCGCGCACCCCGAAACCAGAGATAGAACTTGAAAAGGAGAGATCGCCTCTGTGAGGTGATCTCTCCTTTTCCGTGTTCGACAGCGATCCACGCAGCCTGTACATGGACCTGCTGGCGCCTGTTTTCTTTCCCAAATAGTCCCCTTTTTTCTCACATTCTCTTGACCTTATTGCTGTATGAGGGTTTGCAATGTGGGCAGTACTAAAGAGAGAAGTACCGTGTCCTTCTCAAAGCCCATTGGTTCCCTAGAGCAAGGAGGAATTGCAGAATGGAAAAAATTAAGGTTGTGCAATACGGCTGCGGTAAAATGGCCAAGTATACCCTGCGTTATCTGTACGAGCACGGCGCACAAATTGTGGGCGCCATTGATGTGAATCCCCAGGTGGTGGGCATGGATGTGGGCGATTACGCCGGGCTGGGTTTGAAAACCGGCGTGCTCATCTCCGACGATACAGACAAGGTGCTGGACGAATGCCAAGCAGACGTGGCGATTGTTACCCTGTTCAGCTTCATCGGCGACATCTACGACCATGTGGAGAAGTGCGTTCGCCGGGGTATCCATGTAATCACCACCTGCGAAGAAGCCATTTACCCTTGGACCACCGCCGCTGCACCGATCAATAAGTTGGATACCCTGGCCAAGGAGACCGGCTGCACCATCACCGGCTCCGGCATGCAGGATATCTTTTGGATCAACATGGTGGCTATGGTCGCCAGCGGCTGCAACAAGATAGAGAAAATCAAAGGAACCTACAGCTACAATGTGGAAGACTATGGTCTGGCTTTGGAAAAAGCCCATGGCTGCGGCTTGACTCCAGAAGAATTCGAGGCCCAAATTGCTCACCCAGAAACCCTCCAGGGTATCACCGTTGAAGAGGAAACCATCGGCAAGGTGTACGGTCCTGACGACGGAGATCAGTGCGACTGGTGGATCACCGGCGAACCTAACACCGAGTTCCATGTGGTTAAACCCGCCACCGTGGAGCACACCTGTGCCACCGTGGTCAACCGTATTCCCAGCTTGCTCTGCGCCCCCGCAGGTTATGTCACCTGCGACCAGCTGGATCCCCTCTGCTATTTGACCTATCCCATGGAATATCACTTGTAAAGAATGGAACAACCAAGAAAAGGCGCCTCTCTGCGGGAGGCGCCTTTTCCCATTTTGGAGCCGAGCAAAGCCGTGGGCTCAGGGGTTTGTCTCCGACGCTAACTTGCCACGAATGACATAGCGGGCTTTGTCCAGATCTTCTTTTTTTACAAAAATCTGGTACAAAACGCTGTAGCGGGTGTTTTCCCCCAGCGTGCCCACACGGCCAGCTCTTCTGGTTCCATGGTTCATGTGCTGGCCTTTCTGCCGGTAGGGAATGTGCGCCTCTTCTAAAGCGGCGATGCTTTTAAAAAAACGTTCCTGGTCATTGGTGACTTCCAGTTCCACCCACTTCTGCAAAAAGTTCAGCATGATCCTCTCCTCCCTTTTTCTCCCCGCAAGACCTCTTGGGGAAGCCAGCGATAGCCGCCTATCTTCTCTTCTATTGTACGTTCCGGCAAACAGGCTGTCAATAGGAAGGCATCCTTTGCTTTTGCAATTGCGACAGGCGCAGAAAATCCCCTTGCCGTTGCCTCACAGGCAGGGCAAGGGGAAACACTCGTGGTTCCCTGCTGGACCCATTCCCACAACTTAGGAGGAGATGGGAAAATCCTTACAGATCACGGCCGCAGCATTTCTTGTATTTTTTCCCGCTTCCGCAGGGGCAGGGGTCGTTTCTTCCCACCTTGGGTCCCTTCACAACCGTCTTGGAAAGTTTTTGCTCTTTGTAGAGTTCCTTACGGCGTTCCTCCGGAAGCAGCTTGTCCCACTGGGGCAGGGTGTACAGCCACTCTGCTTTGGCCTCCACCATATTCTTGTACAGAAGTTCCTTGTCGTAATTCAAATTGACTTCCGTATCTTCTTCCATGGTTTCCAGGGGATTCTTTTCCTTCAGGCTGTCGTTGATCCCGTCCAGAAAAGCGACCATGGTCATCAGGTCCACTCCGTACTTTTCCGCGTAGCCTTTTACTGTGTTCTTCCGAGGCTTGCTCTCTAAAATGCGGCGGTAGATCTCCGTTTCCCGCTCAAAGTACTCCTTCCAGAACTGAGCGCCCTTGGGGCCGTTTTGCTGCTCTTCCGCATACTTTCGCCACTGTTCCAGCAACGCCATGTTTTTCTCTCCTTCATCCGTTTGTTTTCCGGAAAAATCCCTTTTCCTGGTTTTGTATCTTACCACGAATTCCCGGGGCCTGTCAATCCGGGAGCTTCCCTCCCGGGGGATTTTATGGTAGAATAAGGGGTACTGACCTGCGCTGCCCCACCATGCGCCGGTTTTTCCGGAAAGGAGAGTCCCCTGTGAGCAAGAATCGATCCATCCCGCTTCCACCCTACGTAGAGACTGCCATAAAACAGCTGGAAAGCCACGGCTTCCAAGCCTGGTGCGTTGGCGGCTGTGTGCGGGATTCCTTGCTGGGAAACACGCCGCACGACTGGGACATTGCCACCAGCGCCCTCCCTGAGGAGACTCTCGCCTCTTTTCCTGGACAGCGGCTTCTACAAACGGGGATTTCCCACGGAACCATTACTCTGCTGCCTGCGGAGGGAACCTCCCTGGAAATCACCACATTCCGGACAGAAAGCGGGTATTCCGATAACCGCCATCCAGACCAGGTGCGGTTTTCCACCTCCTTAGAAGAGGACCTTTCCCGCCGCGATTTTACCGTAAACGCCATGGCGTATCATCCGGTTCACGGCATAGTAGATCCATTTGGAGGGCAGCGGGACTTGGAGCAGAAAACTCTTCGCGCTGTTGGAGATCCCTGCCGGCGTTTTGCCGAGGATGCCTTGCGAATTTTGCGTGGGCTGCGTTTTGCTTCTCAGCTTTGTTTCACCATCGAAAGCCACACCTCTTCTGCCCTTGTAAGCGCCCGGCACTTGCTGCAATCCCTCTCCCCGGAGCGCGTGCAGGGGGAATTGACCAAACTGCTTTGTGGACCGTCCGTTCTCCCTGTGTTACAGCGTTACGCTTCCGTGCTTTTTTCCATTCTGCCAGAACTGGCTCCTATGGAAGGCTGCACTCAGGAAACGCCCTATCACTGTTATGACGTTTGGGAGCACACTCTCCACGCCATCGATCACGCCGCTCCCGAGCCTGCCTTGCGTTGGGCTCTCCTTTTGCATGACGCAGGCAAACCAGAGGCAAAGATCTTTTCCCCGGAAGGACGAGCCCATTTCTATGGTCACCCTGCAAAAAGTGGCAATATTGCCCGGCAAGTCCTGGCACGCCTGCGGTTTCCCAAAAAGGAACAAGTGTGGATCGGAACTCTGGTGGACCACCACGAAGCTCCCCTCCCTATGACAGAGAAACAGCTGAAAGACTTTTTAGGCCGTTATGGGGCCCCTTTTACGTTCCAGCTTCTCGCTTTGATAGAAGCGGATATGTCCGCAAAAGCGCCGGGTGTATTTGAACGCCGTCTTCCCGATATACAGCTGAGCCGCCGCAGAGCGGAAACCATCCTGGCGCGGGGGGATTGCCTGCAGGTAAAAGACCTGGCCGTTCACGGGGATGATTTGCTGCAACTGGGAATTCCCGCCGGCCCCTCCATAGGGGCGCTGCTGCAGTTTCTCCTGCAAGCTGTACAGGATGGGACGACGCCCAACCAAAAGGACGCCCTGCTGCAGGCCGCCCTCCAGTGGCAGAAGGAGCAGCTCCCCTAAAAAGATCCCTGTGACTAGCAACGGGATAGCCGCAGGCAAGCCAGCACTCGTTGGGATGGCCGTCTCTCTTCATGCAAAAAAGAGCTGCTGCACATAGCAGCAGCCCCGGTCTGAGCGCTATACTATGTAGCGCTCAGACCAAAACTGATGGATAAAGCGTGGTCCACACGGCTCATCGATTGCTTGTCCAATCTGCCCATTTTCTCTCGGAGCCGGTGTTTATCCAAAGTGCGCACCTGCTCCAACAGAACAATGGAGTCCTTCATAAGGCCCGATCCCTGGGCATCTACTGAAATATGGGTGGGAAGGTTGGCCTTATCCTTTTGGCTGGTTATGGCCGCGGCAATCACGGTGGGGCTGAATTTATTGCCCACATCGTTTTGCACGATGAGCACCGGCCGCACACCTCCTTGTTCCGAGCCGACCACTGGACTTAAATCTGCATAGTAAATGTCCCCTCTGTGTACAATCACGGTTTTCACGCTCCGTTTGAGTTATTTGTCTTTAGTTTTGCCAGGCATTGGAGGATTTAATCAATCCTCTGCAGTTCCCTTGTCCCATTCTATGGAAGGATTCTCCCCTCGGTTCCAGAAGAAAAAAATTTTTCATTTTTTTGAAAAAAGGCTTGCATTTCTTAGAAGCCTGTGGTAATATAATGGAGCGCCAAGTGAGAGGCGCAAAAACAAAAGAAAATAGTTCCTATGGGGGTATAGCTCAGCTGGGAGAGCGCTTGAATGGCATTCAAGAGGTCAGCGGTTCGATCCCGCTTATCTCCACCAAAAAGAACGAAACCAATTTGGTTTCGTTCTTTTTCTTTGCTGTCTTCAGGTTAACAAAACCCCTGGTTCTACCAGGGGTAAATAAAAAGACCTCGGCAGATATATTTTGGGAAGCACATGCAGATAAAGAAAGAGGCGCAAAAGTGCCTTACCCCGCAAAGGTCGCGGAGATTTCCGCGAGGGATATTCCATTTGCAGAAATAGACCGGGAAGCGAAACAACTGATTTACCAGTCGAAGAGCAAGCGATGCGAGGGCAGTCCTTCCGCAAGTACTTACCCCTCTGGGGTCTGAGCAAACCACTAGTTTACTAGTGGTTTTGATTTGCTGTCTTTCAGCGAAACGCTTTCTTGGTCGGAGGAATCCGTACGGGCCTCTCTTGAATCTGCGTAACGCCCTTGGCTTTGCCTGGCTTTCCGAAAGAAAAGGATTGCCTGCATAAACAGACAACCCCCTTCACCACAAAACAAAAAAGCGCCGGAGATCCGGCGCTTTTTCTTAACTCATAGGAAAGCATTTACATCCAACGAGCCTTGGTCATCTTATCTTCAAAAGTGATGGCGCGCTTGAGCACGTCGCAGGCCTTAACCAGGCCTTCGTTCTTGCTCATCAGGCTGTCCTCATGCTCAATGGACAGAACATAGTCATAGCCCACCAGACGCAGCTGGCTGACAAAGTCCTTCCAGAACAGCTCGTCGTGACCATAGCCGATGGAACGGAAGATCCAGGAGCGATGGATCTCGTCGCCATAGGGACGATAATCCAGGGTCCCGTCGATGGGAGCATTGATGGGATCGATCTTGGTATCCTTGGCGTGCACGTGGAAGATAGCGTCCCCGCCCAGAGCGCGGATAACCTGAATGGGATCCATGCCCTGCCAAATCAAGTGGCTGGGATCCAGGTTGGCACCGATTTCGGGGCCAACTGCCTCACGCAACCGCTTCAAGGTGTAGGTGTTGTACACGCAGAAGCCCTGGTGCATCTCCAAAGCGATCTTGTTGACGCCATGCTCCTTTGCAAAAGCCACAAAGTTCTTCCAATAAGGAATGAGCACTTCGTTCCACTGCCACTCCTGGACCTCCAGGAATTCGTTAGGCCATGCGCAAACCACCCAGTTGGGGTTCTTGCTCTCAGGGCAGTCACCGGGGCAGCCGGAGAAGCAGTTGATCTGATGAATGCCCAGCTTTTCTGCCATGAGAACCGCATTGTGCATGTCGTCGTCAAACTGCTTGGCAATCTCTTTGTTGGGATGAACCGGGTTGCCATGGCAGCTGAGGGCGCTAATTTCCAGGCCAGACTCTTCGATGGTCTTCACAAACTCCTGGAACTTGGCTTCGTCGTGCAGCAGAACGCCAGGATCACAGTGGTCCTTGCCGGGATAGCCGCCGCAGCCAATTTCTACCATCTGGGCGCCCAGGGATTTAAAATAGGCCAGAGCTTCCTTCAGAGGAGTCTCGCCGATCACATTGGTCAGTACGCCTAATTTCATTGGAATATCACTCCTTCATGAGCTTGAGGGGACAAACTCCCCATTGCTTCCATTATAGAGACTTTGCTGGAAAAATGCAATCCCCCACCGGAAAATTTATCAAAAAACAACCTGTTTTTTTACCATTTCTCCCCTAGAGCGCTGCAAACCTTTCACTCTTTTCCAGAAACCTCTGCCTTCAAAAGCAGATATTCCATAGAGTCCTCCAAAGCCTTCCAACTGGCGGCCACCACGTCTCCAGAAACCCCCACGGTGGTAAAGGCGTGCTCTCTATCGGAAGAGGTGATCAGCACTCGTACGCCTGCTGCTGTGGCGCTCTTACTGTCCAGCACCCGGACCTTATAGTCGGTCAGCTTTACCTGGGACAACACGGGGTAAAACAATTCCAGCGCTTTTCGGAGAGCTTTATCCAAAGCGTTCACCGGGCCGTTGCCTTCCGCTGCCATCAGCTGGATCTCCCCTCCCACCCGCACTTTGACGGTGGCACTGGCGCCTCGGTCCTTGCCGTCGCTGTAATCGGTATAAATATGATAGTAAAGCAGCTCAAAGAACGGGGGAAACGGCCGCAGCCGTTTGCGGACAAGCAGTTCAAAGGAGGCGTCCGCCCCTTCGAATTGATAGCCGCCGGACTCCAGGTCTTTGAGTTCCCGCAGGAGGGCGCGGGCCTCTTGGGAATCCACGCTCACGTGGGGAAAAATGCGTTTCACCTTCTCCAGAACCACCGCCTTCCCCGATATCTCCGAAGCAGGGAAGCGTCGCGTGTTTCCCACCAGGTAGGGATCCACCTGCTCGAAGGAGCGGGGCACTTTGAGCACTGCCGCGGCGTGCATACCGGCTTTGTGGGCAAAGGCGTTCTCCCCCACATAGGGCATCCACGCGGGCAGGTCCACGTTGGCAATCGCCGCCAGTTCCCGAGCGTGGTGGGTCAAATGGAGCAGTTCCTCCTGGGGAATACAGGGAATTCCCAGCTTCAGCTGCAAATCGGGGATAATGGCGGAGAGGTTTGCATTGCCGCAGCGCTCGCCAAATCCCAACAAAGTTCCCTGCACCTGAGAGGCTCCCGCCTTCACGCTCAGCACGGAGTTGGCGGTGGCCATGCCGCAGTCCTCGTGGAAGTGTACGGCTACCGGCAAAGAGACTCGCCGCACCACTTGCCCCACAATCGCTTCCGCCTCCCCAGGGAAGGTGCCGCCGTTGGTGTCGCACAGACAAAGCAAATCCGCACCGCCGCGCATGGCGGCTTTTAGCGCTTCCCAGGCAAATTCCTCGTCTTCTTTCCAACCGTCAAAGAAGTGCTCCGCGTCAAAGAAGACCGTTCTGCCGTGATCTTTGAGGAACCGACAGCTCTCTTCGATCATGCGAAAATTCTCCTCATAGGAGGTCTCCAATACGTGGTCCACATGGAATTTAGAGCACTTTCCAAAAATAGAACAACAGGCCGTGTCCGCCGCCAAAATGGCCGCCAAGTTTGCGTCCTCCTGGAGCAGTGAGTTTTTGCGGCGCGTGCTGCCAAAGGAAACCAGCTGGGCATGGCGCAACGAAAGCCCTGCGGCCCGGTGAAAAAACTCCTGATCTTTAGGGTTTGAACCGGGATTGCCCGCCTCCACATACTGAATTCCCACTTGGTCCAGCAGCCGAACCGCTGCCAGTTTATCTTCTAGAGAAAAGGAAATGCCGGTTCCTTGGGCTCCATCCCGTAAGGTGGAGTCAAAAATTGTTACAGGGTTCATGGTTACCCTTCTTCCGTCTGAGTGTTCCCGTTGATGGGCGCGTCCTCTTGCAAACGCTCCAGCATATCCAAACAGCCCTGGTAGTACTGCTGCTCCTGGTCATTGAGTGGGATTCTGCTTTCGGAAGACCGCACGGAAACCCACAACTGTGTGTACAAGTTCGTGAGCATATCGCTGGTGTACGTGCCGTCCGAAGTAGGCTGGGGCTCAAACGACGCAAGGCCGGCATAATCGTTCCAAGACAGGCGGGCATTTTCAAAGTCTGTCGCATCTTCCCCCATGAGGGTGCCGTCGTTGTATTGGAGCAATCCCTTCAATGCATCCTGCGCTTCCTGAAAGCCGGCTTCTTCATAAAAGAAAACCTGCACCTCATTGGAGGCACAATCCGCCTCCAAGCGCATGAGGATGTTTTCCCGCCGCTGGGTATCCACGCTGGAAGGGAAATTGTAGGTGGAAACAGAGACCAGCACTTCCCCGTCTCCATTGCGGTCGTCCGCATAACGGGCCAACACTTCTTCCAGTTGGTCCACACCTTCCGACGGCATGGTGTAGGAGGTGATCAACCCCACCCTGTAATCGGGCACAGCGCGGCGCAGCAAGGGAAAGAGCAAGCTTCCCAAAAGGATCAACGCCACAACCACCAGAAGCAAGTGAATACGATACCGCATCCACCAATTTTTCCACTTCTTCCCTTTGCCTTGCGCGCCGATTTCCTCTAAGCTTTCCCCTGCGCCACGGGGATACAGTTCATTTGCCATGGCACTTTTTTCCTTCCGATTCCGGTTTTTCCCCGGATTTCCAGGGAATTGTAAACATTTTATCATACCCCTGCAGGCAATGCAAGCCCGGGAAGAGCCGGCCTGTCTTTCGAAAAGAGCGGTTTTTTCAGGCTTTTCCGGCAGGGAACCCTGCCCTTCCCCTATTGCCCCGCCTAGCGGATTTTGCTATACTAGTAGATAGACAAACACCACTGGACCGCAAAAGGAGGGAACTGCCGTGGAGATTCGGGTGCTCCAGTATTTTTTAATGGTGGCCCGGGAAGAAAACATCACCCGCGCTGCCCATCTTCTCCATGTAACCCAGCCCACCCTCTCTCGGCAATTGATGCAGTTGGAAGAGGAACTGGGGGTTACGCTCTTTTCACGGGGGAACCATCGCATTACCCTTACAGAAGAGGGACTGCTGCTGCGCCGCCGGGCAGAGGAGATTGTGCTTCTCTCTGAAAAGACAAAAGCTGATCTCCAGCGCCGGGAAGGCGCCCTTTCCGGCACCATATTTGTAGGCGCCGGGGAGCTGCGCAGCTCTCAGTTCCTCGCGCAGCTGATGGCGGCGTTTCGCAAAGACCACCCCCTTGTTCGCTTCGAATTGTACAGTGGCAACGCAGACAACATCAAAGAGCGGATTGAGCGGGGTGTTTTAGATGTAGGGCTGGTGCCCGAACCGGTGGAGCTGGCGAAATACGAATTCCTTCGCACCCCCATTCAAGAGCAATGGTGTGCCCTGGTGCGGGAGGACTCCCCTTTGGCGCAGTTGGAACACGTCTGTCCCGAAGACTTGCTGGGCATTCCTTTAATACTGCCTCAACGGGAAATACTGCAAAAGGAAATGGCTCGCTGGTTTGGCCCTCTCTGGGAGAAACTGGATATTGCTGCCAGCGGAAACCTGCTGTATAACATGGCCGCTTTGGTGCGGGAAATGGACGGCTGCGTCTTAACCATGCAGCGTCTGGATTGCCAATTTGACGGATTGCTGCCGGTGCCCCTCTCCCCTCCCCTAGAGGCGGGAACCGTTTTGATTTGGAAAAGATCCCCCACCTTTTCCCCGGTGACCGGCGCTTTCCTGCACTTCTCCAAATCATTCCTAACAGGCATGAAAGACAATGAAAAATAGGCATTAGACTTTCCCCCTTCTTTCGGCGTACAATAAGGCTGTTCTTACAGAGGCCGCAGCTTCCGAAAGGAGGGCTTTTTGTGAACCGAGAAGAAGTAAGCCGCTGCTATGGGCTTTCCATGGAGCTTTTGGAGCAGTATGAAAACTGGAACTTGCGCAAGAACGGGGAAAAGGGCTTTTCCTACTCCGCCCAGGATTTACAGCGGCTGAGCTTAGTTGTGCTTTTACGGGACATCGGTTTTTCCTGGGAGGAGTGCCGGGTTTTTCTCTGTTTGGAAAACAGGGAAGCCAGCTGCCGGCTACAGATGCTGGAACAGCACAGAAACTTACTGCTGGAAGAAATCCACAGGCAGGAAGGGCTGCTGGAGCAGCTGGATGGCCTGCGCTTTCAGTTAGAGACAAAAAACACCGTTTTTCCCTTGTTTCCAGAAAACTAGGGTTGAAAACAAGGGAAACACAGAAGAAAGGGGAACAAATATGCAGTACGTAAAGTTGGGCAATTCCGATTTGCAGGTCTCCCGCATCTGCATGGGATGCATGGGCTTTGGCAACGCAGCCACAGGACAGCACAGCTGGACCCTGGACGAAACCAGTTCCCGGGAGATCATCAAGCGAGGCCTGGACCTGGGCGTCAACTTTTTCGACACGGCCATCGGCTACCAAAACGGAACCAGCGAGGAATACCTGGGACGGGCCTTAAAAGACTTGGCCCGCCGGGAGGACGTGGTAGTGGCAACGAAATTCCCCGGCCGGTCCCCGGAGGAAATTGCCGCCGGGGTCACCGGACAGCAGCATGTCACAAACTTGTTGGATAAGAGCCTGCAGCATTTGGGCATGGACTACGTAGACTTGTACATCTACCACATGTGGGACTACGCCACGCCGCTTTATGAGATTCTGGAGGGGCTTTCCCAGGCGGTGAAAGCAGGCAAGGTCCGCTATGTGGGCATCTCCAACTGCTTCGCCTATCAGCTCGCCAAGGCAAACGCCCTGGCAGAAAAAGAGGGCTTCCCTCAGTTTGTGTCCATTCAGGGACACTACAATCTGATCTTCCGGGAGGAAGAGCGGGAAATGGCCAAACTCTGTGCCGAGGATAACATTGCCATGACGCCCTACAGCGCTTTGGCAGGGGGACGGCTTTCCAAACATCCGGGAGAAACCTCCAAGCGCCTGGAAGAGGACAGCTATGCAAAATTTAAATACGATGCCACAGCCCAGCAGGATGGAATCATCATCGACCGGGTGGCCGAGCTGGCGCAAAAGCGAGGCGTCTCCATGACGGAGATCTCCCTGGCATGGCTGCTGCAAAAGGTCACTGCACCCGTGGTGGGCGCCACCAAACTGCACCACATCGAAGGAGCCGCCAAAGCCGTAGACCTGGTTTTGACCCCTGAGGAGACAGCGTACCTGGAGGAACCGTATGTACCCCACAAGCTGGTGGGTGTGATGGCACAAAACACCCCTGCCGCTGCAGGAGGCAAGCAAGTGTGGACCGTGAACAGCAAGTAATAAAGGAGGAAATCCCCATGTTTGACTTTCGAAAAAACGATCCGGAGTTTGCGGAGCGATTCGAGCACTTTGCCTTGGAAGAAGTGGTGAACGAACCTGGTCAGCAGCTGGACCCGGTCACCCGGCACTTGGCCATTTTAGCCACCTTGCTGGGCTGCCAAGGGATCGATGCTTTTCGGGAAGAACTGCCGGTTGCCTTGGACGCCGGGGTGACTCCTGTGATGGCCAAGGAAGTGGTCTACCAAGGGGTGGATTACTTGGGAATTGGGAGAGTTTTCCCCTTTTTGCAGGCTGCCAATGAAATCTTCCAGGAGCGGGGCATCCCCCTTCCCTTGGAAGGCCAAGCCACTACAACCATGGAAAATCGTCTGGAGAAAGGCGCCCAAGCACAGGCGGAAATCTTTGGCGACCATATGCTGGAAGCATGGAAACAGGGACATATCAATCGCTGGCTGGCCGCCAACTGCTTCGGGGACTACTACACCCGCACAGGCTTGGATCTAAAGCAGCGAGAAATGATCACCTTCTGCTACCTGGCCGCCCAAGGAGGGTGTGAACCCCAGCTGGTTGCCCACGCCAAAGGAAACATCCGCTTGGGAAACGATGGGGCGTTTCTCACTAAAGTGGTCTCCCAATGCCTGCCCTACATCGGCTACCCCCGCAGTTTGAACGCCATCACCTGTATTCACAAGGCGGAGGAGAACTGAAACATCGCAAAAAAGCAGCCAGTTTGCCACTGGCTGCTTCAGCTTGTCGAAAAAGTCTCATAGGAGGGCAGCCGGCCGCAGAAGCGGGGCCTTCGGCCCCTGTCTGCTGACTTTTTTGTCGCTGAGTGTCCCTTAA
>CAJFEW010000018.1 GCA_904374805.1 uncultured Neglectibacter sp.
CGCCAGCTCCCCGGAGAGCATCCAGCTGCGGGCGGCGGTGACTTTCACCTGGGCGTACTGGCCGATAAGCTCCTCCCCGCCGGGGAAGTCAATGACCACACTGGAAGCTGTACGTCCCGAGAGAAGGCCGGACTTTTCATTGCGCTCTTCTACCAGCACCCGGTAGGTCTCCCCCACCATGGCCGCACTGCGCCGGGCAGCGATTTCCTCCTGTACCTGCAACAGCTCTGCGAACCACTGGGTCTTCTCCTGGTGGGAGACAGGGTCCGGCATTATGGCCGCCTTGGTCCCCTCCCGGGGAGAATAGATAAAGGTGAAAAGAGAGGTAAACTCCACTTCCCGGATCAGTGAAAGGGTGTCTTGGAACTCCTCATAGGTCTCTCCCGGAAATCCCACGATTACATCCGATGTAAAGCTCACGTCCGGCATAACCTTCCGGGCATACTGGATGAGGGAGAGATACTGCTCCCGATCATAGTGCCGGTTCATCTCCCGAAGCACCCGATCGTTCCCCGATTGGAAAGGCAGGTGGATGTGATGCGGGATGTGCCGGCTGCCGGCGATGGTGTCAAACAACTCTTTTGAGGCGTCCTTGGGATGGGAAGTCATAAACCGCAGGCGGTACTCCCCAGGGATGGCATCGATGGCCTGCAGCAGCTGGGCAAAGTTCACTTGCTCCGGCAAGCCCTTTCCGTAGGAATTCACATTCTGTCCCAAGAGAGTAATCTCCTTGTAGCCGGAGGCAATCAACTGCCGGCATTCCTCCACGATCCGATCGGGGTGGCGGCTTTTCTCTCTGCCGCGCACATAGGGCACAATGCAGTAGGAACAAAAATTGTCGCAGCCGGCCATGACGGTCACCCAGGCACGGGACCGGCCGTCCCGCCGAATGGGCAGGCCTTCCAGTACGTCCTGGCCGTCACCGCCCCGGAGGAACACCCGTTTGGAATCGGTCACTGCCGCGTACAGCATTTCCGGCAGCCGGTGGATCACATGGGTGCCGAACACAATGTTGACAAAGGGATAGCTTTTGCGAAAGCGTTCCGCCACATGCTCCTGCTCCGTCATGCAGCCGCACACGGCGATGATCACAGACGGGTGGCGGCGCTTGATGTTTTTCAAAGCCCCCACATTGCCAAATACCCGATCTTCCGCGTGTTCCCGAATGGCACAGGTGTTAAACAGGATAAAATCAGCTTCCTCCGGAGAATCCGTAAAAGAAAAACCCATTTCAGCAAGCTGTCCCTTGATTTTCTCCCCGTCCGCCACATTTTGCTGGCAGCCATAGGTCCGCACATACGCCAGAGGGACCGGGCCCCGGGCGCGCACCTTCATAATTTCTGCCACATCGGCCAGGTAGAGCCTTTGCCGGGAAAGCTCCTCTTGGGCAAACTGATTTTCCAAAAGACACACTCCTTGCTGCATAGGGTACAGACGGTAGGCCGGCATCCGCCGGACACAACCTGTGGATTAGTATAGCACAAATCGAGAAAATCCGCAAGGCACAAGGCGGGGAGTTCTGAGAGGATGTTTTTTCCTGGAAAATTTCTTCTGCCCCATTGCCTTTTCTCCCTGCGCAAAAAGAGAGGGACGCCGCACACAAAACGCCTGCGGCATCCCTGAAGCCATGGAATTCCTCTATGAAACCACGGCCGAAACGGCTAAGTTATCCATTGCCCGTGGGAATATAGGGCAACAGTGCTTGGGCAACGTTGGAAACCGGCATGGTTTGCAGCCAGATACGCCCCGGGCCAGTCAGCACTGTGTTGAAGAAACCTTCGCCTCCCAAAAACTTGTTCTTAAGCCCGGCAACCTGCTGGATATTCATGGAAACCGTGCTCTCATATCCAGCCAGATTTCCTGTGTCCACCACAATTTGCTGGCCAGGCTCCAACTGATATTCCACCAGCTCCCCATCGATCTCCACAAAGGCGATCCCCTGACCGGAAAGGCGCTGCAGAATAAAGCCTTCCCCGCCAAAGAAACCGACTCCCGCTTTCTTTTGGAAATGCACGCTCAGTTCCACGCCAATTTCCCCCGCTAAGAAGGAGCGCTTTTGCAGAATCATCTCCTTGCCCGGACCGATTTCCAACGGTACGATTTTCCCAGGAAAGCTGGATCCAAACGCCACCACCCCAGGCCCGCCTTGGGCTGTGTACACATTTTGGAACATGCTCTCCCCTGCAAAGGCCTTGGAGAACATTTTTCCCAAGCCTCCGCCGGAGGTTTCCATTTTCACGTTGGGGGACTGCCATACCATAGAGCCCCGCTCTGTGATCATCTGTTCCCCTGCGGCCAGTTGGCACACCACTACCGGGAACACGCCGCCCTTGATTTCATACTGCATAGAATTCATCCTCCCCTATGGTCTGTTGCTTTCCATCGCTATCTCTTTGCGGAAAGGGACCCTTTCTTGCAGTATACAGAAGTTCCCTAACGGAGTCAAGATCACAGCTGCAGAATCCCACCTGCTTACCGCAAAGATTCCGGGTGCACAGCCTGTAAGCGCAAGGTTTGGGTGGCGCAGCCCTCTGCGGAAATCTCCGCCTGGATGGTTCCTTCCCCCTTGGGACGAATCACCGCCAGAGCGCAGCCGCCAAAAAACCGATGGCGAGGCGACAGGTAGCTTTCCTCCGATTTGGGGTCGGCCGACCCCATGCCGGCCAGATACCCTGCGCCCGTAACTTTGACCTCCACCTCTTTGGAGACAGCTGTATTGACCACGCCTTTGGCGTCTACCAAGCAAATCTCCAGGAAAGCCAGGTCCCGGCTGTCTGCCGACAGCACAGTTTTATCCGCCTCCACCTGCAAAGACACAGGGCCCACAGCGGTTTGCAGGGAATGCTTTCCTTGCAGCGTCTCCCCTTGGAACACAAGCACTTCCAGAGTGCCAGGTGTGTAAGGCAGGTCCGCGCTGCCGCGAAATTCCTGCAGTTCTCCCTGGGCCAATTTCTCGCCGTTGGCGAAAAGTTGGAACCGATCCCCGTCCCCAAACACGTGGACGCGGCAGGGTTTGCCCTCCCAGCCGGGCCATGTCCAACTGCTTTCGCCGTCTATAAAGTTCCACAGGCTGTCAAAGGCCAAGGTTTTTCCATACTTTGACGGAGGCTCTACCGCCAGGTAAGGCTCTTTCCGCAGGCCAAATACAATCTCCCTGTAAAAGCTCACTGGACGCCGGTGGCCTAAAATGTCCAAGTCACCGCACCAGCCGATTCTCCAAGGATAGCTTCCTGCCAACACTGTGTCGCCGCCGTCCTGGAGATATTCCATTTTCCCCAGGCCTGCCTCGCCCAGGTAATCCCACCCTGTCCATGTGAAATCCCCAATGGCGTGAGGATACTTTTGAATTTCCCGCCAATTGCGGGCGATTCGTTTGGGGAAGGTTTCGCTGCCCATAAGCACCCGGTTGGGAAACAGCTCTCCATCCAGCTGGTACCGGCCGGTGGCATAGTTGTAGCCGGACACATCCAGCACATCCAGGTTTTCCTTGGTGTGCTGGGTGACAAGTTCCAAGTCCATGTACGCCTCCATGGAGTCTCCCAGCTGAGACAAGGTCTCGTTGATCTCTGCGCCCAGCTTTCCCTCCAGCCCCTCTTTGATCCAAGGCATAACAGACAAAAAGGCGTTTAGGGCGTTGACAATGTAGCGGCTTTCATCCTGCTGCCGCAGGCGCTCCGCCAAAGCACGCGCCATGTGAGCGCCTTGAGAGGTGCCAGTCTCCGGAATCTCGTTGCCGATGGAGTAAAACACCACGGAGGGGTGGTTGTAGTCCTTTGCCACCATGCGGTCACACAGCTGCTGCCAACAGAGAGGAAACAGCGCAGAGAAATCCTCCACCGTTTTTCCCACGCCCCAAACATCCGTAAGCTCGTCCATCACCACCATGCCAAACCGGTCGCAGGCGTCCAGAAAGGCCTTGCTGCAAGGATTGTGGGCGCTTCGCACTGCGTTGAAACCTGCCTGTTTCAGCAGCTGCACCCGGCGCTCCTCCGCCCGGTAGATGGCCGCGGCGCCCAGGACGCCATTGTCGTGGTGGACGCAAGCCCCCCGAAGCTTCACTGTTTTTCCATTGATGCGCAGCCCATGGCGAGGATCCAGTTGAAGGGTGCGCACACCGAAGGACGTTTGATCCTCATCCAAAAGCAGAGCTCCCTCCACGGGGGACAAACCGGGAGCCTCCACTTGGTAGAGAGAAGTATGTACCTGATAGAGGTAGGGATCGTCCAAATCCCAGCGATGGGCATCCTCCACATATAGCCGCTGCCGGATTGTCTCCCGCTCTCCGCCTGCTACGGTTACAGAAACGTCGCCCCGGGCCACTGTTGCCCCATTTGGATCGGTTATTTCTGTAACAGCTGCCAGACAGCGAGGACGGTGTTCCTCGTTGACAATTTCCATGGAAAGCTCTACTAGGGCCCCTTCCCCATCCACCTCGGGGGTGCGCACCCGATAGGAATCGGGCACAATGTGGGTCAAGTGAGCAACCAGAAGCTTTACCTCCCGGTAGAGACCTGCGCCGCTGTACCAGCGGGAATCCCGCGCTGTGCGGGCGATCACTTTGACCCGGTTCTCCTCCCCAAAGCGAAGAAAAGAATCCGCCCGCACGAGAAAATCTGTATAGCCATGGGGGCATCCCCCTGCCCGGTTCCCATTGAGCAATACGGAGCTGTTGGCGTACACGCCTTCAAACTCCAGGTAAACCGCCCGGTCCCGCCACGATTCAGGAACCGTAAATTTCTTCTCTAAAGCGATGGAGAGCTCCGGAAAATACCCTTTGGCGCTGCCCGAAGGCGCCTGCGGGTCCCGGTCCAGCTCCAGCATACAGTCGTAAGGTAAGGTGACGGTTCGCTCCGGATCTTGGGAGGCCAGCACGGCCCACACGTCGGTGCCGGCTCCCACCATCCAGCCTTCGTTAAAATCCTGGCGCAGCATACAATCCTCCCCTTCTCCTTACAGCGTGACCCGAGTGCCTCCCGCTTGCCGCACAGAGAGCGTATAGCAGGTTCCTTCCCCAAACACTTGCTCCATGGCCCCGCGAAATTCCTCCAAACTTTCCAAGGGCACATAAGCCTGCACGGTGCCGGCGAAACCGCCTCCGTGAACACGCCAGGCGCCCTTTCCCTCCAGCAGCTTTTGGCACAAAGCCAGGCCCAAAGTCACCCCCTGCTCTTGGGGGTTGACCACGGCAAAGACATTCTGCAGCCGCTGGAAGGAGGAGCTGCCCGAGGTCAGAACCAGTTTTTTAAAGCGTTCAAAGTCGCCCTGCTGCAAAGCGTGGGCCTCCTCCTGGGCTAACCGGTTTTCATCAAAGAAGTGCATGGCCCGCAGGACCGCCCGATCTCCGGTCTGTTGACGGATTTCTTTTAAACGGCTGTAAAAGACGGATTCGTCCACATCCCGCAAAAATTCCTTGCCAAAACAGGCGGCCACCTGCTTCATCTCCGCAGGAATGGCAGCGTATTCCCCCGTCAAGTTGGCGTGGTTGCCGCCGGTATCCACCACACACAGGGCGTACCCGTGGGCGGTCACATCGAAGTCCACCTTTTCCATACGGGGGTTCTCCGGATCCTGAAAATCAATGGAGGTGAACCCTCCCACAGAGCTTGCCATTTGATCCAGCAGGCCGGAGGGTTTCCCGAAATAGACATTTTCCGCGTACTGGGCAATTTTCGCTGCGGTGACCGGGTCGATGGCTCCGTCGTTGAAAAGATGGCTGATCACAGTGACCACCAGCACCTCAAAGGCGGCGGAACTGGAAAGTCCGGAGCCCTTCAGCACCTTCGTCATGGTGTAGGCCTGAAAGCCTCCCACCTGGTAGCCCAGCTGCTTGCAACGGGCGCAAATGCCCTTGATCAACGCGGCGGAGGTGCCCTCCTCTTCCTCCCGCTTTTCTAAATCGTTCAGGTCTACCGTATCCACGCCTGGGTACTCTGCTGACTGCAGGAACACCTGGCTGCCGCCGGTTTTGCGGGCGCAGGCAGCCACGTCCAAGTTGACCGCCGCCGCCAAAACCCAGCCGTGGTTGTGGTCGGTGTGGTTGCCGCCAATTTCAGAACGCCCGGGTGCGCTGCAATAGATTTCGCCCTCTCCCGGGCCAAATTGTGCCTCCAGGCCTGCGCGCAGCTGGGCATACCGTTCCCGCTGGGCCTGGGCCTGCTGTCCATACAACTCTTTCAATGTGCAAATCATAGGTGTGTACCGCCTTTCTTACTGCATTCCCACCATGTGCAGCAGCTCTTCTTCTGTCAGCACGGGGATTTCTAACTGTCTGGCTTTTTCCAGCTTGCTGCCCGCTTCATCGCCGGCCAGTACATAGCTGGTTTTTTTTGACACGGAGGAAGTCACCTTACCTCCATGGCTTTCAATCAACTGGGTGGCTTCTTTTCGGCTCATGGTGGGCAGAGTACCGGTCAACACAAAGGTGCTCCCTTGGAGGGAGGTGCTCTGTGCCTGGGGCTGCTGGGCTACCATATTCACGCCGAGGTCTTTCAAACGGGAGACCAGCTCGCGAGCGGAGTCCTTCTGGAAAAAGGCGCACACCTCTTTGGCCATGATCCCTCCAAAGCCCTCAATCTGGGCGATCTCCTCCTCCGTAGCCTGCAGGATCTCCTCCAGTGACGGGAAAGCCTTACAGAGCACCTGGGCTGCCTTGACACCAATGTGGGGGATACCCAGTGCGTACACCAGCCGGTAGAGATCGTTTCCCTTGGAATGCTCCACAGCCGCCAACAAGTTTTCCGCACTCTTGCGGCCAAACCGCTCCAGGTTTTCCAGTTTGTCCGGTTCCAAGGTGTACAAGTCCGCCGGGGAGTGAACCAAGCCCACTTGCAAAAGCTGCTCTAGGATTGCGGGACCCAGCCCCTCGATGTCCATGGCGTCCCGAGAGGCAAAGTGGATCAAATTCCGCAGCAGCTGGGCAGGACACTGGGGATTGGTGCAGCGGGTGGCCGCCTCTCCCTCTACCCGGGTGACCCGCTCTCCGCAGGAGGGGCAGGTTTCCGGCAGGAAATAGGGCGTGGAACCCTCCGGACGCTCCAGCACCGCCACCACTTCGGGAATAATCTCCCCAGCTTTGCGCAGCACCACCCGGGATCCCACGCGGATATCCTTCTCTGTGATGAAGTCCTGGTTGTGCAGGGTAGCGCGGCTGACGGTAGTTCCCGCCAGCGTCACCGGAGCAAAGCGGCCGGTGGGAGTCAGCACGCCGGTGCGGCCCACATTCACTTCAATGTCCAGCAACGTGGTCTCCTTCTCCTCGGGAGGGTATTTAAAGGCCTCCGCCCAACGGGGAAACTTGGCAGTGCTTCCCAGCTCCTCCCGCTGGAAGAAATCATTGACCTTCACTACCGCCCCGTCAATGGGAAAGTCGAACTCCCCCCGCTTGTCCCCAATCTCCTGGATAAAACGGAGGACCTCCTCTATATCCCCGGAGGTGTGGTACAACGGCGCCACCGGGAACCCCAGCTGCTGAAGCCACGCCAACGATTGGTCGTGGCGGGACAGTTCCTTCCCCTCCACCTGCTGCACATTGAACACAAAGAGACTCAGCTCCCGCTGGGCGGTTACCTTGGGATCCTTTTGCCGCAGGGAGCCGGCCGCCGCATTGCGCGGGTTTTTAAAGGGCTTTTCCTCCAGAAGCTCCTGGCGGGCGCAAAGCCGTTCAAAACTTCGGTCGGACATGTACACCTCGCCGCGGACTTCCAGGAAGGGAATCGGCTCTCCCAGCACCTTGGGCACGGAACGGATGGTGCGGATGTTTTCGGTCACATCCTCCCCCACCAGGCCGTCGCCCCGGGTGGACCCCCGCACAAACAGGCCGTCCCGGTATTCCAAAGCCACGGAAAGGCCGTCAAATTTCGGCTCTACCACATAGGTCACAGGGCCCACGGCCTCCCGCACGCGCCGGTCAAAGTCCCGCAGCTCCTCCTGGGAAAAGGAGTCGTGCAAACTCTCCAACGGCACTTGGTGCACCACTTCTGCGAAGGTGTTGTACACCGCCCCGCCGATCTTCTGGGTGGGGGAATCCTCTGTGACAAGGTCCGGATATTCCTGTTCCAAGGTTTCCAGCTGCCGGTACAGCTGGTCGTAGGCAAAGTCGCTGATTTCCGGATCGTCCTCTGTGTAATACTTCCGGCTGTGATAGCGGATCTGTTCCCGCAGGGATTCCAGCCGCTTTTGTATCTCTTGCTTATCCATCATTTGTCGTCCTCTTATCCTGTTTTTACTACCGCCGTTTCGGGAACAGTCCCCACCAGGACCGTCTCCGCCAAAACCGTGGAGGAAGTTTCCGCCACATGCACGGGAAACCGCTGAGAGTGAGAGTAGGCCTGCACCCGAACCGTCATGGTGATGCGGTGGCAGCTCTGGTTGATCCCAGCGGAGGTGAACTCCGTGGAAAAGTCCAAGTCTGCGGAACTTTCCAGGCGCAGCTTCAAAGGCACGGGAAATCCCCGCCCGTTGAACAGAGCCACCCCGGTCAAGCTGCCGACAGGTATGGTGACGGTGACGTTTCCGTTGAGGCGCTCCTCTAAACGCTCCAGGACCCGCACCCGCAGGGCGTTTAATTCCTCCGTATGGGTGCGGATCGCCTGGATGTCCCCTTGGCCATCTCGTTCCACAGTGACAAAGGAGGGAAGCTCTCCCTCCAGCTCCGTCTCTATGGCCTCCCGAATCTGCCCCAGCACAAAGCCACGGGCCGCCTCTTGGGTCAGCTCCTCTGTCACCGTGCGCATAGCCAGCTCCGAAAAGGAAAGGACTCCCAAGAAAAGAGCCGCCCCCAGCAGAAACAGAGCGCCCTTTCTTCTCCTCCGGCGGCTGCTCGAACGTGCGCGGGCCCCTCGTAACCATCGTCTCACAAACCATCCCCCCGTCCCTATCCTACGTGGGAGGGTTTGTTCGGGTTCAAACCTTGTTACGCCTGCAGAAGCTTGCGCAGGCGGCGGAGTGTCTCCGCCACGGGAAGCCCCACAATATTGGAGTAATCCCCTTCTATGGACTGCACCAGCACCACGCCAATGCCCTCAATGCCGTAGGCACCGGCTCTCCCCTGGGATTCTCCCAAGGCCACATAGTCTGCAATTTCCTCCTCTGTCAAGGGGTAGAAGGTCACTTTGGTGCTTTGGTGAAACACCTCTTCCCGGCCATTGGCCAATAGGCACACGCCGGTGAAAATTTGGTGGGTGCGGCCAGACAGACGGCGCAGGGTCGCTTTGGCCTCTTGGTCGTCTTTGGGCTTTCCCAGAATCAAACCGTCGATGCTCACCACGGAGTCAGCGGCAATAATGGGCTTGTCCGGGCGCAAGGGCAGGACAGCCTTTCCTTTTCTCTCCGCCAAAAGCTCCACCGTCTGCGCGGGAGAAAGAGACGCGGGCACTGTCTCGTCCACGCCAGAAACCACCACTTCAAAGGAAACCCCCGCCTGCTCTAACAACATTTTCCGGCTGGGCGACGAGGAGGCCAGCACCAGCTCCCGATCAATCTTCAAAGCCATTGGGGTTCATCCTTTGCCAGCGCAGGGAGTCCACACACATGTCGTCCAATGTTTTCTCCACTTTCCAGCCCAGCTCTTCATAGGCCTTGGTGCAGTCGGCGTAACACTCTGGAATATCCCCCGGACGGCGAGGATCGATCACATAGGGAATTTCCTTTCCGGCTGCCTTGGAGAAGGCGTGGATCATCTCCAGCACCGAATAGCCCTTTCCAGAACCTAAGTTGTACACTTTTGCCCCTGTAAAGCCTTTTTCAAAAAGAGGCAGGACGGCGGCGTGGCCCTTGGCCAAATCCACCACATGGATGTAGTCCCGCACGCCTGTGCCATCGGGAGTGGGATAGTCATTGCCGAACACGTGGACCTTGTCCCGCTTGCCCACCACTGTTTGGGTGATATAGGGCACCAGGTTGTTGGGGATGCCGTTGGGATCTTCCCCCAGCTTCCCGCTTTCGTGGGCGCCCACCGGGTTGAAGTAGCGCAGCAACACCGGATGGAACTGCTCATCCGCCTGGGCGCAATCCAGCAAGATGCGCTCAATCATCAATTTCGTGGACCCATAGGGGTTGGTGGCGGACAGGGGGAAATCCTCCCGGATGGGCACAGAAGCCGGATCTCCATACACCGTGGCAGAAGAGCTGAAGACGAAGTTGCCCACCCCGCACTCTTTCATCACTTTTAAAAGCACCAAAGTAGACGTCAAGTTGTTGTCGTAGTAACGCAGAGGAATCGCCACAGATTCGCCCACTGCCTTCAAACCGGCAAAATGGATGACGGCATCCGGCTTTTCCTTCTGAAACACCTGACGGACTTTTTCTTCATCGCACACATCGTACGGATAGAAAGCCACGGATTTGCCGGTGATTTCTTCCACCCGTTCCACAGCCACCCGCTTACTGTTGCACAGGTTATCCACTACCACCACGTCATGTCCCTGTTCCAGCAGGACAACCGCCGTGTGGCTGCCAATATATCCGGCTCCGCCGGTCACCAGAATTTTCATAGAGGTCCACTTCCTTTGTCAATTTTAGAAATCCCCGCCGTGAAAGGGGGGTCACTTTGTTTATTATAAGGGAAAGGAATAGGAAAATACAAGAAGTTTCGAAAATTTCCCGGGAAGAGAAAATAAAACGCCTGGAAAAGCAAATACTAGCCACCGCAGAAAAAACAGGGAGGGTGTTCACTATGCACCGGGAGGCGTTCTTATTTGTGACGGGAAGTTGGGCCTACCCAGCCATTGAGGTGCTGTGGCGTGGAAAAACCCATGGATCCATGGCGCTGGCAGGGGGCGTTTGCCTGTGCCTGATTGACTATGTGTGCTGCGAAAAACTGGCGGACAAAAGCGTACTCCGCCGGTGCGCGGCAGGGGCAGGCATCATCACCGGAGTGGAACTTGGGCTTGGGCTTGTGCTCAACCGGCTTTTAGGATTTGAAATCTGGGATTATTCCGACGTGCCTTTCAACCTTTTGGGACAGGTTTGCCTGCCGTATTCCTGCCTTTGGCTGGGGCTTTCTCTGCCCGCTATGGCCCTGTGTCAGCTGGTGCGCCGGTATGAGCAGGGAAGAATTGGAAATAGTGCAGAAAAAAACGTTGACTTTTAGAGGAAGCTGTGGTAAGATATATCTCGCGTCAGACACGGAGAGGTGTCCGAGTGGTTTAAGGAGCTAGTCTTGAAAACTAGTGATCCCGCGAGGGACCAAGGGTTCGAATCCCTTCCTCTCCGCCACTTGCGAGACAAGATTTTTTATAGTGTATAGTGTTGTTTTCACCTTGGAGAAGTACCCAAGTGGTGAAGGGGCTCCCCTGCTAAGGGAGTAGGTCGGGTAACCGGCGCAAGGGTTCAAATCCCTTCTTCTCCGCCAAAACCGCCAGAAGTCCAGTTTTTGCTGGTTCTGGCGGTTTTCTTTTCACTGTACTGCAAGAGCAGTGACCAAGTGCAAATTGAACTGTCTGTGTTTTATAGGTAGCACTCTCGTTAGCAACACAGCAGGCGTACAAAAAGCCCCGGCTCTCCCCTCGAGGCGAAAACCGGGGTTTCTTGCTGCTCTGCAGCTGTTGTTCCCTCTCGGGTTTTCGAACATTTTCAGGACCTTTCCTCGGGACATCCTACACGAAAAGCCTTTTTCCCGTTGTTGCCCGGCGGTTGCAACTGGAATGGATGGAATGCCGGAAAACGGCCCTCTCTTGTTAGAGATAGCAAAAGTACACGGTGGTACCCAAAACGGGGTCCTGATAGGAGGTGTACACGCCGCTGCCGGTGACGATGGAATTCTGCCCCACCACTGTGGCGGGACACACACTGCCGTGTTCCAACACGTACCGGGCATTGGCAATGGTGCGCGCATCGGGAGTTTTGTGAATGGATCCGTCCCAGGTGGGGGCGTACTGTCCCGGCTGGTAGATCACCTCCCGGATGGTGTCGGGATAGTAGTCGCTTTCCACGCGGTTTAGAACCACACTGCCCACCATGCGCTGCACCCAATCGGGAATCCACGTGCATCCCACCTCTGCATAGATCACCCGGGACAAAAGATCCAAGTCCTCCTCTGTGTAGGCGGGTGCTGTGTCTCGTTCCATAGCGGCCAGAATCTCCGCCGCGGTGGTGTACGTTTCAAAATAGTGGGTTTGCGCATAGTCCAGCTCCAATTTTTGAATTTTCAAATTCCTCTGCTGCTCATAAATAGCTCCTGCCTGCAGGGCATAGGTACTGCCGTCCTCTAAGGTGCGTTTCATGGCGGCGGCATAATCCACCTGCGGATCGTACCCCACCACCTGAATGTGTTGGGAAAGGCCGGCCGCATCCGCTTCCGTGGGACACAGCAGCGGTACACCCAGTGCCAACAGTGCTGTTATGAGAAGAGAAAGTATCCGTTTCATGTGCTTTATACGCTCCTTTCGCAGGGTTCACTGGTAGGATATGGGACAAGCTGCCAGAATATACCTGTCCCTCCTACTGGGAAGATAGTATAGCCGGACATGCCTCCGAAAAGCGTCGCACTTTGCAGCTTGATTCTGCCAACCAACCGCACCGCCTCACACACCAAAAAGGGGGAACTGCACCTGGCAGCTCCCCCTTTTCTATTGTTTTCTTTGGCACTTGTCCATCAAGACTGTTCCAAGGTGAACTTCCAGGCACACGCGCAGCCTTCCTCCTGGGTATCCGGATAGCAGCTGACACAGGAACACTGGATGCGGTCGTCGATGGTCCTGGCGAACCCTGCGTATTCCTCCAGGCCGGCGGGCTTGCAGGGATGCAGCCCCATGTTTTTACGGGTGCGGGCTTGCTGCACCGGACACTCCAGCACACGCAGCAGCAGCGCGTCCCCTTGCATCGTCAGCGTGTAGTGGCTCAAGTTTGCGTAAAAACGGTAGCGAAGAGCCTGGGCCAGCCCCTCCAAGCCAGGGTGCTCCGGCAGTTGCAAAAAGTTCCGAATCCGCCGGGCTTCGGTGACAGTGAATCGTTTCCATGCCTCCACATCGTGAAACATGGCCTCCTCCATGCCCCGCTTGCGCTCCACCGACTGAAACCACACCCCATCCATGGCCAGCCAATTTTTGGAATAAAGGTTGATCAACTGGAGCAGCTGCTCTCGGGAGAGTTCCTGCAGGCTCTCACCCGGCTGCCAAATGTGCTTGACCATTACATAATCGTCCATAACATACCCAGAACCAATGTCCGTCTGGACAGCTTCCACGGTTTCATATCCATAGTGGGCATAGACCTGCGCCGCGTGGGTATTGCGCTTGTTCACGGTCAGGCGGATCTTGGATAGTCCCTCTTTACAGGCCTCTTGCTCCACCCAGTTAAAAAGAACCCGCACTATCCCCTGGCCGCGGGCTTCCGGCAGAAGATACACCTTGCTCAAGTACATCTCCGCTTTTCCCTCATACCAGGGAGCGTACCCCACAAATCCTCCGTACTCCTTCCCCAGCTTGGCCAGGTAATACCGGTAATTTTGGTGAGCCATCTGGTCTTTGACAGCGGCATCCGATTGGAATTTTTGAATCATATAGTCTGTCTGGCCCTCCGGCAGAAGCGCGTCGAAAGTTTCGTGCCAGACACGCTGTGCAATGGAACACAAGGTGTCGATCTGCTCTTGGGTTTCCACCCGTTCCAACGTAATGTCACTCATAGAAACGCCTCCCTTTCCTTTGCGTTTTCTCACGTTTCACTGTAATTGCCCAAGAAGGAAAACCGTGGCAGCTCATCGTACAGGGCACAGATCAGCTCCAAGGTGTCCGCGTCATGGAGGTTACCGGAAAAATCCAGGTAGAAATCGTACTCGAAATTCTTCCCGGGCAGAGGGCGCGATTCAATTTTCGTCAAGTTCAGCCCCGCCATGGAGAAGCGCTGCAGCACGCCTGAGAGAGAGCCAGTCACATGAGGCAGGGAAAAACAGAGGCTGATCTTGTTGGCGTCTTCCGGCAAAATGGCCTCCCGGGAAATCACCACAAAGCGGGTGGTATTCTCCCGCTCGTTCTGCAGATTCTCCGCCAAAATGGTCAAGCCGTACTTCTGTGCAGCCTCCCGAGAGCAGATGGCCGCCACCCCCTGGGGCCGTTCCTCCGCCACATAGCGGGCGGCGGCAGCAGTGTTGGAGTATTCTTGGGTTTTTAGGCCATGAGCCTCCACATAGTCGCTGCATTGGGAGAGGGCCTGCGGGTGGGAAACCACCGTGGTGATGGGTTCCTCTGGGCTGGCAGCCGCCAGAAAGTGTTCCACTTTCACGTCCACGGCCCCCACAATGTAAAAGCGGTACTGCAAAATCAGGTCGTATACCCCGGTGACCGACCCGGCAGCGGAATTTTCTACCGGCAGAACCCCATAGTCCGCCCGGCCCGCTTTTACATCTTCAAATACCTGCTTCCACGTGGGCGTAAAGAATGGCTGCATGGGACCAAAAAAGTCCAGCGCCGCCTTGTGGGAAAAAGCGCCCTGCACCCCCTGGCACACCACCCGGGCGCCTGCTCGGTTTAGAGTGCGGCCTGCGGTTTTCTCCAGCTGGCGCAAAGGGGCTCCCCTTTGCAGCAACCGGTACTGCTTATCCCGGCTGATGGCCATAATCGAAGCATACAACGCAGCGGCAGCATTTCCCTCTTCCCCCGCCTGGCTGCGTACGCGGTCTAGAATTGCCTGCTCCCGCGGAGCGCTGAATACCGGCGCGCCAGCCTCCTGCTTCACCTGTGCCACTTGCTCCGTACACGCCATGCGGCGCAGAAATAGAGGCAGCAGCTGCCCGTCGATGGCGTCGATTTCCTCCCGGATTTTTCCCAGCCGAGCCTGGTATTCCCGTTCATCCACAGTAGACACCCTTCCTATATGAGTTTTTCCTTACAGCAGGCCGCTCTCCGCCAGCAGCTCCAGTATAGCTACGCAGGCGGCAGCCTCGAAAGCGGCGGCGGCCCGGGGCACAATGCAGGGATCGTGCCTGCCGGTGATGACCAGCTTGGCATTTTCCCCCGTGCGGAGGTTGACCGTATCCTGCTCTTTTCCAATGGAGGGCGTAGGTTTAAAAGCCCCCCGGAACACCAGGGGCATCCCCGTGGAAATTCCCCCTAAAATGCCGCCGGCCCGGTTGGTCACGGTGCGGACACAGCCTTGGGAATCCATGGCGAAAGGATCGTTGTTCTGGCTGCCCCGCAGCTGGGAGCCGCCAAAACCGGAGCCGAATTCAATGCCCTTTAGGGCGGGGATACCGAAGGCCAGAGAGGCAATCTTGTTCTCCACCCCGTCGAACATGGGATTTCCCACACCCACGGGCAGGCCTGTGACCGCGCACTCCACAACGCCTCCTACGCTGTCCCCATCCTTGCGGGCTGCCTCCACCTCTTGGCGCATCCGCTCTTTGGCCTCCGGATCTATCACAGGAAAATACTCCCGGCTCAAACGGTCCATCCACTCAGAAGGAATGGAAACCGGGTCAAAGGGCGTATCTGCCACCCCGCCAATGGAGGCCACGTGAGAGGCCACCTGGATGCCCCGCCTGCCCAAAATCTGCCGGGCCACCGCTCCCGCAAACACCAGCGGGGCCGTCATACGGCCGGAAAAGTGGCCTCCTCCCCGCACATCGTGGTGATTGCCGTATTTGACATAGGCTGTATAATCCGCGTGGCCGGGGCGGGGATGGACCCGAAGGTTTTCATAATCTTTGGAGCGCTGGTTGGTGTTGTACATAATGGCGCACAGAGGCGCTCCTGTGGTCACGCCGTCCAGCAGCCCACACAGCACGTGGGGCTCATCCGATTCCTTCCGCCGGGTAGCTGTGGGATCCTGTCCAGGCGCCCTGCGGGCCATCTGCACCAGGATTTCCTCCCAATCCACCGGCTCACCGGCAGGCAGCCCGTCCAGATTGACCCCAATGGCCTCCGTATGGCTGCCGCCAAAAATGGACAGTTTGATACGCTCACCCCAGGTCGAAGACATGGGCCGACCCTCCTAACCGTTTAAAATCTTCAAAAAAGCCTGGATACGACTTGCGAATACTTTGAGCGTCCGTCACGGACACCGGTTTTTCGCTGCCCAAGGCCGCAGCTGCCAAGGCCATCACCACCCGGTGGTCGTTCTTTCCCTGGACGGTGCCTCCCTTCAGCTGGGGAACTCCTTGAATCCACAGCCCGTCCCGTGTTACGGCCACCTTGCCGCCTAAGCCGTTCAAGGCCTCTCCCATAGCAGCCAGGCGGTCGCTCTCCTTGAGGCGGAGCCGCTGTGCGTTGACAATGCGGGTCTCTCCTTGGCTTAAGGAGGCGCAGACCGCTAAAGCGGGAACCATGTCCGGAATTTGGGCGGCGTCAATTTCAAAGCCGTTCAATCCCCGATAGGGCATTTCGTAGCGGAAATTTCGGGCCCACAAGGAGCCGTTTTCCCACAGGCTTTGCAGGCCAAACTGTTGGAACAGGTCCACGCACGCCTTGTCCCCTTGGAGGGAGTCTCGCTTTAAGCCGGTGATCTCCACGGATTGGCCGGAGATGGCCGCCATGCACAGGAAAAAAGCCGCCTGAGACCAATCCCCTTCGATGCAGTAATCCCTGGCCTGGTAGCGCTGCCCGCCGGGGATTTGCCACCCTTGGGATGTCTTTTGCACCTGCACGCCGAACTCTTCCAGCACGGAGAGGGTGAGCTCTACATAGCCCTCGGACTCCAAAGGAGAGGTCAATGCAATCTCACTGTTTCCAGGCAGCAATGGCAGGGCAAACAAAAGCCCGGTAATAAATTGAGAGCTCACGTTGCCCGGGAGCCGGTACACCCCGCTCTGCAGCCGTCCCGAGATTTCCAAAGGAAGGCCGCCCTGGGTGCGGAACTCCACCCCCCGCCGGGGCAGAAGTTCCCCATATACGCCCAAGGGCCGGCTGGGAAGCCTGCCCCGGCCCACAAACCGGGTGCGTGCCCCCAATGCGGCGGCCACAGGGATGAGAAAGCGCAGCGTGGAACCGGACTCCCCGCAGTCGATCACCGCGTTCCGGCTGCACAGCCCAGATGCGTCCACCGCCAAGACGCCGGTTTTTTCGTCGTAGCTTGTTGCCACGCCCAAAGCTTCCACAGCCCCGATGGTGGCTCGAACATCCTCGCTCAGCTCCACATGGGAGAGAACACATTTGCCTCGGGAAAGAGCCGCGCACAGCAGCGCCCGATGGGCCACGCTTTTGCTGGGGGGAATTTTCACCTTTCCCCCTGCGAACTCTCCCCCGTAAACAACCAGAGACACAAAACCCCCTCCTTTTCCCGTTTACTCCATAAGCGTTTGCAGCTGCTCCCGGGTGATGGGATAGATCACGCTCTCTCCCACTGCGGAAAGGAGAATGAGGCGCAGCGTTTCTCCATCGCTTTTTTTATCCAGGGCAGTGGCATCCACCACTTCCTTCCAGGTGAACCGGTCCTCTGTGGGAAGGCCGTATTGGCGCAGCACGGCCAACACCCGCTCTGCTGTGCCGGCCGGCGTCACGCCCAGCCGCTCTCCCACCTGGCATGCCATGACCATGCCGATTCCCACAGCCTCCCCGTGAGCCAAGTCCTGGAAGCCGTGGAGCTTTTCCAGGGCGTGCCCAAAGGTGTGGCCAAAGTTTAAAATCATCCGGCGGCCTGTGTCCCGAGCATCCTGCTCCACCAGTTCCTTTTTACACCGGATGCACCGAGTAAGCACATCTTCCAAGTTGTCCAAAGCCGTGCCGGCTTCCAGCGCCTGGAACAAAGGGGCGTCGGTGATGCAGCCGTATTTGACCACCTCGCCCATGCCGTCCCGGAAATAGTGCTCCGGCAGCGTTTGCAGTGTCTCCGGATCCGTAAGCACAGCAAAGGGCTGATGAAAGGCTCCCACCAGATTTTTCCCGAAGGGCAAGTCCACCCCTGTTTTGCCCCCCACACTGGCATCCACCTGAGCCAGCAGAGAAGTGGGAATCTGCAGGAAAGAGATCCCTCGCAGATAGGTGGCAGCCGCAAAGCCGCCCATGTCCCCGGCGACTCCGCCGCCTAAAGTGACCACAAAATCCGTGCGGGTAAACCCTGCTTCCGCCAAAGCCCGGTACATGTCGCACACGGTGGCAATCTGTTTGGAACCCTCCCCGGCCGGGAACACGTACACGCTCACGGAAAAGCCGGCCTGCTCCAGGGAACGTTTGACCCGCTCCCCATACAAAGGGAACACGTTTGTCTCGCTGATCAACATAACTTTGGCGCCAACCCGGCGAGAGAGAAGGGCAATTTCCCCCACCCGGTCCAGCACGCCTTTTTCAATGTATACCTGGTAGGGCTGTGCGGTTTGTACATGGAGTTGCATGGCAACCATCCTTTCCCTGGGAAATGAGAGTCAACCCACTTCCCTTTTGATTTGCGCCGCTGCCTGGAGCAGACGGCGGAGTTCTCCTTCCTCTTCCCTGTCTACAGCGTCCCGAATTTTCTGAAGATTGCGCAGAAGCTCATCCAGCTCGTCTACCAGGCACTGCTTGTTGTCCAAAAACAGGCGGCTCCAGAGTACATCGTTGATGTTGGCAACCCGGGAAACGTCTCGGTAGCTTCCAGCGGAAAAGCCCTGATGCTGCCTGCAGCGGGGGCTGAGAACATAGGCGCAGGCAAGGGCGTGCGGGACTTGGGACGTGTAGGCAATATTGCGGTCGTGCTCTTCTGCGGAAACCTGAACCACCCTTCCAAACCCCATCTGAAGGGCCAGAGAAGCCACGGTTTCCACGGCCTCCTGGGAGGCGCTTCCCGGAACCAAAATATAGGACGCTCCGGAAAAAATACTGGGATCGCTGGCGGCGAAACCACTCTGCTCTTTTCCCGCCATGGGGTGACCTGCCACAAACTGATAGGGCGCGCACCAGGCTCCCTTTTCATCGCGGGAAAGCGCTTCCACCGCGTGGCAGATCTCTCGTTTGATGCCGCAGGCGTCTGTGAGAATGCACCCGGGTTTCAGCCGTTTTCCATACTGCCGGACAAACGCCAGAATATCTTCCGGATACACGGAAAGATACACCAGGTCGGCAGACTCCACGTCGGCTAGGGAGGCTTTGCCGTCTATAGCCCCACTGGAGCAGGCGTCTAACAGCACATCCTCGTTCACATCCATCCCCAACACCCTGTGGGAGGTATTCTGCTTGAGCGCTTTGGCGACGGAACCGCCGATTAAGCCCAAGCCTACTAGCACAATGTTCATGGCGCTCTCCTCACATGTTGTGGACCAGCTGAGAGACCTTGGTCACCTTTTCCGACAATGCGTCGAACTGAGCAGGGGTGATGGACTGGGCGCCGTCGCACAGAGCGTGGCTGGGATCGTTATGCACCTCGATGATCAGTCCATCCGCCCCAATGGCTGCAGCGGCCAGAGCAAGGGGTTCGATGAGCCAGTTGAGACCGGAGGCATGGCTGGGGTCTACAATCACCGGCAGGTGGGACAAACGCTTGAGCACAGGGACAGCGGAAATATCCAAAGTGTTGCGGGTAAAGGTCTCATAGGTGCGGATGCCCCGTTCGCAGAGAATGACCTGCTCATTCCCCTCGGCCATAATGTATTCGGCGCTCATGAGCAGCTCCTCGATGGTATTGGCCAAGCCCCGCTTTAAGAGAACCGGCTTTTTCTGCCTGCCCAGCTGCTTGAGCAGTTCAAAGTTCTGCATATTCCGGGCGCCCACCTGGATGATATCCACGTCCTCAAACAAAGGCAGGTGTTCGATGCTCATGATCTCCGTGACAATGGGAAGCCCCGTTTTAGCCTTCGCTTTGGAGAGAAGTTCCAGGCCCTCTGCCTTCATTCCTTGGAACGCGTAAGGAGAGGTGCGGGGCTTAAAGGCCCCTCCCCGCAAGAACTGCGCCCCGGAGGCCTTTACCTTTTCGGCCACCAGACAAATCTGTTCTTCACTTTCCACCGAGCAGGGGCCCGCTATGAGGGCCAAGCCTCCCCCGCCGATTTTCTGTCCTCCGGGGAAAGTAATCACCGTGTCGTCCGGATGAAATTTCCGGTTGGCCTTTTTGTAGGGTTCCTGCACCCGCTTGACACTCTCCACAAAATCCTGGGCTTCAATATACTCCGCGTCAATGGCGGTGGTGTCGCCGATGAGGCCCAGCACCGTGCTGTGAGTACCCACCCAGGTGTTGACCTGCACGTCATACTGCTCTGTAAGCTTATGAATGAAATTGTCTACAACCTCCTGCTTTTGCTGCGGTTTCAATACGATAATCATACGGTTTTTCCTACCTTTCCATAAGAATAACAAAAAGCGGAGCCAACCGGCTCCGCCAAAAATCAGCATGTTTCCTTTCCAGGAAGATGGTTCCGACGGGGCGAAGGATGGTTCCCTGTTTGAAAGGGGAAAACCTCTTGCGATCCTTCCCGCTCCCACCGTACGCACCGGGTTTCTCTCAGACGGTACACCGCCTTGGAAAACCGGGGTCCATGCAAGACGCAGCCACCATAGATTGAGCCAAAGCACAAAACGCCTGGGCCGTAAATCGCAGGCTCAAGCTAAAATAGTGGCTAAATCGTTTTGCGCTTTGGGAGACCATAGGGACTGTGTTCCTCCATAGTAGAATGAAAATTCTTTTATATAGTACTCCTGACAGCAGAAAATGTCAAGATTTTTTTGCTTTTTACAGAAACTTTACTAAAGCGAAAAAGCAGGGCGCCGTCTGTCAGGAAAAGCGCTGGGCGATCCGTTTGGCGACCACCAGAGGCGGCGCTCCCGCATCGATGGTCACATCTGCCGCAGCTTGATACAGGGGAACCCGCTTTTCATAGAGTTCCGCAATCACCTGGCGCCGGTTGGGCACCTGCAAAAGGGGCCGGCGCTTATCTCGCTTCAGGCGTTCTTGCAAAGCGGCCACCGGCACATCCAAAAACAGGATCGTCCCTCCCAAACGATGGAAACACTCCACGTTGGCCGGGTACAGCACAGTTCCCCCTCCGCTGGCGACGACCAACCCTTTTTGCGAGGCGATCAACGCCACAGCCTGAGCTTCTCGCAGACGAAAGCCCAGTTCCCCTTCCCGGTCAAAGATTTGCGACACGGTCATGCCGGCTTGCTGCTCAATCCACTGGTCCAGGTCGCAGAACCGACGCTCCATCAGTTTTGCCACCCGGCGTCCCACACTGGTTTTTCCGCAGCCCATAAAGCCGCACAGAATCAGGTTCCCACCTTGTGGGGGACGGTTTTCTGTGCTGTTTCTTCCCTTTTCATAATTCACTGTGTTTCCATCCTTTCCCTGGGAGGCTGGTCCCCTGTTTGGGGAAACAGCCGGAAGAGCTCCTGTTGGGCATCTTGGCACAGTTTCTCCAGATCGTCTCGGCGAAAATCGGTCCCGTACCAGATCTCATGGGCCGCCACGGCCTGATAGACCAGCATTTCCATCCCGCCCACCGTGGGAATGCCGTGGCTCTCCGCCAGCCGGAGCAGCTCTGTCTGCGCCGGATTGTACACCGCGTCAAACACGGCCTTGCAGCGAGAGACCACCTCTTCCGGCACCGGGCTTATGCCGGTGTGGGGAAACATCCCCACGCTGGTGGCGTTGAGCAGCAGGTCAAAGTTGCGACAGGGCCGGGCGGAAAACTCACACTCCAGTTCCAGTTCTTCGTAGGTTTGCACAGCCAAATGAAATCCCCGATCCCCTCTCTCCCGCAGGAAAGCCGCCACCTCTTGGGCCAAGGCCACCGCTTTGGGCTGGGAGTTTTTCCGGCAAGCGATGGTCAAATCCAGACCTGGCTGACGGACGGCCGCCTCAAAGGCAAGGGCACGGGCCGCGCCCCCGTTGCCCAAAAGCAGAACGCGTCCGGAAAAGTCCAAGCCGTGCTTGTTCAGGGCCTTGTAGCAGCCCGCCCCGTCGGTGGTGTAGCCCTTCATGCGGCCGTTTTCCACCTTGACGGTGTTCACCGAGCCAAAGCGGCCGGCCGTTTCCTCCAGTTCCTCCAAAAAAGGGAGTATGGCGCTTTTATGGGGAATGGTGATGTTGAAGCAATCTAAGTTTCGCAGTTCCGGCATAGCCGCAGCAAGGTCCGGCACGTCTAAGACTTGGTAGGTACAGGGGATGCCCTCCAGCGCAAAAAGCCTCTTATGGATAAAAGGGGACATGGTGTGAGCGATGGGATGGCCGATTACAGCGGCTTTTTGAAGTTCCATGAAACCCTCTCCCTTCTGGAAAAATAAGAAAATATTTTCAATACACGGTTGACAAAGCAGAATGGAGTCAATACAATGTAGGTGACGGGCGTGGATAACGCCGGCTTTTTGGATTGTACCACAGAACTAGCCGTTTTGTCCATAGACCGGTTCACGCCTCCCGTGATATACGCGGCCCCCAGACATTATACTTTAGGAGGAACTAGACATGGTATTAGAAAAAGTCAAGGCGATTCTCAGCGAGCAGTTTGATGTGGAGGAGGACCAGATTACGCCGGAGACCACGCTTGCGGACGACCTGGGCGCCGATTCTCTGGACGTGGTTGACCTGCTGATGTCCATTGAAGACGAATTCGAGGTGGAGATTCCCGACGAGGAAGTGGAGAACATCAAGACCGTAGGTGCCTTGGTGGAGTACATCGAGAGCCACTCCAACGTGTAATTTCTCTGCGAAAAACTGGGCCCGGGTGTTTGCCCGGGCTTTTTCATCCCCTTTTTTAGCAGGCATCCGTATTTTTTCTTGCAAAATGGAAAGGGGTTCACTATAATGAATCGGAAGGAAAATTCTGCCCGAAAGGACTTGTTTTGTATGGCACAACAGAAAAAAATGGTGGAGAACATCACCTCTATGGAGGAAGATTTCTCCCAATGGTACACCGATGTGGTGAAAAAAGCCGAGCTGATGGACTATTCCAGCGTGAAGGGCTGCATGGTCATCGAGCCCTATGGCTATGCCATTTGGGAAAACATGCAGAGCGATTTGGACGCCCGTTTTAAGAAGGTGGGCGTGCAGAATGTGTACATGCCCATGTTTATTCCTGAAAGCTTGCTGCAGAAGGAAAAGGACCATGTAGAGGGTTTTGCCCCCGAGTGCGCCATTGTCACCGAGGGCGGCGGCGAGAAGCTGGCGGAGCGGCTGTATGTGCGGCCCACCAGCGAAACCCTGTTCTGCGAACACTATCAGAAAATCATCCACTCCTACCGGGATTTGCCCAAGTTGTACAACCAATGGTGCAGCGTGGTGCGCTGGGAAAAGACCACCCGCCCCTTCCTGCGCTCTTCCGAGTTCTTGTGGCAAGAGGGGCACACCATGCACGAGACCGCCGAGGAGGCCCAGGAGTTTACCCTGACCATGCTGAAGGTTTACGAGGACTTCTATCGGGACACCCTGGCCATTCCTGCCGTAGTGGGCAAAAAGACGGAAAAGGAAAAGTTCGCCGGGGCTGAGGCCACCTACACCATCGAACCCATGATGCACAACGGCGTGGCCCTGCAGGGCGGCACCAGTCACTACTTTGGCGACGGCTTTACCAAAGCTTTCGACATCACCTTTACCGACCGGGAGAACAAGCTGCAGCATCCCCACCAGACTTCTTGGGGCGTTTCTACCCGCATGGTGGGCGCTGTGATTATGGTGCACGGGGACGACAACGGCCTGGTATTGCCCCCCAAGATTGCTCCCATCCAAGTGGTGATCGTACCGGTGGCCCAGCACAAACCTGGCGTACTGGAGAAGGCTGGGGAACTCTATGAGAAACTGTCGGAGAAGTTCCGTGTGAAGCTGGACGACAGCGACAACTCCCCCGGCTGGAAGTTCGCCCAGTACGAGATGCAGGGCGTGCCCCTGCGGCTGGAAATCGGTCCCAAAGACATTGAAAACGGCCAGTGTGTCCTGGTGCGCCGGGACAACCGGGAGAAGCAGTTTGTCTCTTTGGACAACTTGGAGGAGGCTGTGGCACAGGGTCTGCAGGACCTGCACGACGCTATGTACCAGCGCGCTTTGGAAAATTTGCAGCAGAAAACCTTTACCGCCACCACCTATGAGGAGTTCCTGGATACCGCGCAAAACCATCCCGGCTTTATCAAGGCCATGTGGTGCGGCGACAGTGCCTGCGAGGAAAAAATCAAGGAGGAAACTGGCGGCGTCAAGTCCCGGTGCATCCCCTTTGAAGAGGAACACCTCTCCGATGTGTGCGTCTGCTGCGGCAAGCCAGCCCGGCATATGGTGTATTGGGGAAGACAATATTAAGTGTTCTCCCATTCCGGAGTTTTCTGAAGGTTTATAGAAACTTTTCTAAAAAACGCCTGAAATCTCTTTACAATTCCAAAAAGATGTACTAAAATAGGCTCGTAATAAACACACGCCCTTTTGACGTGTGAAAGAAAATAGGAGGAGATCCCCATGGCAAAATTAAAGATTGGCTTTATCGGCTGCGGCGGTATCGCAAACGGAAAGCACCTTCCTGGCATGTCCCAGCAGAAGGAGTACGTTGACCTGGTTGCTTTCTGCGACCTGATCCCCGAGCGCGCTGAGAAGGCTGCTAAAGAGTACGGCACTCCCGATGCGAAGGTTTACACCGACTATCATGAGCTGCTGGCTGATCCCACCATCGACGCCGTTCATGTGTTGACTCCCAACGTGGCTCACTGCGAGATCACTGTTGCCGCTCTGGAAGCTGGCAAGCATGTTCTCTGCGAGAAGCCCATGGCTGCCACCCCCGCTGACGCTCAGAAGATGCTGGACGCCCGCGATCGTACCGGCAAGATGCTGACCATCGGCTATCAGTACCGTCACTTCCCCGTGAACCAGGTCGCCAAGAAGGTTGTGGACGACGGTTGGCTGGGCGATGTTTACTATGCTGAGGCTACCTACCTCCGTCGCCGCGGCGTTCCCACTTGGGGCGTGTTCACCGACAAGTCCAAGCAGGGCGGCGGTCCCCTGATCGACATCGGCACCCATGCTCTGGATTTGACTCTGTTCCTGATGAACAACTACGACGTGGATTACGTGGTGGGCACTTCCTTTGAGAAGCTGGGCACCCTGCTGGATCCCGAATATCAGGGCCAGGTTGACCATATGGGCAACCAGAACAGCTGGAACAACAAGACCTACGACGTGGAAGACTCCGCTATCGGCCATATCAAGATGAAGAACGGCGCTGTCATCAATCTGCGCGCTGCTTGGGCTATCAACATGGCCGAGGCTGCTGGCGCCAACAACGAAGCTACTGCTTTGCTGGTGGGCACCAAGGGCGGTCTGGACACTCTGTCTGGCCAGGTTCGTTTGAACCATGTTGTGGCTTCTCAGCCCTCCATCACCATGGTTGGCAACAAGGTGCAGTCTTACATCCCCGGCTTCAGCCAGGGTCCCGCTCCCGTTTCCAAGGAGCATGAGATCTGGGTGAAGGCTCTGCGCGGCGAAGGCGAACTGTTCGTCACTGCCGATCAGGCTTTCGTGGTCACCAAGATCCTGGATGCCATCTATCAGTCTTCCAAGACCGGCAAGCCCGTCTACTTCTAATTCTTTTAGCAGTCGACGTTTGGACGCTTAGGTTTTCTTGCAAGACATGAGGATGTGATTTAGAAGCATGGATAAAGTAAACCTTCAACTGTTTTCCTTTGGGTTTGATTGCCCCCTATCCTTTTTGGATAAGATCCGCTGTGCGGGTGAAATGGGTTATTCCGGTGTGGAGTTCGTACGCAACTACGAAAACATTCCGGTTGAGGATGTACAGAAGGCCTTGCAGGAGGCAGGTGTACAAGCTGTCTCTGCCCATGTGGCCTTTGACTTCATGGAACAGGACCTGCCCTACTTGGCTAAGCTGGGCATGAAGTATGTTGCCTGCCCCATGACTCCCTTTAAATCCGCCGAAGAAGCAAAGGAAGTGGCTGCTGATCTGAACAAGTTCGGAAAGATGGCCAAGCCTTATGGAATCACCATTGGGTATCACAACCACACCGACGAATTTGTCGTAGACGAAGGAAAATATCTGCTGGATTGGGTCATTGAAAATACCGATCCGGAGACAGTGGCTTTTGAGATTGACTGCGGATGGGCTTCCGCCGCTGGAGTGGATCCTGTGGCGTACATTCAAAAGCACGCTGGACGCATCTGTGCCATTCACATCAAAGAAAACGGCGGTGTGATCGGCACCGGCACCCCTCGGTCCCGGTATGATCCTCCCATGCCCCGTCCTCAATTTGAAAAGGACGAAAACGGCAATCTCATTATTCCGGAAGCTTTTAAGAAGATGATGGAAGAACGCGAGAAGCTGAATGTGCCCCAGGGCACGGGCATTGTGGATTGGAAAGCTGTAAAGGCTGCCGCAGACGCTCAGTGGAACGGTGAAGTTCTGTATGTGGTTGAGCGGGAAGCCAGCTATGGCGGCAAAGACCGAATCACTTGCTTAAAAGAAGATATTGCCTGGCTGAAGGAGAACCTCTAAAAGCTGAGCAATGGGTCCCCCGTGGGTACACGGGGGACTTTTTTTACGACTTTTTTCCTTTTTCCTGGGAGCGGGTGTAACACTTCCCTCCCCTGCCCCGACTAATAGATGCAATGAGAAAGGAGGGAGATCCATGACGGACTTAGTGAAGCGATCGAAAAAAGGGGACAAAGAAGCCTTTGCCCAATTGATCGATCAAAACCGGCAGATGCTGTACAACACAGCCCTGCTGGTGCTCCGTCAGGAGGACGATGCACTGGATGCGCTGCAAGACGCTATTTTGGCCTGTTGGGAGAACCTGCCCAGCCTGCGCAAAGACCGCTATTTTAAAACGTGGCTGGTGAAAATTCTCTTGAATAAGTGCCGGGATGTACAGAGAGGGAAAAGCCATTTCGCCTATGTAGAGGAGCTGCCGGAATCCGGAGACGAACCAGATTGGGACACCAGCATGGACGTGCGCCGGACTATGGACAAGCTGGGAGAAAACGACCAGCTTCTCTTATCTCTGTTCTACTACGACGATTTCAGCGTTCGGCAAATTGCAGACGCCCTTTCCCTTTCGGAAGGAGCGGTGCGCACCCGCCTTACCCGAAGCCGGGAGCGCTTTAAGAAACTCTATGTGCAGGAGAAAGGAGAATGTTTATGAAAGACGCAGCTTTTCTGGAGCAGCTCCAGCAGGAAATTCCCCGCCGGAACCTCTCCCCCAAAGCTACCCAGCGCTTTGAGGACACCTACAAAATGCTGGGCGTGCAGAAAGAGGCCCCTGTCCGCAGACGCCGCCATAAGGGGCTGTGGATCACCGCCGCCACGGCTTGCCTGTGCTGTGGCATGCTCTTCGGCGTGAACGCCGCCTTCCCGGCCTTTGCGGAGAGCCTGCCGGGAGTGGGACGGTTTTTTGAAAACCTCAACGGAGGCTTTACCTTTGCCCGGAACAATAAAGCCGCTCACGGCGCCAACTTGGACACCTATGACACCCAGGATGTGGATGTTTTCGCGGTAGCTGAGAATGGTTCGGCCCAACTGGAGATCTCTCAGGCATACAGCGATGGGCAGAGGCTCTCCTTCACGCTGGATGTGACTCTCCCTGTGGAACAATCCGATAACTTTGCCTATGTTTGTACCAGGGAGTATGCAACATTGACAGTGAATGGAGAGACCCTTCCCCCTGTAACAGTCACGGGCCTTTCTTCCACAGGAGACGGCCATTTCTCTGGGATGATTTCCTGTGCTTTGAATACTCCTTTGGAAGACGGGGAGACCGCCCAAGTCGGTTATCCCCGCACCACCGACTATGAATCAAAAGGGGATTTTGTGGACTTGCCCGGCACCAGTTTCCAATCCAGCTTCTCTGTGATGGCAGACACCAGTTACAACGTTTCCGGTGCCATTGAAAGCGCGGATGTGGATGGTGCGCAGGTGGTCTCCATTGACTCCACCCCCACCCAAACACTGATCACTATGAACCTTCCTGAATATAAGGTTTATCCCAAACTGTACACCACAGACGGCTTGGAGGTCAAATTCAATCTGGCTGAATCTGGAGAAAAAGGGGCGTTTTGGCCCACATCTGACCTGCGTTCTTCCACCAGCACCCTGTATTTTGACGGGGTGCCCGCCGGAAACGACCAAATCGTCCTGCGGCTGTACCCTGACGGTTCGGAAGAATCTGTGCGGGCGGAATTCACTATCGACCTGACCACACTGGAAGCAGTGGCTACCACCACGTACGACGACGGCGGTTTGCTGGATTTGGACGGCCCCTTCCATTACTACTCCATTTGGTGGACCGACGAAGATGAACCCTTTGCCACTCAGAACACCCAGATGGAACTGCGCGGGGTGACATTCACCCGATCGGAAAATTGGTTCCTTATCAATGTGGCAACCCCGGATACTTACCGGGAAGTGGAAGCGTCTATTTACACGGCGGACGGCACGCTGCTGGGGACCACCATCTCCACCAAGGATGTTCCCGACGGCAGGGGCAACGGCTTCCTGGACGAGAGTGTATATTACTGGGATATGCGAGTGAACGCCGTGCACACGTACGATCTGTATATTCCCTCGGAAACTTACCTGCCCGCCTGGAACGAGGAGTTTACCGTTGTGGTCACCGATACGGCTACAGGAGAGGAGCTTATCCATCAAACTGTGCAGCTGACCGGGCGCTATATCCAGTGAACCTTAGCCCATACAAAAAAGAGAGAGGTCTCCCCTCTCTCTTTTCTTTTGCTCATTTTCCCTTTAGCTTTAGGGCCATGGCCACCCAGCCCTTCTCTTCCCGGCGCTCAAGGACCTGGAAGGTGTCCTGGATAGCGGCGAGAACGTCCTGCTCCCGGGTGTCGATGATGCCGCTGACGATGTAGGTGCTGTCCGGATTGAGGAACCGGGGGGCGTCTTTACTGAGAAGGATGACAATATCCGCCACGATGTTGGCGGCCACCACCTGGAACTTGCCGGTGACCTTCTCCGCCAGGTTGCCGCAGATGCCGGTGAAGCGGTCGGCCACGCCGTTGGTCTCGGCGTTCTCCACGGCGGTTTTCACAGCCAAGGGGTCGATGTCCACTCCCACGGCGGACTTGGCCCCCAGCAGCAGGGCCGCCACGGACAGGATGCCGCTGCCGCAGCCCATGTCCAGAAAGTCAATGCCCGGGGTGACGTACTTCTCTAAGAGCTCCAGGCACAGGCGGGTGGTCTCATGGGTGCCGGTGCCAAAGGCCAGGCCGGGCTCCAGGTGGAGCACCGTGCGGCCCTGGGGATCGTAGTCATCCTCCCACAGGGGGCGGATTAAAAGCTTCTCCCCCACGGGGATAGGATGGAAATACTTCTTCCAGTTGTTGATCCAATCCTCCTCCACACAGGAGTCCCGGTCGATTTCATAGGGGATATTTTCCGCCTGGAAGCGCTCCTCCAGGAAGGAGACAGCCTCGGCGGGGTTGGCCTCG
>CAJFEW010000019.1 GCA_904374805.1 uncultured Neglectibacter sp.
CAGATGGGTCACGTCGTCCACAATGCCGATGGTGAAGCGCTTCTTGGGCTCGTCCTTCTCCATGTTGCGGTACACGGCGATGATGTCGCTGGGCTTGGTATCCTTGGAACCCAGACCGTAACGGCCGGAGTACACAGGGCAAGCGCCGAAGGAGGTGCCGTTGATAGCAGCCAGCACATCCAGGTACAGGGGCTCGCCGATGGAGCCAGGCTCCTTGGTGCGGTCGAGAACGGAAATCTTCTTCACGGTCTCAGGCAGCACGTCCAGCAGGTACTTGGCCACGAAGGGACGATACAGATGAACCTTCACCAGGCCCACCTTCTCGCCGGCAGCGTTCAGGTAATCGATAACCTCTTCAATGGTCTCGCAAGCGGAACCCATGGCAATGATGACCTTGTCCGCATCGGGAGCGCCGTAGTAGTTGAAGGGCTTATAGTCGGTGCCGATCTTCTCGTTGACCTTGTTCATGTAGTCCACGACAACCTCGGGCACAGCATCGTAGTACTTGTTGCAAGCCTCGCGAGCCTGGAAGAAGATGTCGCCGTTCTGAGCCTGGCCGCGGAGCACAGGATGCTCGGGGTTCAGAGCGCGGCGGCGGAACTCGTTGACAGCGTCCCAATCCAGCAGGTCGCCCAGGTCCTCGTAATCCCACACCTCGATCTTCTGGATCTCATGAGAGGTGCGGAAGCCATCGAAGAAGTGGAGGAAAGGTACCCGGCCCTTGATTGCGGAAAGGTGGGCCACGGCGCCCAGGTCCATGACTTCCTGGGGAGAGTTGGCGCACAGCATTGCGTAGCCGGTCTGACGGCAGGCGTACACGTCGGAATGATCACCGAAGATGTTCAGCGCATGGGTGGCCACCGTACGGGCGGACACATGAATCACGCTGGGCAGCAGCTCGCCAGCCATCTTGTACATGTTGGGGATCATCAGCAGCAGGCCCTGAGAAGCCGTGTAGGTGGTGGTGAGAGCACCGGCCGCCAGAGAGCCGTGCACAGCGCCGGCGGCGCCAGCCTCGGACTGCATCTCCGTGACCCGGACCTCTCTGCCGAACAGGTTCTTGCGGCCTGCAGCGGCATACTTGTCGGTCTCATCCGCCATCACGGAAGAAGGTGTGATGGGGTAGATAGCAGCAACGTCGGTAAACGCATAGGAAACGTGGGCAGCGGCGCTGTTGCCATCCATGGTTTTCATTTTTCTTGCCATGAAGTATTTTCCTCCTTTTAGGATGATCGAACAGGTGTGACGGGTTTCTCGCGCAGGTGCGGCCGGTATACCCGTGCTGTTTTATTCTAGCATTTTTTTCGCGGCCTGTAAAGGAAAAAAAGTGGAATCGACAATTTTTTGTCACTCTTTTCCTCTGAATTGACATCCCTCCTGCTTTCAGGTAGAATAAAGGGAAATAACAGCCGGGAGAAAACCCGGCTCCGCTTGAAAGGGGTTTACTTTTTTTATGGATCCGGACGGTCTTTTCATCCTCACCTTGTTGCTGACGTTTGTCTGCCTGTTTCTCTCCTCCTGGTACGCTGCAGGCGAGGCGGCCATAAGCGGCCTTTCCCACGCCGCTGTGCACCGGGAAGCGGAAGAGGGAAATCAGAAAGCCCAAAAGCTTTTAAAGCTGATGCGCAACCAGCGGGCGGCTGTCTCCCCCCTGCAGTGGGGGTTGACGCTGTTTGGGCTGCTGGGGCTGGGGATGTGCCTTTGTTCGTTCTACCCGCTGCTTTGGGACGGCCTGGGAGCCATCTCCCACAGCGGTGTCCGGCGGCTGCTCGCCTTCTTTCTCATCACCCTGGGATACGCGCTGGTCTTTTTCCTTTTTGCCGACCTTCTGGCCAAGAAGACAGCCCGTCACAACGCCAAAAGCTTTGCCTACCGGTTTGCGGGCGTCCTCTCTTCCCTGCGGTCTTTGGCTATGCCCTCTCTTATGTTGTGCGCTTTGGTAGTCAACGGCGTCCTTCGCCTGTGCCGCATCGACCCCCACAAATTGGACGATCCTGTCACCGAGGAAGAGATCCTGCAAATTGTGGGTGAGAGTGAGGAAAAAGGCGTCATTGAAGAGTCCGAGCGTGACATGATCACCAACATCTTGGACTTTAAGGATACCACGGCGGAGGAAACCATGACCCACCGCACGGACATTATCGCCGTAGAGGACGACGCCCCCTTGGAAGAAGTGGTGGAAACCTCCGTGGAGCACGGCTGTTCTCGCATCCCCGTGTATCACGAGGATATCGACACGGTGGTGGGCATTTGCTATATTAAGGATCTGCTGCCCTATGTGGGCCGGCAAATTCCGGACTTTTTAAAGCTGACCGACTTGATGCGGCCCGCCTATTTCGTGCCGGAGACAAAACGGTGCAGCCAGCTCTTCACAGAAATGACCGAGAGAAAGGTGCAGATTGCCATTGTGCTGGACGAGTACGGCGGCACAGCGGGATTGATCACCTTGGAAGATCTGGTGGAGGACATTGTGGGCAACATTCAGGACGAATACGACCACGAGGAAGAGGAAATCCACCGGATGAGCGAGACGGAATTCACCGTGGACGGGGCTGCTTCCATCGACGAGATCGGGGACATGACCGGCTGCTCCCTGCCAGAGGGCGAATACGACACCGTGGCGGGTTTTGTCACAGAGCGGCTGGGGCGCCTGCCCAAAGCTGGGGAGCATCCTCAGGTCAAGGAGGCCGGGCTGACCATCACCGTTTTGGAAGTGGAGGACCAGCGGATCGCCCGGCTGCTGCTGGTGAAGGATCCTGTGGAACAACCGAAGAGAAAAGAGGAATCGAAGCAAAAATGAGTCGCACGCAAACATCGACAACCGCCGGCCAGGAAAATGCCCTGGGCACTGCTCCCATTGGAAAACTGCTGTTTTCTCTGGCGGTGCCTGCCATCACCGCCCAGGTGGTCAACATGCTCTACAACATTGTGGACCGCATCTACATCGGGCACATTCCTGAAATTGGCACGGCCGCTTTGACAGGCGTGGGGATCACCTTCCCCATCATCACCTTGATCAGCGCCTTCAGCTCCTTGGTGGCTATGGGCGGCGCTCCCCGGGCCTCCATCGCCATGGGCGAGGGAAACCGGGAAAAAGCGGAGCGTATTATGGGCAACTGCTTTACCGCCCTGCTGGCTCTCTCTGTGGTGTTGACCGCAGTGTTCCTGGTGTTTCAGGAACCCATTCTCTGGGCCTTTGGCGCCAGTGAAAACACCATCGGCTATGCCATGGACTACATGGGCATTTATGTGTGCGGCACCGTGTTTGTGCAGATCTCCCTGGGCATGAATATGTTCATCACCTCCCAGGGCTTTGCCAAAACCAGTATGTTCACGGTGATTATTGGAGCCGTGCTCAACATTGTGCTGGACCCCGTGTTCATCTTTGCCTTGGATATGGGGGTGCAGGGAGCCGCCATTGCTACCGTGCTCTCCCAGGCCGTTTCCGCAGTTTGGGTGCTGGCATTCCTGCTGGGGAAACGGACCATACTGCGAATCAAGGCGCGCTGCATGGCCATTCGGTGGAACATCCTGCTGCCTGTTTTGGGCCTGGGCGTCTCCCCCTTTATTATGCAGAGCACGGAAAGCCTGCTGAGCGTGGTGCTGAACACCTCTCTCCTCCGCTACGGCGGAGACACGGCCGTGGGCGCTTACACGGTGATCGCCAGCATTATGCAGGTGATCAACTTGCCCCTGCAGGGGCTGACCCAAGGCGCCCAGCCCATCACCAGCTTCAACTATGGCGCCCGAAACATGGAGCGGGTGCGCCAATCGGTGCGTCTGCTGCTCACCTGCACTTTAACGTACAGCGTGCTGTTCTGGCTGGCCATTATGCTGGTTCCCCAGGTGTTTGTGGGGATCTTTACCAGCGACGCCCAGTTGATGGACACAGCTGTGTGGGCTGCTCGGATCTTTTTGTTCGGCTGTTTCTCCTTTGGCGCGCAAACCGGATTTCAGCAGTCCTTCCTGGCCCTGGGGCAGGCGAAAGCCTCCTTGCTGCTGGCGCTGCTGCGCAAGATTGTGCTGTTGATTCCTTTCATCTATATTCTGCCCTTGTTTTTCGAAGACAAACTTTTCGGCGTCTTTGTGGCGGAACCGGTGGCGGATATCTTAGCTGCCACTACCACCACGGTGACCTTTTTGCTGTGGGCTCGGAAGAACCTGCGGGACAAACCGGCTAAAAACTGAGAAAAAAGGAAGGGCGCTCCCTCATGCGGGGGTGTCCTTCCTTTTTCCATAGACGGCCCTTCCTCTTCCTTCAGAGGTCAAGATTGCACTTCCGGCGCGTGCCCTCCCAGCAGGTTGGTGCAGTAGCGCACCAAATCCTCCTTGGTATTCAGGTCGGCGGCGCTCTGCATCAGCTGCTCCTGCAGGGCAGGGGGAAGGGATTGGAAATAGAGCTTTGCCTCTAGGTCCATTTTACTGGGTTCCGGCATGGGGATTCCTCCTTGCTTCACAGTTTTGTCTCTTAGTCTGCCCCTTGTTGCAACGAGTATTCCTGCGCACGACAAGGACCCGCAAAACTTTCCCCCACTGCCTCCAAGAAAATGAGAGAGCCTTTGTGCCTGCAGGTATATGCCGCAGGAAAAGGCAAAGCCCACCTCGTCCTCCAGCTGTTTGTGCCGAGAGGAAACAGCGGGCAACCACGTTTCGCAAAGAGTATTTGCAAGAGTACCCACCATATTCGCCTAGACCAGATGTAGGCGAATCAAGTTTCGATCGAAAAAGGAGCGTCCTATGAAACATCTGTCACAGCTTCCCTTATTTCAAGGAATGGAGGAATCGGAGTGCCTCCAAATGGTAGCCTGTCTGCAAAGCAACCCGCGCACCTTTCACGCCGGGGAAACTGCCTACACCTACGGGAGTGGCGACGGACAAACTTTAGGGCTGGTGCAGGAAGGGCAAGCCGTTTTGGTCAAAATAGATGCCCGGGGCAGCCGGACCATTTTGGAGCGCCTGGGGCCGGGAGGTATCTTTGGAGAAGGGGTGGCCTTTGCCAGCCTTCCCTGCGATAGTGTCACACTGGTGTGTGAAACGGCCTGCACGGTGCTTTTTCTCCCCCGAGCCAAACTGGCGGCGCCCTGTGCCAAAGCCTGCGGCTGCCACCACAAGCTGCTGGAAAACCTGTTGGGCCTTCTCTCCCACAAGGCCTTTGCCCTGAGCGAACGGGTGGAGGTGCTCTCCTGCCGGAGCATTCGGGAAAAGCTGCTGTGCACTTTTCGCATCTGCGCCTTTGAAGCCCAAAGCCTGCGTTTCACCCTCCCCTTTTCCCTGAGCGCTCTGGCAGACTACATCTGTGCGGACCGAAGCGCCATGATGCGGGAACTGAAAAAATTAAAGGAAGAAGGGGTGGTGGAAACCACCGGGCGGCAGATTGCCTTTCTCTCTTCCGAACCCTTTGGCAAAGCGGACTTGTGCGCCGCCAGCTGGAAAGAGTGACACATCTCTCCCGCAGGGGTGCATACTTATACGAAAAAGAGGTTAAGTGGAAAGAGGTTAAGTGGCCGTCAAAACCACATTAAGATTTTCTGTCGAAAATCTTAAGAATCCTGCAAGCAGGTTGCAGGCCCCTCCCCCATACGGTACAATGGTGCCGTCCCAAATACTTATTTGTGAGATTTATGGAGGGAGACGTATGTTATCCATCAGCGGCGTGACCAAGAAGTACGGCAAAACCTTGGCCAACGACAACATCAGTTTTGCCGTGGGCGACGGACAGATTGGCATTTTGCTGGGCCCCAACGGGGCGGGAAAGTCCACCATCATCAAGTGCATCACCGGCCTGCTGCGGTTCACCGGCCGGATTGAGATCAACGGCTTTGTGAACACCTCTCTGGAGGCCAAAGCCCAGCTGGGCTACATTCCGGAAATGCCCGCCGTCTATGACCTGCTCACCGTGGAGGAGCATCTGGAGTTCATCCGCCGTGCCTACAAGGTGGAGGATGAAACCTACACCAACCGGCTGCTGGAGCGGCTGGAGTTAGACGACAAGCGGAATAAGCTGGGGAAAGAGCTCTCCAAGGGCATGCAGCAAAAGCTCTCCATCTGCTGCGCCCTGTGCCACAAACCCAGGGTGGCCATTTTCGACGAGCCCTTGGTGGGTCTGGACCCCCACGCCATTAAGGAGCTTAAGGAAATTTTCCGAGAGCTGAAAGCAGACGGGGTCTCCGTGTTGATCTCCACCCATATGATCGACAGCGTGGAGGACTACTGGGATGTGGCCAACATCATGATGAACGGCCGCTTTGCCGCCACCAAGCTCAACGACGCCAGCGAAGGCCAGACTTTGGAGGAGCTGTTCTTCGCTATTACAGAAGGGAACACCTCCCCGGTGACGGAGGGATGACGCCATGAAAAGCCCTCTTGTGTACATCACCGTTCGAAAGCTAAAGAATCAGCTGATCGGCGTGGTGAAAAGTCCAGCCAAGCTGATTTACGCGGTACTTCTAGTAGCGCTGTTTGCCTTTACAGCCTTCTCCGGCGGCGCCTACGACATGGAGGAATTTCGGAACCCGCAAGAGTTGGTGGCGATTATGACTCTGTTTTACACCATGATGTTTCTCATGGTGTTCGCCTCTGGGAGCAGCTCCTCCAACTCTCCTATGTTCACCCTGTCCGACGTGACGCTGCTCTTCCCCGCTCCTCTGAGTTCCAATAGGATTTTGGTCTACGGGCTGGTGCGCCAGCTGGGGCTTTCTCTGGTGCTGGGGTTCTTTATTCTGTTTCAGTACTCTTGGATGCACGGGGCCTACGGGATGGAACCGGTTCACCTGGTGCTGATCATTCTAGGCTATGGCCTCACCCTGTTTTTTGCCCAGTTGGCCTCCATGGCCTCCTATGTGCGCACCAGCGGCTGGGAGAAGGCGGGAAAAATTGTGCGCTACTGCGTGTTTGGAGCAGCCGCTCTGTACGGTGTGTGGGCGGTACTCGCCTGCCGGGAGGAATTGTTCTCCCTTGCCAACGGGGGCAGCTACGAACCGCTGCTGGAAAAGGGCGCGGCCTTCTTTGCCACCCTGCCCGGGCTGCTGTTCCCGGCGTCCGGTTGGGCTGCCGGACTCATTGGCGGCATCTTCACCGCAGATTGGCTGCAAGTGGCAGTGTGCGGTGGGTTACTGGCCGCTTTGCTGGCGCTGCTGCTGGGGCTGATCCTCACCTGCAAGAACAACTACTACGAGGACGTGTTGGCCACGGCAGAAACCGCCCAATCCGCTGTCACCGCCCAGAAGGAGGGGCAGCTCAACGAGGTGGTGCCTAAGAATGTGAAGGTGGGCAAAACCGGCCTGGGCAAGGGCTGGGGCGCCTCCGCCCTCTACTATAAACACCGGGTGGAGAACCGCCGCAGCGGGGTGTTCCTGTTCTCCAACATGTCCCTGCTCTTTGCGGGCATTATCATTGTGGTGTCCTTTTTCATGAGAGACGCCGGCCTGGTGGGCATTCTGGCCTTTTCCACGTACATGCAGCTGTTCACCGTGGCTCTGGGCCGGTTTAACCGGGAGCTGATTAAGCCCTACATCTACCTTATCCCGGAACCGCCTCTGAAGAAACTGCTGTACGCCCTAAAGGAGAGCCTGCTCACCGATGCCCTGGAGGCGGTGCTCATCTTTGTGATTGTGGGCTGCATTTTGGGTTCTCCCCCTGTGACGGTGGTCTTTTGTATTGTGACACGGATCAGCTTTGCCCTGCTGTTTACCGCTGGCAACGTACTGGTGGAGCGGGTGTTCGGCATGGTCCAGTCCAAGACCTTGATTTTCCTTTTCTACTTCCTGTGCCTGTTCCTGATGACCCTTCCCGGCATTGGGGCCTGTCTGGCCGCGGCGGTGTTGTTCCCCGCCTTTGAAGTGGTGGCAGCCCTGCTGGCCATGAGTTTCGTCAATGTCCTCATTGCTGTGCTGGTGCTGTGGCTGTGCCGCAACCTGCTGCAGTACGCGGAACTGAACAGCCGGTAAACAAAACACAAAAGGTCTCCTGTTTCTCACAGGAGACCTTTTTTCACACTCTGCGAATAGGTTGACGCAGAACGGTTTTCCATTTTTCCGGCGGAGCTTTCCGCGGGTCGGAAAGGTAGATTTCGTGGTGGCGTCGGGTTTCGGTGATGTCTAGTTCACACCCGTTTTCCCGGGCAAAAGCGTCCATGGCCGCCAGAGAGGCAGGCTCGTTGTCATAGGGGCCCAGGTGCATCATCTGCACACACAAGCCCTCCTCCATGCGATAGAAGAAGGCGGCAGAACAATCCAGCTTTTTCTTGCGGGAAGCTTCTTCCACCGCCCAACGAAAGTCCTTTTCCCCCACAAAATCCGGCAGGCGGATGGCGGAAATCCACTGGAAGGCGGCTTTGTCGCGAAAATCCACAGCTCCGCTTTCACTCCACCAAAAGCCCTCTAAGGGCGGCACCACATACTCGAAAAAGCCGTCGATGGCATGGCCGGTTTTATAGCTCATTTTCAACGTGTAGGCCAAGGCGTAGAGAACGCCCACTGCTGCCTTATATGCACCACCCTCCTGGTTGGGATCACCCTTACCCCGAACAGCGATATAGTTCATGGGCGGGATTGTGACAAGAGCGGGTTTGTTTTTGGGCAGGTAAAACTCCTTGTATTCCTTTTTGAAATCGAAGGCCATAGGCTTCCCCTCCTTTTTTCCATTGTACAGGAGCAGGAGAGAAAAAGCAAGCCGCCTGTTTCTTGACAAGGGGGGCTTAGGTGTGTTACAATCCCAAAGACAGAAAATATCGTGCCCGCCGCCGGGTGGGAAGAGCATTGGAACCGTATCCGCAGGCCATTTGGAGATACGGCGTACCGGTGCTTTTTTTATTGCCTGGCCAGTGCTTTAGGAGGAATGACCATGTTTCGGGAAATGCGAAGAAAAAACCAGCTTCTCCCCCAAGAGGAGACGGAAGCTATGTTGCAACAAGGCACCAGCGGCGTTCTGTCCCTGCTGGGAGACGACGGCTACCCCTACGGTGTGCCCCTGAGCTACGTGTATCACAACGGGAAGCTGTACTTCCACTGCGCCCAGGCCGGCTACAAACTGGACGCCATCCGGCGGGAGGAGAAGTGTTCCTTCTGCGTCATCGTCCAAGACCAGGTAGTGCCGGAGAAATATACCACCTACTTTCGCAGCGTCATCGCCTTTGGAAAGGTGCGGATACTGGAGAACATTGAGGAAAAGCAGGCTGCTCTGGAGGCCCTGGGAGAGCGGTTCAACCCTGGAGAAAAAGAAAGCCTGCGCCAGGAAATCTCCGGTGCGTGGGACCGGGTGTGCGTGTTGGAAATGACAGTCGAACACCTGACCGGCAAAGAGGCTAAGGAACTTCGGCAGGGGAGGGTTGCCCCATGAGCAGGACCTCACCCTTGCAGGATTTCGCCCGGTACACCTCCCTGAACGTGTTGGGAATGATCGCCCTCTCCTGCTACATTTTGGCAGACACCTTCTTTGTGTCCTTGGGCCTGGGAGCGGACGGCCTGGCCGCTTTGAACTTGGCCATCCCCATTTACAACTTCATTCACGGCAGCGGCCTGATGATCGGCATGGGCGGCGGCACCCGGTACTCCATTTTGCAGAGTCAGGGCAACCGGCGGGAGGCCAACAAGGTCTTCACCCATGTGCTGATGCTGGCCGCGGCGCTGGCAGCGTTCTTTGTGGCAGTGGGGCTGCTGTTCGCCGGGGACATTGTACGGCTGTTTGGGGGCGCGGGGAACGTGTTCACCATGGCCCAGACCTACCTGCGGGTGATTCTGCTGTTCTCCCCCGCCTTTTTGATGAACAACGTGCTGCTGTGCTTTGTGCGCAACGACGGCGCGCCCCAGCTTTCCATGGCGGCCATGATCGGCGGCAGCCTCTCCAACGTGGTGCTGGATTGGGTATTCATCTTCCCCTGCGGCATGGGGATCTTCGGCGCGGTGTTTGCCACAGGGCTGGCTCCCATCATCAGCATGGCCATCCTCTCCCCCCACTTCTTCCGGCGGAAAAACAACTTTCGCCCGGTGGCCTGCAAACCCCAAGGACGGATGCTGGGCCGCATTCTCTCCAGCGGCGTACCCTCCCTGGTGACAGAGGCCTCCTCAGGGATTGTCATCATTGTCTTCAACGCCCTCATTCTGAACCTGGAAGGCAACATTGGCGTGGCGGCCTATGGGGTGATTGCCAACCTTTCTTTGGTGGTCATTGCCATCTACACAGGGATTGCCCAGGGCATCCAGCCCATCCTCAGCCGCAGCTACGGCGCGGGGGACCGGAAGAGCTTGACCGCCATCCTGCGCTACGCCATGGTGACCATGGTATGCCTGTCTGTGATTATTTACGGGGTGGTGCTGGCGTTCGCTCCACAAATCGCCGCCATCTTCAACAGCGAGGGCAACCCCACCCTGCAAGCCATTGCCGAGCAGGGGCTGCGGCTGTACTTTATCGCCTGCCCCTTCGCCGGGTGCAATGTGATCATGGCCATGTACTTCACCTCCACCGAGCGGCCTCTGCCCGCCCACGCCATCTCCCTGCTGCGGGGCTTTTTCCTGATTATCCCTCTGGCCTTCCTGCTGTCCGCATTGGGACAGATGGTGGGCATTTGGCTGGCTTTCCCCGTCACAGAGTTTTTGGTAGCGCTGCTGGCGGTAGCACTGTTTCTGCGCAGCCGGAAAGAGTGGGCAAAAGTCTGAAAAAAGCTCCCGAATCGGGAGCTTTCTCTATTCCTGCAGCTGGGCAGTAAAACCGCTCTCCTCGTCCCCGGTAAAGAGGATGGTGTAGGTTTCGCCATACTTCGCAGGGATTGCCACCTGCTCTGTGGTGGCCATTTCCACCGTGTCCCCTTCCCCATAGGGGGAGAAGTCCATAGATAAAGCGGAGATATCTTTCCCTTCAAAGTACTCTTTGTCAAAGGAGGCTGTCAGGGACGTCTCTGGGGTAAGGGCTTTGCCGTCTAAGTCCGCCCAGCCACCCTGGCCATACTCCACTCCATCCAGATAGGTGGAGTAGAAGATCTGATAGATATCCTCACTTTGGCACACCAGCTGGATGGTGACAGCATCTTGGGCATTCAGCTCTTGGACGGCGTTTTGGGCGGCAGTCTGGCAGCCGGCAAGGCTCAGCAGGGCGGCAGACAGCCCCACGGCAGCGGCGGCGCGGAACAAGTTCTTCTTCATGGACCATTCTCCCTTTTTAAAAAAATCAGGCCCTCTTGGGGACACCACCAGTGTACCAAAGGGGCCTTACTTTTCTTTTAGGGGAACCTTACTCGTTCCTGTCCCTTTCTTTCCCATTCCTTACAGACAGCTAATGAAGGGCATAGTTGATGCGCACCATGTGGATGTGATCCTCCCACACCCCGTTGATGTTCAGGTAATAGGGAGAGAAGCCCTCGTTGACAAAGGCGTTCTTCTCCAGCACCCGCAGGGAGGCCTTGTTCCGGGGCATGACGTTGGCCTCGATCCGGTGGAGGCCCAAATCCTCGAAGGCATGACGGACCACCATGTCCACCGCCATAGTCATATAGCCCCGGCCCTGGCGGGGCTCCTCCAGCTTATAGCCCAAAAACGCCGACCGGAACGCGCCCCACACCACGTTGTTCAAGCCAATGCTGCCGATGACAGTCTGGGGCTCCCCCACCGGCTGGATGTAAAAGCGGAAACCGGTTCCCGCCTCTCGGGCGCGGGCTTCCTCCTCCAGCAGGACCTGCTGGTATTCCCGCGTGAAGTAGGCCTCCTCCCGCAGGGGCTCAAAGGCCTTTAGGAAATCCCAGCTGCGCTGGAGGTAAGCGGTCACCGGCCCCGCCAGCTCTGGGCCGGCGGGGAGCAAGCGTATGATCTCGTTCTCCATCGCCGCCCCTCCTTTCCCCTAGGGATTTTTGTACCGCTCTGGATCGCTGAAATAGTCCTCCTTGAGGATGGAATAGCACACATCGTCAAAGACCATGCCGTCGTACCGGCGATACGCCTGATACAAAATGCCTTCGTAACGGAACCCGCACTTCTCTATGACCCGGCGGGAGCGGTCGTTTCCCGCAAAATGGCTGATGGCCAGCACGTCCAACCCCTTGTGCTCGAAGCCGTATTCCACCATAGCCCGGAGCGCCTCCGGCATATAGCCCTGCCCCCAAAAGGCCCGGGCCAGCTCATAGCCAATGGAAAGGCTGTTCACATTGGGACGCCGGATGTCCTTTTGAAACTTGATCTTTCCTATAGCCCGCCCCGTCTCCTTGCACACGATGGCGTAACAACCGCTGTCCCATAAGGCGCGGCGAAAGGCCGTATCCTCTTCTTCCGGCGTGCGTGCAGGACGAGCGCCGGAAGAGAGCATGACCGCGGGATCCGCCGTAAAGGCGAGAAAATCTTCCCGATCCGCCTCTCTCCAATGGCGCAGCAGCAGGCGGGGCGTCTCCATTTCACCGCGCAGACGCCGCAGAAGGTTCACGGGTGGTTCCCTCCCCTTTGAAGTACTGGTAGTACTGGCACTGAATCATGCCGTTGTACAATTTCCGGCGCTTATCCGCCTTGCGGCCATACAGGGATTCAAAATCTGTGTCCGGAGTGATGATCCCGAAACTCCATCCCCGCCGGGGTTGGAACAGCGTACCCATGACCTGATAGAGCTCCTGGGCTTGGCGCACATCCAACAGCCGCTCCCCATAGGGGGGATTGCAAATCACGCAGCCATAGGTTCCCTCTTGGGAGAAATCCCGGATATCCCGCACCTGGGCGGAGACAACGTCCTCCACCCCCGCCTTTCGGGCGTTTTGCAGCGTCAGCGCAACCGAGGCGGAATCCACATCAAAGCCTTGGGCGGAAAAACCGCTGTCCCGCCGCTCTAGAGAGCGAGCTCTCTCCCGCTCCTGCTGCCACAGTGTTTGGGGGACGCTGTCCCAGGTCTGGGCGGTAAAGGAGCGGTGCAGCCCCGGGGCAATGCGCTGTGCCAGCAGGGCCCCCTCCACCAACAGGGTGCCCGAACCGCAGAAGGGGTCGATCAGCCGTCCGTCAGAGCGCAGGCGGCTCAACTGGCACAGGCTGGCGGCCAACGTCTCCTTGATGGGCGCCTGGTTGGATTGCGCCCGGTACCCCCGCTTGTGCAGACCCTCTCCGCTGGTATCCACCAGCACGGTGACACGGTCCTTTAAAATGCGGAAACGAATGCGATGCAGGGATCCGGTCTCCGGAAACCAAGAGAGACGATACTTGGCTTTCAACCGCTCTACCACCGCTTTTTTCACAATGGCCTGGCAGTCCGGTACGCTGTGCAGCTGGCTGGAAAGGCAACTGCCTGTCACGGGAAACTGATCCTCTTTTCCCAGGAAATCCTCCCAAGGCAGGGATTTCACCCCTTGAAACAGCTCCTCAAAGGAGCGGGCCGTAAACTCCCCCAGCAGCAGGAGCACCCGCTCCCCAAAACGGCTGTTCAGATTTGTCCGCACCATGGCCTCCCAGCCGCCGGAAAACAGCACCCGGCCGTTTTCCGCTTGCACCTGGTCCAGCTCCATGTCCCGCAATTCCTGGGCCACCAGCCCCTCCACCCCAAACAGGCAGGGCACACAAAACCTCATGGCTTTACGCATAGTCTCTCCTTCCCCTCCAAGCCGCAAAAAGAGGGAACCCACAAGCGGGTTCCCTCCGCGCACTGGCTGTTTTGTTTTTCGTTATTTGTTTTCCGGCACCAGCAAGCCGTAGTCGCCGTTCTTGCGGCGGTACACCACATTGACCTCTCCGCTGGCATCGTCCCGGAACAGGAAGAACTGATGCCCCAGCATGTTCATCTGGAGAATCGCCTCCTCGGGGGTCATCACCTCCACACGGAAGTGTTTGACGCGGGCCACCTGAATCTCCTCGTCGGCTTCGTCGTAGAGGGCATCGGGAAAATCGATGTCCTGGCTGACCTTTTTGGCCCGTTCCAACCGGGTTTTATTCCGACGGATTTGTCTGCCCAAAGCGGAAATAACATGGTCCAACGCCTCGTTCATCTCCAGGGAGGTCTCCTCCGCCCGGTAAATCATGCCCCGCTGTTTGATGGTGATTTCCACCGTCTGGCGGTTGCGCTCTACCGTCACAGTGACGGTAGCTTCGGCATCTTCGTCAAAAATACGATCAAATTTCGAGAGCTTCTTTTCCGCAAGCTCTTTGAAGTTATTGCGCAGATTCACTTTTCTTCCGACAATCGTGACCTTCATGGCATGTACCCGTCTGCACATCGGCACGCCTCCCGCGGGCCGGGCAAACTTTCCTTTCATCAGATTTTCCGGAAGAACCTGGAAGCACACCCCGCTTCCATCTTCGGGGAGGCTTCCCTGCTCCCGTGACTCTATTCTAGCACATTACCTAAAATAAAGCAAGGGAGCGCAGAAGAATTTGTGTTCAAAGAGAAAGAAAAGTTTACAGAACCACTGTTTTGTGGCGGGTGACGTGGCAGCCCACATTGACCGCCACCGGCAGCCCGGCGATGTGGGTGGGGTAGGTCTCCACGTTCACAGCCAAAGCCGTGGTCTCGCCTCCAAATCCCTGGGGGCCCACCTGCGTCTCATTGACCGCCGTCAGCATGCGCTGTTCCAGGTCTGCGTAATAGGGATCCGGATTCCGTTGGGAAACGCTTCGGCACAGGGCCTTCTTTGCCAGATACGCCGCCAGCTCGAAGTCCCCTCCGATGCCAACCCCCAGCACCACCGGAGGGCAGGGGTTGCTGCCGGCCAATGTCACGGTCTCCCGCACAAAGCCGATGATATCCTCTTCTTTAGCGGCCGGGGTGAACATTTTCAAGCGGCTCATATTCTCACTGCCAAAGCCCTTGGGGGCCACCGTAAGGGTGAGCTTGTCCCCGGGAACAAGGCGCGTATGGAGAATGGCCGGCGTGTTATCCTCGGTATTGCCCCGGCGGATGGGGTCTTTTACCACCGAACAGCGGAGTAAACCCTCCACATAGCCCCGGCGCACCCCCTCGTTGACAGCAGTCTCAAAGTCTCCCTGGATGTGCAGCTCCTGGCCCACTTCCGCAAACACCACCGCCATGCCCGTGTCTTGGCAGATGGGAATCCCCATCTCTCGGGCAGCGTCTAAATTGCGGCACAAGTCACAGAGAATGGATTGGGCCATTTGATCCGGTTCCTCCACAGACCGCTGCTTCACCAGCGCCTCCAAATCGGAGGGAAGCACCCGGTTGGCATCCACACACAGCTGCTGGATGGCCTCCGTTATTTGCCAGGCAGGTAACTCTCGCATGAAAATTTGCTCCTTTCCACCTTTCCGGCCCTCAAAAGACAAAAAGAGGTTGCTGCAAAACGCAGCAACCCCCGTAGTCTGCCTCAGAACCGGGAAATGCCCTTTTCTGCCAAACCCCACGTGTGCACACCCGGGCTCCACCTTTCAAGCGGCCCCGTGCACCCGCGGCATACACGCATTTACTTCTGTTGTCCCCGGCGGGAGTAGCCTCTGCGGGACTCATTTCCCCGCTTGAGATCCGACATCTTTTCGTCGCTGGTCTGTTTAAACCGACTCATCATCTCTTCAAAGGTACCGGTGTCGTTCCGGCGGCTCTGCCACTCGAAATCCCCAGGCCGGGCCGGGCCGGGCTGCGGGGCAGGACGAGGCTGTCTGGGGGGCCGGGGCCCTTCACGGCGCGCACCGTCTCGGCGGCCGTTGTCCCTGCGGGGACCGTCCGTTCTGCGGGAAGGCCGCCGCTGCTGCTCTTCCGGCAGAGCCTTCTTCATAGAAAGGCTGATTTTTCCTTCCTCGTTAATGGAGAGCACCTTTACTTTTACCATCTGTCCTTCGGTGACAAAGTCCCGAATTTCCGTGACAAAGGTGGGTGCAACTTCCGAAATGTGTACCATTCCCGTTTGGCCGCCCTCAAAACTGACAAACGCCCCGAACTTGGTGATCCCAGTCACCTTACCCTCGTAGATTTCTCCAACCTCAAGCTGCATAAAAAGCAAATTCCTCCTCGGCCGCGCCGAATTCTAGCGGTGGAACAACCATTAGCCCACGTCCACAAAGACCCGTTCCCCTGGCTTGGCGTAATCCAGCTCACTGCGGGCTTGTCGCTCGGCATATTCCTCTAAACCGCTGCTGTTTTCAAGGGAGTTGCGAATTTCCTCGTTTCGGGCATTCTGCGCGGACAGCTGGGTTTGCAGATCCTGCAATTCCTCTTGTTTTTCGCTGATTTTAAACTGCTGGCCAATGAGAGAGACCACTAAAAATGCAGCAAAGCAGACCACCGCAAACTTCAACAGCAGGCTGCCTTTATACTTCTCCATAATGAGTTCTTTCACAAAGACAGCCTCCCTTTCCTATGCCTCGAAACAAGACTCCCATATTGTTTTTATTATATACTGGTCTACATAATGTTGCAAGTCTTTTTTCTCGGTTTTTTCTTCTTTTTTCTGGTTTTTTTCTTCTTCTCCGGCTTTCCTGGATCTGGTTTCGGAAAAAGCCCCTTCACAAATCTTCCTCCCCTGGCCAAAACAGCCAGAAGCTTACAGAAAATTTTTTGCGCGCGCCGTGCAAGGGCCTCCACCACGCCCCCCAGCCCCTGCACGGCTGCCCAGGCGCCCACTCCCTGAAGAACCAGTTGATGGAGCCGTAAGAACCCGCGATCCACCGCCAGCGCGCACAGAAACACAAAAGCTCCCGCCAACGCGCCGGAGAGAAGATCTAAGAGGAACGTCAGCCCCTTTCCCGCCCCCAGCAGCTGCCGGACCACCCGAAACAGCAAAAAGAGGCAGCCCAAGGCCGCCCCTGTGGCCAGGCAGAAAAACAGAACGGGCACCGTCAACCCACTCATTTAAAAAGCCTGGCAAAAAAGGAAAGGTTGGGACCGCTCTCTGTATAGGACACGGCTGTCACCTTTCCCCGGGCCAGCAGATCGCCGGTTTGGGAATCCAGGGAATCCATATGCAGGCCTTCCCCTTTGATGTGCAGCAGCCCCAGGCCCGTTTGGGCGGTGATCAGCTCCTCGCTAAACAGATCCACCCGTTCGATGCCTGTGGCCCGCAGCACGCCCCGGTCTTCAATCTGCAGGCTGTGATGTTTTTGCTGTCGCTGAGGTTCCGCCATACCCATGCTCCTTTACTGGTCTTCAGAGCATACTATGGCTTTCTGGAGGGAATTATTCCTCCAGCATGCGGTAAAGGCCCGCGGCCTCCTCCTTTTTGGCATATTCCGTCACAGAGAGGACCTGCGCCTTCAGCACCCGTTCTCCCAAGTGAAGCTCCAGCACGTCCCCCTCCTTCACGTCGTAAGAGGCCCGCGCTTGCTTTCCGTTGACCAGAACCCGGCCTGCGTCGCAAGCTTCATTGGCCACGGTACGGCGCTTGATCAAACGGGAGATTTTCAAATATTTGTCCAGACGCATTTTTCCTTTCACCTCCTGGTATCTTTTCAACTACAGGGAACAACCTCTTCTCTCGTCCCCTAATCAACTCTTCTTTCTTTGTCCGCCCAATGGAAAAGGGCTGCTGCCAACGCAACAACCCCTTTTCTGTTCGGCATAGGGAGACATCCCCTGCCAAACTATACAGCAAATCTTTTTGGGCGCTTGCCGCACCCCTTTCTACCACCCTGTGGAGAAAGAGAAGATACCTTCTCCCTTGGTAACAGGATCACTGCGCCGCAGCAAGTGTTCCCTGCTGCGCGCTTGCCCATTTCCGTATCCTGTTCTTACTTGCTGTTGACCATATCCTTCAGAGCCTTGCCGGCTTTGAACGCAGGAGCCTTGGAAGCGGGGATCTGGATCTCCTGGTTGGTGCGGGGATCGCGGCCAGTGCGGGCGCCGCGCTCACGAACTTCAAAGGTGCCAAAGCCCACCAGCTGGACCTTGTCCCCCTTCTTCAGAGATTCCGTAATGGTCTCGATCACGGCAGAAACTGCAGCGTCGGCGTCTTTTTTAGTAATTTCAGCCTTGGTGGCGACTTCGGCGATCAATTCAGACTTATTCATTGTGGGATAACCTCCAAATAGTAGTTAATGCGGCGCGGATATTTCACCCTTTGTGAAAGGACCGCGGAAGCTTAGTTTTCCCCGGTCTCCCCGCCAAAAGTCTATAGCATTTGCAATAATATCATATCCATCCCTGTTTTTCAAGCATTTTTGCAATTTTTTGTCCCTGGGGCAAAAACAGCAAATCGTTTTTTCCAATGCCCCGGGAAAGCAGCAGAGACACCAGGTACATCGCCGCCCCCCACAAGATCCCGCCCAGAACGGCCGCCGCCTGGCCGGCCCTTCCGGAAGGGAGGACCGACGCCATCCAATTCCACGTCAGGCGGGCAGTCGCCCCGCACAGGAAAGCGCAGGCCAACGGGCGCAAGAAGACGCTCCTTAAGGAGAGACGTACTTTCGTCACCCGGCAGAGACACAAACACTGGGAGATCGCCAGAAACGCATAGCAGAGCAGCGTGCCCAACGGCGCTCCCAAAATATGCACCTCTGGAATGCCGCAGAGGACCCAGCTGGCGCCCAGTTTGATCCCCATTGCCGCCAGAAGAAGTTTGCTGGTGAGATCTGCCCGACCCACTGCCTGCAGCATGCTGGAAAGAGGGCCGCACATGGCAGCGGGCAAAGAGGCAATTCCCAGCAGGTCCAGACAAGGGGCGACCAGAGCGGTGGATGCGCCCTCTCCGTAGAGGAGCACCGTGAGAGGACGGGACAACGCTGCCAAGCCCAAACCTGCCGGACAGCAGAACATGGCCGCCACCCGGACAACCGCCTCCATTTTTCCCCGGAGTTCTGGAAAGTTTTTCCTAGCCCAGGCTCCGGTTACGCTGGGAAGGGCGCTCACCCCCAGGGCCTGGGTCACTCCTGGGACCAACAGATACACGGTCATGGCCAACGTGTAGCAGCCATACAGGTACGTGGGAATGGAGGAGGGGTTCTCTTGGTAAACACCAGGCAGCGCTTTCCCGCACGCCGCAAGAAACCGCTGGGGATACCGCTCCAGCACCCAGGCTATGCGCCCCTGCAAGAGCGTGGCGTCCAAAAGGCCCGCCACGCTGGAGATGGCAGACCCCACTGCCAGCGGCGTCGTCATGGCCAGCAGACGCTTCGCTGTCTCCCGGAAGCTGCGGGCCGGCGGGGATTCCCGGAAAAGCCGGGGCACCGTGCCGTCCCCATGAAAGTGAAACCGCAGCCCCACATACAGCAGGGAGAACAAAGAGCCCACAGTGACCCCCAGCATGGCTGCAGCCGTCCCTAAGGAGAGAATGAGGAACTGGGCCTCATCTTCGCCGGCGGGAACCACCCCCAGCACAGAGCCGTGGAGGGCATAGGCCTCCCTGCCCCAGGCAACTGTGAAACCGGCTGCAAAAAGGCCCAAACCAAGCTTACACAAAGCCTCCAGAATTTGAGAAAAGGCTGTGGGCACCATGTTGCGCATGCCCTCGTAATAGCCCCGGTACACGGAGGAGGCGCAGGCAAACAGCACCGCCGGAGCAAGAACCAGCATGGGCAGCAGCGCGTAAGCCGCCCCTGGCACCAGCCGGCAGTACCAGGGCGCCAGCAAAACCATGGCCGTCATGCCCACCGCTCCAAATCCCAAAAACAAGGGCATGGCTACCCGTTTTACCTGGCGGGCGTCGTTCCACCGGCCCAGGGAGCTGTTCTCCGAAACAAGGCGGGAAACAGCCACGGGAAACCCGGTGGTGGCCAAGCTGAACACAGGCCCATAAAAGTGGTAGGCTGTGTTGAACAGGCCGATCCCGTACTCCCCCACTGCATAGGTCAATGGAATTTTAAACAGGGCCCCCAGTATTTTTACAAGGGCCATGCCTGCGGTGAGCACTAGAGCTCCCTGCAGAAAGCTTTGACCGTGGCTTTTTCTCCGGCTTTGCACGCGCATTCCCTCCCCACCTGGCAGACAGAAGCCTTTTCCATGTGTATGAGGGGAGGGAGCAAGATATTTTCCCCTCGTGAAAGAGAAAACCTCCCCACAGAGGCTTCCTCCGGGCACTTGCGGGAGAGGAGGAAACGTTTTGCCGCGCCCAGAACCTGGGCCATCTCCGGCAGAAAAGGAAAAAGGGACGCTGCCAAATCGCAGCATCCCTCCATGTTCCGTACGTTACGTGTTATTCTTCGCTTGTGAGCTTGGCTCCGCAGTTGCTGCAATACTGAGCCGTGATGGGGCTCTGCTTGCCGCAGACAGGACAGACCACTTTATTCTGCTTGTCCACCAATTCCTTGGTGACCGTGTTGCGCTGGTTGACCAGCTCATCAATCTCGGCCATTTTCCCCACTGCCTCCGCGTCTTCTGCCAGACGCTCCCGGCAGCTTTCATAGACATATTCGCCCAGGGCCTCATAGCGCTTGCTGATCTCGGCGTTGAGCTCCGCCGCGTTGATGCGCAGCTTGGAGACATCCACGATCTGTCCAGCCTTTTTGCCCACGGCTTCCGCGGCGGTTTTGGCGTTAATGACCACATCATCTAAAATTCCCATGATCGCAAGTCCTCCTTTGTCAAGTGCAAACTCCAGGGGTTCTCGTTTCCCCTTGTGTCCATTATACCGTATTTTCCAGGAAAGTCAAAGTCTTTTGCCTTTCAATTCCCTTACGAGTCCCTTACTTTTTCTCCCCCGCGCCGGCGGTGGTTTTCACAGGTCCCAGGAACTCCCGCAGCATGGAATTTTCCGGAACAAGCGCCGGGTCGATGGGCTCAAAGCGCATGAGCCGGGACTCCAAATCCCGGGCCTTTTTGTAGTAGGGGCTGTCCGGGGCAATCTCCCGCAGCAAGGGAATGGTCTCTCCCCGCATGACACAGGGCTCGTAGATGTGGATGGAGTTGACCGTGTAGTCCGCCGTCAAACGGTAGGGACGGATATACCGGTCCTCCCCTTTGACCACCTGGGGCCACATGGCGATGGTGCCCTCCGGTGTGGTGTCCCGGAACTTTAAATCCCGCACAATCCGGCGGACCAGGCGAAGATCCATGGGGGAAATCACTTCCCCGTTGGCAGCCTTGATCTGCTGTTTGACGCTTACATACAGCTTGACGCAGGAGCCGGCGGGCAGCTCCCGGGTGAACACAGGGTTTAAGCCGTGAATGCCTTCCACAATGACCATGTCCTCCGGCCCGATGGCATATTGGCGGGGTTCCCCGTCCGGACGGCCCAGGGGAAAGCTGTAGCGGGGCACGGAAAAGCGGCCGGTGGTGATGATGTGCAGCAGGCAGGTTTTGACAGCCTCCACATCCAAAGCATCCACCGATTCGTAGTCAAATTTTCCATCGGGCAGCTGGGGCGCCCGACCTGTGCCCAGGTAAAAATCGTCCAGGGAAACCATCACGCAGTTGGCCCCAAAGGAGGTCAGATAATCCCGCAGCAAATGGGCCGTGGTCGTTTTCCCGCTGCTGCTGGGCCCTGCCAGCATAATGACCCGCACCCCCCGGTGATGGGTGGTGATATTCCGGGCAATATTCTCCAAATGGTCGTGGTAGGCGTCCTCCACCTCTCGGATCATGCGCTGCGGGTCACGCACGGCAGCGTCGTTGATCTGCTCCAGGTGGTTGATATACTTAACGTAACCGCTGGCGAAATTGCTCATAAAGCCTTGTGACACCGTCCTTCCGATCCAGTATCTCCTGGTTTCGTGTAATGTATTCGTAGGGGTTTTTGAAATTGAAAATCCGTTCCAACCTGCCGCTGTAAGGATCTTTCAGCTTGGAAACCGCACCGGCCCCACAGGCGATGACCGAATTGGACTCGTCCATGGTGTAGATATTGTACCGGCACTCCCCGCCGGGGAAAGACCAGCCGGTGTTTTCCAAATTGCCGGCCATGCGGGTCTGCCGGTACAAGTAGTAGGGCTCCATGCCGGCCTGGGTCAGACGGGCGATGGAATAGTCCATCATGGCGGCTGTCTCTTGGCTCTTGCTGTGCAGGGAGAGATCCCCTCCGGGAGCGTTGAGCCGGGCCGACCGCTTCAGCGCCAGGGAATGGACGGTCACATTGGAAGCGCCCATCTGCAGCACCCCCTCCAGGGAATGCTGAAAGCCCTCCACACTGTCGCCTGGCAGACCCACAATCAAGTCCGCGTTGATATTTTGAAAGCCCAGGCGCCGGGCTAAAGCAAAGGCGTCCTCCACGTCCTGCACCGTATGGCGCCTGCCAATGTTGCGCAGCACCTGATCGGACAAGGATTGGGGATTGATGCTGATGCGGGTGATACCCGCCTCCCGCAGCGCCTCCAGCTTTTCCTGAGTAATGGTGTCCGGGCGGCCGGCTTCCACGGTAAACTCCCCGCAGCGGGACAGGTCAAACTCCTGACGAATCTTCCCACAGAGCGCGGAAAGCTGCCCGGCACTCAAAGTGGTGGGGGTTCCCCCGCCAATGTACACGGAGATCAGAGAAAGCCCCAGGCCTTGTATCACCTGGGCCGTCTTTTCCAGCTCCACCAAGAGCAGGGAAAAATAGGGATCCACCAGTTTTTTAGCGTGCTCCACATCCTGGGAAACAAAGGAACAGTACGCGCACCGGGTGGGGCAAAAGGGGATGGACACATACAAACTGCAATCGTTTTCCCCCAGAGCTTCCACCGCCGGAGTCTGGCCCCGAAGTACCCGCAAGGCCAGGTCTGCCTTAGGGGCGCTCACATGACAATGCTCCTGGAAGTAGGCGGTCCCCGCCTCTTCCCCCCGCTCTTCCACATACTGGCGCAGCAGTTTCACCGGGTGAATGCCCGTGAGCATCCCCCAGGCTGGGGTGGTGCCTGTCAGCTCTACAAAGCTGCGGTAGAGCAGGTTGGTCATGGTGTACTCCTGCAGATCCGGAGAGAAGTCCTCCCGGACCAACGTTTTCGCCCCATCGGTGACCTCTACTCTGTAATGATATGGGCCGTCCTCTTTCTCTATGCTGGCAAAGGCCCGGGGCCCCTCTACAAGAGGCGCCCCCGGTTCCTCCACCTTGACCGGGCTGTAAGGAAAAAACAGCCGGCAAAGATTTTCACATTCGTAGCGGAACGTTTCTCCGCTGAGAAAAAGCTGCATGGAAATTCCTCATTCCTATCTCAGGCGGCGCCGCGCCAAGAAAGCGCCCGGCGCGCCGCCAGGTTTTCAATCCCATGGGCAGAACGCTGCCTCAGCTTCTGTCAATGGAAATCACGCCGGGAATCTTAGACAAGCGCTCGATGATATTTTGCAGCTGCGGCAAACCGTTGATGGAGATGGTCGCCGAAATGAACGCGTTGTCTGTTCCCCGCTCCTGCCGGGAGTTTAAGGCGTGAATAAAAATTTTCATATTGGACAGCTGCTGGGTCACATCCGCCAGCAGGCCTGCCCGGTCCACCGCCACAATGTGCAGGGTGGATTTAAAATCATCCTTTACATCTCCGGCCCAGTGGGCACGCACCCACCGCTCCGGTTCGGGACACTGGGTCAGATCCCTGGGCACATTGGAACAGCTGCGCTTGTGGATGGATACCCCAAAGCCCCGGGTGATGAAGCCGATGATCTCGTCGCCGGGCAGCGGGTTACAGCAGCGGGAAAACTTAATCAGACAGTTGTCCATGCCCTCTACCAGCACGCCGTTGGCCACCCGGCGCCTGGGTTCCGGCGTGGGAGGCGGCGGCAGCTCCGGCTCCTGCTCCGGAGAGGCGCTCTTCTGCAGCCGCTGGGCCTCCTCTTTAATGCGGGGCAGCACCTTCCAAAGCTGAATGCCTCCATAGCCGATGGCGGCATAAAAGTCATCCTCTGTGGAGCAGTTGTGCCGCTTGCCCACACTCTCGATCATATACTCCATCAGCTCGGGCGTCAGCTGAATATTGCTCCGTTTAAACTCCCGCTCCAGCTCCGCCTTGCCTTCTACAATGTTTTCGTCCCGCTTTTCCTTCTTAAACCAGGCGCGGATCTTGTTGCGGGCCTCGCTGGTGCGCACCAAGGTGAGCCAGTCCCGGTTGGGTCCCTTGCCCGCCTCCTTGGTGGTGAGGATTTCAATGATCTCCCCGGTCTTCACTTTATAATCCAGGGGCACAATGCGCTTATCCACCTTGGCGCCAATCATCCGGTTGCCCACAGCACTGTGAATGGCATAGGCAAAGTCGATGACCGTGGAGCCCAGGGGCAGGTTGATCACATCCCCTTTCGGGGTGAACACAAAGACCTCTTCCGGAATGAGATCGCTCTTAATGGAGTGGACCAGATCGGTGACATCCTCGCTTTCCGCCTGGTTTTCCAACATTTGGCGAATCCAGGCCAGGCGGTCGTCTAAGGCGGTGTTGTCCGACTCCTTGGCAGACATGCCCAGCTTATATTTCCAGTGAGCGGCGATGCCGTACTCTGCGGTGTGGTGCATCTCCCAAGTGCGGATCTGCACCTCGAAGGGGACGCCTGCTTTAGTGATCACCGTGGTGTGCAGGGATTGGTACATGTTGGGCTTGGGCATGGAGATATAATCTTTAAACCGGCCGGGCAAGGGCTGGAACATATCGTGCACCACCCCCAGCACATTGTAGCAATCCTCAATGGTGTCCACAATGACCCGGACGGCGAACACGTCGTAAATCTCCTCAAAGCTCTTGCCCTGTACGAACATCTTTCGGTAGATGCCGTAGACGCTCTTTACCCGCCCCTCAATGTAGACATTGGGGATGGAGATCTCCACCCGGCTGCGGATCAGAGCCTTGGTATCCTCGATAAACTGTTTGCTGCTTTTGCTGCGGGAGGCAAGATCCTCCTCGATTTCCTTGTAAGCCAGCGGGTCCAAGTACTTGAGGGATTCGTCCTCCATGTACTCTTTGACCGTGCGGATACCAAGCCGGTGGGCAATGGGGGCATACACCTCCAAACATTCCACCGCCTTGTCCCGCTGCTTCTGGGGGGACATGTACTCCAAGGTGGCCAGGTTGTGCATCCGGTCTGCAAACTTGATGATAATCACCCGGATGTCCTCGGCCATGGCCATGAGCATCTTCCGCAGGTTTTCCGCCTGCTGCTCCTCCCGGGAGGAATAGGGGATTTTCCCCAGCTTGGTCACGCCGTCGATCAGCAGAGCCACCTCCCTGCCAAACTGCTTGGTGATCTCCTCCACCGTGCAGTCGGTATCCTCCACCACATCGTGAAGCAGGCCGGCCATCACAGATTCGGAATCCATGCCCAATCCCACCAGGATTGCCGCCACCGACAGGGGATGGATGATATACGGTTCCCCCGAGCTGCGCTTTTGCTGCTGATGCTTCTCCGCAGCCAGCTCGTAAGCGGCCTGGATCTTCTCCCGGTCGTACTCTTTTCCACTCTCCTCAATAATCTTTCGCAGCTCCTCATAGGTGCTGATCTGCACGACGAGTGCCATGTTCCTTCCTCCTTTCAGGCGTCTTCTCCCACCAGGTCCTGCACCTGCTGGTACAGGGGGGAGGCAAAAATATCCACCTTCCCTTGGGTGGGAAGGATTTCCGCCACCTTGCGCTCCTCCCCACCCAGCAGGGCCACCAGCCGCCTCTCCTCCATGATGTCCAGGCAAAGCAGCAGCTTTCCCAAAGAGAGAGAGGGCAGCCCGCCCAGCAGGGATTCCCATCCAAAGGGGGCGCCCCGCAGGGACTTGAGCCTCCGGTAGACCGCCGCAAAGTCCTCCCGTGTGGGAAGCAGCTCCGCCGCCTCCTGACCCGAGAGGGCCTCCCTTCTCCTGGCCTTTTCATACAGACGAAAACTGTGCAGGCAAGCTTCCCGGTCCAAACCGGAGAGCTTCACATCCCGCACGCTCACCGTGAGCTGGAGCTGCCCGCGAAATTCCCGCAGGTCCAGCGTCACGGCAAGGTCCAGCTTCTCCCCGGGAGAATAGGGAAATTCCTCCGGCTTGACCCCAAAACGCATGCAGCTCAACGCCGCCCCTTTTTTGGCGCACACCAGCCGGAGATGGTTTCCTCCCCCCACAGGGACAATCTCCCGCAGCTCCATGCCGTACAGACCGAACAGGGGCTGGGGGTTCCCGCTGCCAAAGGGCTCTAGGGGACGCAGGCTTTGGGGCATCTCCGCCGAAAGGGCGGCGGGATTCAGCCGGCAGTCCAGCCGCAGCACCTGGGCGGGCATTTCCGGACACACCGCCTGGGCGTACCGGTTGATTTTCTCCCGGAACAGAGGCACATTTTCCGCCCGCAGGGTAATACCTGCGGCCATGGGGTGCCCGCCGTAACGCTCCAGCAATTCCCCACAATGGCACACCGCCTCAAACAGGGAAAAGCCCTCCACGCTGCGCCCGCTTCCTTTGGCCATCTCTCCGTCCAGGGAAATCACCATGCAGGGCTTGCCGTAGCGCTCCATCACCCGGGAAGCCACAATGCCGATGACCCCGTGATGCCAGCTCTCCCCGCTGACCACCAGAACCCGGCTGTAGCGCAGGGACGGGTCTCCTTCGATTTTCGCAAAAGCCTCCTGGGCAATTTTAGACTCCACGCTTTTGCGCAGGTCATTGTCCTCGCAGATCTCCGCAGAAAGGGCCTGGGCCTCCTCTTCCCCTTCGCAGGTGAGCAGCCGCACCGCCCGCTCCGGAGCGCCCATGCGGCCGGTGGCGTTTAGGCGGGGAATTACCGTAAAGGCCAGGGACGTGGCGGAAAGCTCTTTGCCCGCCATGCCGCTTTGCTCCAGCAGGGCGTCCACGCCGGCGCGGCCTCCTCGGGTCAAGACCCGCAAGCCGGCTTTGACAATGGCCCGGTTCTCGCCCAACACGGGCACCACGTCCGCCACCGTTCCCAAGGCGGCCAAATCGGCGTACTCCTCTAAAATTTCCGGAGCGCCCTCCCCTTCCAGAGCCATCACCAGCTTCAGGGCCACCCCGGCCCCGCACAGGTCTTTAAAGGCGCTTTGGTCCTCCGGCTGGTAGGCGTCCACCACCGCATAGGCGCTGGGAATCTGTGCCTGGGGCCGGTGGTGGTCGGTGATGACCACATCCATGCCCAGCTCCCGGGCCCGTTCCACCTCCTGCACCGAGGCAATCCCGTTGTCTACGGTGATGATCAGGCTCACCCCTTGGTGGTACAGGGATTCCACTGCCCCCAAGTTCATGCCGTAGCCCTCGCCCTCCCGCTGGGGAATGTAGTAGAGCACATCGGCGCCCACCGCTTCCAAATAGGTGTAGAGAATGGAGGTGGCCGTCACACCGTCGGCGTCATAGTCCCCATACACGGCGATTTTTTCAAAATCCTCCAAGGCCCGTTGAATCCGCTCCACGGCCTTGTCCATGTCCTTCATGGAGAAGGGATCCCCCAGCTCTCCTCCGGAAAGCAGATCCGCCACAGCCGCCTCCGAGGAAAAGCCACGGATCTCCAGCAGCATAGCCAGAAAAAAAGGGATGGAGCAGCGTTCCGCCAGCTGTGCGGCCCGCTCCCGGTCCAAGGGGGCAACCTCCCATTTTTTGATATGCACCCACCATCTCTCCTTACTCTTTGCTTGAATACATATCTTAGCATTTTTCTGGGAAATATGCAAGAAGGACCGGGACACACTTGCCTTTCTCCAGCGTCTGTGCCATACTGAAGGAAACCACACATTGGCACTGTAAAGTAAAAATGAAAAAATAGGACCCGAAATCAGCAAATATTGTTACGCAACGAGCAAAAGCTCACGTTTACGCTTTTTGGACAGATG
>CAJFEW010000020.1:0-27236 GCA_904374805.1 uncultured Neglectibacter sp.
GCGGAAGAAATGCTACTTTTCCTATGAAAAGAGAAAGCAGCTGCTGGAAGCCATTCGGTATGTGGACCTGGTGATCCCGGAGGAAAACTGGGAGCAGAAGAAAACCGACGTGAAGGAGTACCATGTGGACACCTTCGTCATGGGGGATGACTGGGCCGGCAAGTTCGACTTTTTGAAGGACCAGTGCCAGGTGGTCTACCTGCCTCGCACCCCGGAGATTTCCACCACCCAGATCAAAAAAGACTTAAACCGGGAGTGAGCTGCAGCCTCCCCCGGACTGTACAAAAAAGACGTCCAGGATATCCCTGGGCGTCTTTTTCGCTTTTGGGACACCTTTAGTTACGGAGGGACACCTTTAGTTACGGAGGAAACTTAAGAGTATCTATAAAAAATTTTTAAAATCTATTTACATTGAAAGATATATTTGGTATACTTAACTTAAACGGATCGTGTCATAAAAAATAAATTCGGGTGGAGATGTGATTCCCATGGGGTATGGTAGTACTTTTTAGAGATGAAAGAACAGGTCGCACAAAACATGAATTTTCATATGGAAAGGAGCCGTTTCATAATGAAAAAGGTTGTAAGTGTTTTTCTGTGTGCTTTTTTGTTGCTGTCCTTGGGCACATTTCCAGTTTCTGCAAATGACGTAGACCCTGTCGAGGATTATACTCCGATTGACATTTCAACAACTGCCGGTTCGCATGGCGTTTATAAGCATGATATTGCTACAAACACTACTACGTTCATCGAGCCGGAAGAATACGCTCCCGACCTAGATTCTGTGTTCACAACTCCCATTCCTACTATGCAAGACTCTCCCAATATCAGGCCGAGTAGTATAATTGGAACAGATGACAGAACCATTGTCAGAAACCCTACTGGAGTTCAAACAACAACTTGTCGAGTTGGTTCTCGCTTCGATGATGGCTATTTGGAAGAAGGTACAGGGTGGCTATTGAACAACAGATATCTTATTACTGCGGGACATATGTTATATTCAACTTCACATGGGGGGTACGCCGACCATACTGCTGTGTATGTAGGAGCTTCAGGTGGCGAATACTTGGAATATCGAAGGTCTAAGTCCTACTATGTTGGCGGTGATTATGTTGATAATGATGATAAACAAAATTATTTTGCCAGAGGTTTGTGGGATGACTGGGGAATCATTGAATTAGATAGCCCGGTAAATGTCAGCGGGCTAACATATTTGGGTTTAAGAGCTGTCAATTCCGCTGCTGATATGCAGGATGGAAGTGTGTATTATACGCAAGGCTACCCCAAAGATTTAAATCCTGACATTCCGATCTGGCAGGATGCGGACATGTACGAATGCTCGGGCTATATTACAGGAGATTACCCTCGTTTTGAGGGCCGCAGCATTACCCCAAGGTATTTGGATGTGGTAAGAACCAACATTGATATAACGCATGGGCAAAGTGGCTCACCGGTTTACACTTGGCGTAATGGATGCTATTGTGCGGAAGGGATCATCATTTCCGGGCCGGAAGGGCAAAATATAGAAAACTGTATTATCTTAATAAATGATTGGCTTTACAATTATATCAACGATAAAATTTAGGAGGATTGATTATGAAAAATCTGTCTTCCCTTCGGCGACAGGTTTCCGTACTTTTTGTAATCCTCCTGCTCCTGGGCCTTGGCGGCTGTCAAAAGAGGGGTATGCTGGGCACCTTCCTTACACCTACCTTGCAAGAGGAGCCTGAATGGAACATCTATCAAGAGGAAAAACTGGAGTTCCGGTTTGTGGAGGCCAAGCTTTCCAGCAGCTGGAAGGGAGAATACGCCATGGGAATCACCGTGGAAATCACGAATCCCACAGACAAACCTATATCGATCGGCCAATCCTTCTCTGTGGAATATGAGTACGAAGGAGAGTGGCACTATCTGTTTTCTTGGGATATGTTCATGATGTCCAGCGTGTACCTGGAACCGAGGGCTACCGTGACAGAGGTGTATGACGTCCCCCTGTATATTTTTAGTGGGACAGGCAAGTATCGCCTGTATATCCCCAATGGAGGCTACTGTGAGATTCCCCGGGAATTTGATTGATACAAGAGAAAAAACAAAAGTGAGCTGCCTGCGGGCAGCTCTTTTTTGTGCCCTCCGCATTTTTTAGGAGCACATATTTCCCTGGTTTTTTGGCAACACTGGTACAAAACGACTTGTGTGGGGGAGGAACGCCTGTGGAAAAACATGTGCTCATTTTGGCCACCACCCACGATTTCCTTTTGAAGTTTGAGCGGGAGAACGTGGAGATCCTCCAAAGTATGGGGTATACGGTCCACTTTGCGGCCAATCTGCGGGAGCCAGGCTACCTTTCCGACGAGGAGGCCATTCGGGAGCGGGGGGTGGTCCTCCACCACATCGACATCGCCCGTTCCCCCTATTTGGTCCGGGAGAACCAGCGGGCCCTCCGGCAGCTGCTGGAAATTTTGCGCCGGTGGGACATGCGGGCCCTGCACTGCCACACCCCGGTGGGCGGGCTGCTGGGCAGGCTGGCAGGCAAGCTTTCCCCTCTGCACCCAGTGGTGGTCTACACCGCCCATGGGTTTCACTTTTACCGGGGAGCGCCTTTGTTCAACCGGCTGGTCTACTATCCGGTGGAGCGGGAGCTGGCCCGGTACACGGACCTGCTGCTGGTGATCAATCAGGAGGATGAGCAGGCCGCCCGGCGCCTGCCCTTGGCCCCGGGGGGAAAGGTGTTCCGCCTGCCTGGGGTGGGGCTGAACCGGCAGGTGTTCTCCCCGCCGGACCCGGAGGAGCGGCAGCGGATACGCCGCCGCTATGGGGTGGCGCCAGGAGAGTTTTTGCTGGTCTCTCTGGGGGAGCTCAACGTCAACAAGAACCACCAGGTGGTGCTGGAGGCACTCTCTTTGCTGCAGCGGCGAAACCGGCTGTCCGGGGTGCGCTATGTGATCTGCGGGGAGGGGTTTGCCCGGGAGCGGCTGCAGAGAGAGATCCAAGAGCGGGAGCTGCCGGTTTCCCTGTGGGGGTTTCGCCGGGATGTGCCGCAGATTTTAACCTGCGCAGACGCCACGGTGTTCCCCTCCCGCCGGGAAGGGCTGGGTATGGCGGGGCTGGAGTCCCTGGCCATGGGGGTGCCCGTTCTGGCAGCGGACAACCGAGGCACCCGGGAGTACATGGTGTTTGGGAAAAACGGGCTGATTTACCCTTGGAATGACCCGTCAGGGTTTGCCCGGGGCATTCTGCTGCTGCAGGGGCTGGATCCTGTCCGGCGGCGGGAACTGTCTCAGCGGTGCAGGGAGTCGGTGGCGCCGTTTGACCGCACCTTGACCCGAGAGACCATGCGCCTGGTCTATGAAGAGATGGATCGCAAAAGGAGGGAGCGTCTTGCACAGATGTCCGGAGGTCTCCGTGGTGCTGGGGTCTTGTAACCCCAGGCCGGATTTTTTGAAGCGGGCGGTGGACTCCCTGCTGGGGCAGACCTTTCCCCACTGGGAGCTGGTGCTTTGGGACGACGGCTCCCTGCCTCCGGGAAGAGAGGCCCTGCGCCGGGAGGCTGCCAGAGACGGGAGAATCCGCCTGTTCCGGGGAGAGAGCAATCGGGGGTTGGGCTACGGGCTCAACCGCTGCCTGGAGCGGGCCCAGGGCCGGTATATCGCCCGGCTGGATGACGACGACGTAGCCTTGCCCCAGCGTTTGGAGCGGCAGCGGGACTTTTTGGAATCCCATGCCCCCTTCCAATGGGTGGGCAGTGCAGCCCTGCTGCTGGACCGGCAGGGGGTGTGGGGCGTGCAGAAAATGCCCTTTCGCCCGGAGAGGGAGGACTTCCTTCACAGCTCTCCCTACATCCACCCTTCGGTGCTGTTCCGGCGGCAGGCGTTGGAGGCGGTGGGCGGCTACCGGGAATCCCGGCGGTTTTTGGGGTGCGAGGATTACGAGCTTTTTTTCCGGCTGCATCGAATGGGCCTTCGGGGCTGCAATCTGCAGGAGCCCCTGCTGGGGTACTGGGAGGACCGGGACTCCCAGCGGAAACGGGTGGCGGCCCGCCGCCTGCGGGAGGCGGCTGTGCGGTGGCAGGGATTTCGAGGCCTGGGGCTGTCCGGCCCTAGGATGGTGTGGGGGGTGCTGCGGCCTCTAGGGGCGGCGCTGGTGCCAGGAGCCGTCCGCTACCGCATCAAGCGCAGACAGAGGAGACTGGTCCGTGGGCAGCCGCTATGAGCGGCAGGCAAGTCCTGCCCTTGCCCGCCAGGTGCAGGCTTTGGAAGGGGGGGAGGACCCGGTTTCCCAGGCGGCGGGGTGGGTTCTGGCTCCTGTGTTGGGGACGTTTGTCCGCTGGGTGTTGGAGCGGGCTCTCTCCGCCGGGGTGAGCCGGCTGTATTTTTTGGCTCGGGACGGTTGGTTCCCCTACAGGCTGGCCCAAACCCTCTGTCAGGCGTGGAAGCTCCCCGTGGAGTGCCGCTATCTGTACGGCTCCCGGCTGGCTTGGCGGCAGCCTTTGTACGCCTGGGACCACCGGCAGGCTGTGGCCCATCTGTGCCGCAGCGGGGTGGCGGTGACCCCGGACCGGGTTTTGGCCCGGGCGGGTCTGTCCCCCCGGGAGCGGGCGTTTCTCCTGGCCCAAGGAGGGTTGGAGGGAGAACGGCTGCTCTCTCCCAGGGAGCGGGAGGCCTTGGCAGACCGTCTGGCAGATTGGAAGGAGTTTCTGGATGTGCTGGACAAACGGTCCCGCCGGGCCCTGCCTGAGGCGGAGGGATATCTGCGGCAGGAGGGCCTGTGGGACCCGGTTCCCTGGGCCTTGGTGGACAGCGGCTGGATGGGCACGTTGCAGGAGAGCCTGGGCGCGCTGCTGGAGGGTTTAGGCTGGCAGGGGACCCTGCGGGGCTGGTACTGGGGGCTGTACCGGGCGCCGCGGAGAGGGACATGGGACTGCTGCTACTTTCGGCCCGGACGGGATCTTTCCCGGCAGGCGTCTTTTGAACCCAGCTTTTTCGAAGGGGTCTTCTCGGCCCCCCACGGGATGACGGTGGGGTACCTCCAAAAGGGAGGCAGGTTTTTCCCCCAGTTGGAGGAGAGCCGCCCCTTGCCGCTGGTTGCCTGGGAGACCCAGCTCTTTTGCCGGTACGGGGCGCTGCTGGCAAAAGAGCCGGGCGGGCTGGAGGCGCTTCCCCAGGGGAGAGAGGTGCAGCCTCTCCTGCGGCTTCTGCTGACCCGTCCCACCCGGGCGGAGGCAGAGGCTTTTGGGGCGTTGCCCTTCTCCGACGATCCCGCTCGGGGGGTGGAGACGCCTCTGGCAGCGCCCCTTGCCAAGGAGGAGCTGAGCCGCCGCCGGCTGCTGTCCTGGGCTCTTTTTCGGGAGAGAATGCCCCCCAGCGCTTGGCTGCCCGGCAGCGCTGTGCTGGCAGGGGCAGAAGAGGTTCTGCCGGTTTTGGACCGGATTCGTTGGGCTCGGGTGCTGCGTTTGGCCGCCCGGGCACGCTGGTAGGAAAGGGAGCGAAGGAGCATGGAAAAAAGGAAAACATGGGGGCAGTACTGGTTTGTGATTCAGCAGCTCACCGCCCGGGAGGTAAAGCGGAAATACGCCCGGTCCGCCTTGGGCGTTTTGTGGAGCGTGCTGCACCCGCTGCTCTCCATGGGGGTGCTGTCCCTGATTTTTTCCCATATGTTCCGGCGCTCCATAGAGAACTACCCCCTGTACTATTTGACGGGCTACCTGCTCTGGCAGGCGTTCACAGGGGCCACCAACGGATCGATCACCACCTTGGCGGACAACCGTGCCCTGCTGCTCAAGGTGAAGTTTCCCATGGAGCTGTTTATCCTCACCCGAAGCTACACGGCTTTGATCAACCTGGGGTATTCCCTGGTGGCGTACGGGGTGATGTTGGCGGTGTTCCGCATTCCCTTGGGGTGGCCGGCGGTGTTTTTGCTTCCCATTGTGGGCTGCCTGTTTTTGTTTTCCCTGGGCATTTCCTATGCCCTCTCGGCGGCGTACGTGTTCTTCGGGGATGTGAAGCACCTGTATTCCGTGGTGCTCACGCTGTGGATGTACTGCTCCGCCCTGTTTTATCCGGTGGATCAGCTGTCTGGCCCCGTGCGGGCTGTGGTGGAGGCCAACCCCCTCTATCTGTTTATCCGCTGCCTGCGGGGGGCGATGCTGGAGGCCCGCCCTGTCCTGTGGCAGGAGCTGGCCCTGATGTTTCTGTGGGGGATCGGGGTCTATGGGGCAGGCCACGGGATCTTTCGGGCCTGCCGGGAAAAAATCCTACAGAAATTGTGAGGTGTCCCATGGGAGAGAACAGTGTGTTGGTAGACCGGGTGACCATGGAATTTTCCCGGGCCCGAGAGGAGGCCGGCAGCTTAAAAGCCTTGCTGCTGGGCCGCCGGCGCCGGGGCCGGGAGGTCTTTCGGGCCTTGGACCAGGTGAGTTTTTCTCTGGAAGAAGGCCAGGTTTTGGGCATTGTAGGCCGCAACGGCTCCGGAAAAAGCACGTTGCTGAAAATCATTGCAGGGGCTTTGACCCCCACCCAAGGGCGGGTGGAGGTAGACCGGAGCAAGGTGCAGCTTTTGACCCTGGGCACGGGGTTTGACCCGGAGCTCACCGGCAGGGAAAATGTGTTTTTAAACGGGGCCCTTCTTGGACGCAGCCGGAAATTTCTGCAGGAGTACTACCAGGAGATTGTAGCCTTTGCCCAGCTGGAGGGCTTTATGGAGGAAAAGGTGGGGCATTATTCCTCGGGCATGGTGTCCCGGCTGGGATTTGCCATTGCCACCGCCGGGGACGCCCCGGAGATCCTCATCTTAGACGAGGTCCTCAGCGTGGGGGACATGTTTTTCCGAAAGAAAAGCGAAGCCCGCATTCGGGAGCTGCTGCACGGGGGATCCACCGTGCTGTTGGTGTCCCACTCCCCAGGGGTGATCCGGGCCAACTGCACCCAGGCCCTCTGGCTGGACCGGGGCCGCCTGCGGGCCTGGGGGAACGTCGGGGAAGTGTGCGACGCCTATGAGGCCATGGAGGAAGCAAAGGGGGAGGAGCCGTGAAAGAGCAGGTATACCAGTGGATCACCCGCCGGGCGCCGGCTGCCCGGGACCGGTACGAGGCCCTGCGCCGGCGGGGGATGTCCCGGCGGCAGGCTTTGCCTGTGCTGGTGGGGGGCGTGGCTTCCCACCTGCTGCGGGGATCCCCTGTCCCCGACCTGGGATCGGGCAAGCAGCTGCCCTCCGGTGGCAGCGAGTCCGCCCAGAATCGGGGGGAGTCCCCCCAAGCGTTGGTCCGGCGCCTGGAGGCCTATGGGGTGATCTCCTTCGACGTGTTCGACACCCTGCTGCTGCGGCGGGTGGACCGGCCGGAGACAGTGTTCGCCCTGGTGGGGGCCAAGCTGGGCTATCCGGATTTTGCCCGTCTGCGGGGGGAGGCGGAACAGGCCGCCCGGAGAAAGAAGAGACAGGAGACCGGCACGGCGGAGGTGACCTTGGGGGAGATTTGGAACCAGGTGTCCCGCCGGTGCGCCTTGGACCCGGACCGGGGCATGGCTTTGGAGCTGGAGACAGAACGGGCCCTCTGCCAGGGCAACCCCTATTTCCTGCCGGTGGTGGAACAGCTGCGCGCCCAGGGGAAGGAACTGGTGCTGCTTTCGGACATGTACCTGCCGGGGGCCTTTTTGCAGCAGCTGCTGGAGGAACAGGGGTTTGGCCGGTTTTCCCGATGTTGGGTCTCCGGGGAGGCGGGGGTTTCCAAAGGGGAGGGAGGCCTGTTTGCCCTGCTGCGGGAGGCCTATCCCCACAAAAGCTGGATCCATGTGGGGGATAACCCCCAGGCGGACGGGGCCGGACCGGGAAAACAGGGGGGAACTGCGTTCCTTTACCCCAACGTACACACCCAAGGGGAGGCCTTCCGGGCGGAGGACATGTCCTGCCTGGTGGGCAGCGTTTACCGGGGGCTGGTCAACGGGAAGCTGCACAACGGCAGCGCCGTCTATTCCCCTCTGTATGAGTACGGGTTTGTGTACGGGGGATTGTTTGCCCTGGGGTACTGCCGGTTTCTCCGGGAGCAGGCCCAGGCCCAAAGGGCGGACCGGCTGCTGTTCCTCTCCCGGGACGGGGCGGTGCTGCTGCGCCTGTACCGCCGGCTGTACCCGGAGGATGCCCGGCCGGTGTATGCCTACTGGTCTCGTCTGGCGGCGGCCAAGGTGTGCGCAGGGCTGTTTCCCGCCGACTACTTCCGCCGGTTCCTGCTCCACAAGGCGGACGGCTCCCGGAGCCTCAAGCAGATTTTGCGCCCTATGGAGCTGGAGCGCTTTTTGCCCGGCCTGTGCAAAGCTTTGGACGCTGGCCCGGAGACCCCCCTCACGCATAAAAACGCCCCTCTGGTGGAACAGTATCTCCAAGGGGTGTGGGACCAGGTGCTAAAGGCCTATGAGGGCCAGCGTCTGGCAGCAGGGCGGTATTACCGCCAGCTGCTGCAGGGCTGCGCCCGGGCGTTGGCGGTGGACATCGGCTGGGCCGGCAGCGGGCCGGTTTCCTTGGAGCTGGCGGTCCAGACGCTGTGGCGCCTGCCCTGCCAGGTGCGCGGGGTGGTGGCGGGGACCAATTCCCTGCACAGCCCGGAGCGAGACGGGTCAGAGCCCCTGCTGCTTACCGGCCAGCTGCAGAGCTACCTGTTCTCCCAGGCCCACAACCGGGACTTGTGGAAATTTCACAATCCCCGGCAGGGGCACAATTTGTTCTGGGAGCTGCTGCTGGGGGCCCGGGAGGGAAGCCTGCGGGGATTCTATCCACAAGGGGAGGGGTTCCGGCTGGAATTTCTGCCCAATCCCCACGGGGAGGCGGTGGAGGAGATCCACCGGGGTGTTTTGGAGTTTGCAGAGGAGTGGCTGGAGACGGAACGGCGGCTGGGACTGACACTGCCCATTTCCGGCAGGGACGCCTACGCCCCCCTGCTGGAGGCCTTGGCCCGGCAGAACGGCCCCTGCCGCCGCAGTTGGGAGGGATACTTGGATGCGCCGGACCTGGGATGAACCTGTGCTCTACCACGCGGTGAGCTCCTACCAGCTGCTGGAGGTGATGCTCCACCGGCTGCTGGTGCATCCGGGAAGAAGGGCGGCCCTGGTGCTGCCCGATTTCATCCAGGAAAAATATCCCCAGTGGAAGGCGCTGGAGTCCCAGGGGTTTTTTCACTGGGTGCGGCTGTTCCCCTATTTGACTATCCCCCACCGGGGGAAAGACCAGGTGGCGGCGGACGCTTTGGCTGCCTATGACACCTTGGGCTTGCCTCCCCTGGAGGACTTTGCCGCCCTGTATATTGCCGGGGCCCACTTTTACTTTTCCCTGTGCCCCCTGGAGCGGGGCCTGCCTTTTTCCCTGTTGGAAGACGCGGCGGGCACCCTGTGCAGCCCCCAGCGCCAGGCGGCCATTTTGGCCCGGAAATTTCCCCGCCACGCCGCCTTGGCCCAGGAGCTGGGGCTTTTCTCTGGGGAGAATCCCCTGGTGCGGGAGCAGATTTGCTGTGTGAAGGCCCAGGAAAACCCGGCCGCCCTGTCGGAGAAGGCCCGGGATTTTTCCGTGGAGAAAGCTTTGCAGGATATCTCCCCCTGGCAGCGGCGGAAGGTGGTCCGGTTTTTTCTCCCGGGAAAAATCCGCACCCAGGCGGACACCATTCTCCTGACCCAGCAATTTTCCGGCCTGGGGCTGTTGACGGAAGCCCAGCAGCTGGCCCTGTACCGGCAGCTGGTGGAGGGCCTTTTCCGGGAAAGGTCTCTGCTGGTGAAAAAGCACCCGGACGACCGGCTCTCCTATGAGGAGGTGTTTCCCGGGGCTCAGGTGGTGGAGCGGCCTTTCCCAGCGGAGCTGCTGCCCTACGTGTTCGCAGGCCGGAGGCCCCAGCGGGTGGCGGCCTTTGGCTCCTCCAGTTTGGCCAATTTGGGGGAGCACTTCCAAACCATGGGCCTGCCCCTGCCCGCCGTGAAACAAGAAGGGCCGTTGCCGCCCTAAGAGAGAGGGATGCTTGTGGAAAAAGCTCTATACATTGTCAATTCCGTGTACCATCTGCTTACGGCGGTGAACCTGCGGCTCCAAACCCCTGGGGAGGCGGCGGATTTGCTGGTGACCGACGTGACCCCGGGGCTTTTGGAGGGGATCCCCCGGCTGCGGGAGACAGGGCTTTTCGCCCGGGTGATCCCCGCCCGGGTCGGGGAGTGGGCACAGCGCTTTCCCATGAACCGGGAACAGGAGGCAGCCCAGTGCTTTGCTCAGAGGGAGTCCCTGCTCCGCTGGGCCCTGGGGGAGGAGCTGGATTCCTCCTACAGCCGGGTGTTTTTCCCCAACTTCGACTGGCTCAGCCGGCTGCTGGCCTGCCGGTACTACCAGGCGCCCTGCCCCTTCTATTGGATGGAGGACGGGTTTTCCAGCTATGTAATCGACTTTGCCCGGCCGGACCGGGCGGCGGTCAACCGTCATCCAGAGGGGGGAAAGCTGCGGGAGAAGACCGAGGCCGCTTTGCTCTACGAGCCGAGGCTTGCCATGCGGGGGGACCGCTTGCGAAACATGCCCCTGCCCAAGCTCTCCCGGGAAGACGGCAGGCTGCGGGAGGCGCTGAACTTTGTGTTTTCGTACCAGCCGCCCTCTTTTTTGCCGGAGTTTCTCTTTCTGGAGCAGTCGTTCCGGGCGGAACACATCCAGGGCAACGACCTGGAGCTGATGGAGTTTTGCCAGCAGGCGGTGGGGGCCTCCCGCTTTGGGGTGAAGCCTCACCCCCGCAACCAGGACCACCTGGCCCAGGAACGGGGCCTGACCCGGAAGCTGGACCTGGCCGCCCCTTGGGAGCTGTTCCTGCTCAACGAGCCTCCGGGCCGATGTACGGTGGTGACCGTGTGCTCCAACGGGGCTTTAAGCAGCAGGCTCTGCCTGGGGCTGGATGAAAACACCCTGCTGCTGTACAAGCTGTACACGGGAAAGGTCTTGTGGAAGGAAAACCACATCCTAGCCCGGTATTTGGAAACCTACCGCCGGCAATTTGCCGGCAGAAACACCTTTGTGCCAAAGACCTTGTACGAACTGCGCAGCATGTTGCAGGTGTTGGGAGGAACCTATGGAAACTAAGGTATCTTTGATCATTCCCGTGTATGGGGTGGAAACTTATCTGGAGCGGGCGGTGGACTCGGCCTTGGCGCAGACCTTGGCGGAGAAGGAGGTGATCCTGGTGGACGACGGCAGCCCGGACCGCTGCCCGGAAATCTGCGACCGCTACGCCCGGGACTATCCGGAGACCGTGCAGGTGATCCATCAGGAAAACCAGGGCCTGGGCATGGCCCGCAACGCAGGGGTGGCCTTGGCCAAAGGGGAGTATCTGCTCTTTTTGGACTCGGACGACACCATCGAGCCAGACATGGCGGAAACCCTCTACAACCGGGCCAAGGAAGGCGACTGCGACCTGGTGCTGTGCGATGTGCGCATCTGGTATGTGGACGAGGAGCGGGAAGTGGTGGTGCCCTCCTATCCCCGGGAGGAGATCGACCTGGCTGGGTACATCGCCCACGGCAACAACATCACCTACAGCGTCAACAAGCTGTTTCGCCGCTCCCTCTGGGAGGAAAACCGCTACGAACCCATGCTCTTTGAGGACATTGCCCTGATCCCGGCCTTGGTGACCCGGGTTTCTACCATCGCCTATGTGCCCCGGGCCTTCTACAACTACTACCGGCGGACGGGCACCCTTTCCACCACCCAAACCGGGAATATGGTGGATTTGATCAAGGCCTTCCGGAACTTCCTCACCACCTGCAACCCCGCTTACAAAGAGGAGGCCGTGTACGCCTGCGCCCGGCAGCTGCTGTGGAACATGACCCAATCCCGCCCTCTGTTTCTGCCGGACTTTATCGGCCTGCTCCGGGAGTTTGAAGGGGACTTCCGCTTAAACCCCTACCTGAAGAAGGACCGGGACACCGCCCGGGTGCTGGACTATCTGGACCGGCCGGTGCTGCCGGACACCCTCATTGTGGCTCACTGCCGGCGGGAGATGCCCCAAAAGCTTCGGGAAACCCTGGGGGAACATTTCCCTCTGGCCCGGGTGGTGGAGCCGGGGGAGGCATGGCTTGCACGCAAGGAGGTGCCCGACCAGGTGCGGGAGGCGGCGGCCCAGGGCCAGTGGGCCTATGTGGAGGAGTACCTTTCCCTGCTGGCTCTGTGGGAGGAGGGCGGCATTGTGCTGACGCCGGAGGCCTGTCCCAGCCTGCTGCTGAAACGCCGGCGGATGGAGCCTGTGTTCTTCGGCCTGGAAAACAAGGAGGAGCTGACCACCCAGTGCTTTGGGGCCCTGTCCCGCCACTATGTGATCCGGGCCCTGTTGGATTCCTACGGGGAGGACCACATCTACAACCGGGGCTACCTCCCCCTGCGGGAGCGGCTGCGGGATTTCCTCATCACCCGTTTTGGGTGGAAACCCAACGGCCGCCGGCAGGTGCTGGCCGGGGAGATCACGGTGCACCTGCCCGACGTGCTGGCCTATGACCTGCACGACGGGGAGAACTGCTGCAAGCGGGCCAGTCAGGCGCCTCCGGGCTTTGAGCTGGTGAGCGGTCCCGTGCTGGAGCTGTGGTCCCAGCGGATTTTGGAAAACTGGAACTTGTACAAGTCTCTGCGGGATCAGAAAAAGCCCGCCCCCCAAAAGGGGAGGGACGCTCCAAAGCCCAGCCCCCAGGCCCTGGAGCAGGCCCGCCGGGAGGTGGCCCAGGTGTATGAGAACTCCACCAGCTGGAAGGTGACCGCCCCCCTGCGGGCAGTGGCCCGGCTGTGGAAAAGGGAGCCCCGGTCCCCGGCGTAAACCGAAGGCCGCTGGTACAGCGGGAACATGTGAGGAGGAACAAGATGCGTGTGATTGGTATTATCCCGGCCCGGTACGATTCCAGCCGGTTTAAAGGAAAACCCTTGGCCGACCTGTGGGGCCGGCCCATGATCTGGTGGGTGTATCACCAGGTGAGAAAAGCCCGGCGCCTGCAGGAGGTGTGGGTGGCCACGGACCACGAGGCTGTCCGGGAAACCTGCGCCCAGTACCAGATCCCTTGCAAGATGACTTCGCCCCAGTGCCCCACCAGCACCCAGCGGGTGCGCCAGGCGGCCCAGGACTTGGAGGGGGATCTGTTTGTCTGTGTCAACGGGGACGAGCCTCTGATTGACCCGGACCTGGTGGACCGGGTGGTGCCCGATTCCCTGGAGGGCTTTTTTGCCGCCAACCTGATGGCGCCCATCCACTCCCCGGTGGAGGCGGTGGATGAGACCAACATCAAGGTGGTGGCGGACCAAGGAGGGAAAGCCCTGTTCTTCTCCCGCAGCCCCATCCCCCACCCCAAGGGAAGCGTGAACTTCCAGTTCTACAAGCATGTGGGGGTTTTGTGCTACACCCGGGAGGCCCTGGACTTTTTTGCCCAGGCGCCCCGAGGCCCCTTGGAGGCCATTGAGGACATCAACGAGCTGCGGTTTATCGAACACGGAAAGCCCCTGCGGATGATCCCCGTAGCGGGCGGCACCCTTTCGGTGGACACGCCCAAGGATTTGGAATACGTGCGGGGCGTGCTGCGGAAAAAATTGGACAGAGGGGAGCTGTGAGCCATGGTGCAAGTGCTGGACTGTACCCTGCGGGACGGGGGCTATGTGAACAACTGGGAGTTTGGAAAAGGGGTCATGCGCTCCGTTTTGGAAAAGCTCAACGGAGCGGGCATTGACATTGTGGAGTGCGGTTTTCTCACCAGCAAGCCCCGAGGGGAGGGGTGCTCCCTGTTTGGGGATCCCCGGCAGATTGCCAGGCTGCTGCCCCAGACAAACCGGCGCTCCCGGTTTGTGGCCATGATTGCCATGGGGGAACAGGAGCTTTCCCCGGAGCGCCTGCCTTACCGGCGGGAGGGGGATATAGAGGGCATCCGCCTGACCTTCCACCGGGAGGAGACGGACCGGGCCCTCCGCTGGGCCCGGGAGATTCAGGAGAGAGGGTACCAGGTGTTTGTGCAGCCGGTGGGCACCGCCTTTTATGCGGACCTGGAGCTGCTGCGGCTGGTGGAGCAGGTGAACCGCCTGCGGCCTTTTGCCTTTTATATTGTGGACACTTTGGGCAGCATGTACCGCAACCAGGTGGCCCGGCAGTTTCACTTGATCGACGAGAACATGGACCCTGGGGTCCGCCTGGGATTTCACGGCCACAACAACCTGCAGCTGGCTTTTTCCAACGCCCAGACCATGGCCTCTTTCCAGACCAAACGGGACGTGATTCTGGACGCCTCCGTCTATGGCATGGGACGGGGAGCGGGGAACCTGCCCACGGAGCTGATCACCCGGTATATCAACCGGAACATTGCCTCTCGGTACGACGCCGCCTTGGTCATGGACGTGTACGACGAGTACATCGCCTCTCTGCGGCGGGAGTATGAGTGGGGCTACTCGGTGGCCTACCACATTGCGGCGGTCCACGCCTGCCACCCCAACTACGCGGCGTACCTGCTGAACAAGCAGACTTTGACCACCCAGGACATTGAAAAAATCCTCCGGATGATCCCTCGGGAGCGCCGGGTGGAGTTTGACCGGGAATTGGCCGGGCAGCTGTACGCCCGGTTCCAAAGCCGGTCCATTGACGACAGCCGGGCGGTTCGGGAGCTGCAGGCCCTGCTGCAAGGACGGACCCCCTTGGTGCTGGCCCCGGGGGCCAGCCTGCGCACCCGGGAGGGGGAAGTGCTGGAGTTTATCCGCCGGGAACATCCCTTTGTGGCGGCGGTGAACTTCACCGACCCTCGGTTTTCGGTGGAGGCATGCTTTGTGAGCAACCACAAGAAGCTGGACATTCTGGGCCGGGACATGGAGAATTTGGAGGGGACCCGGCTGTTTCTCACCTCCAACCTGGGCGCCTTTGCCGGTGACTGCCTGTGGGTGGACTACGACCGGTGCCTGAGCGGGGACTCTATGGTGGCGGACAACGCGGGCCTTATGTTTTTAAAGCTGCTGGAACGCTGCGGCGTCCGGGAGGCGGTGTTGGCTGGGTTTGACGGATTCCGGCAGGCGGGGGCCCACTATTACCGGCCGGAGGCGGCCCTCCCGGTGAACGCTGCAGAAGCCTGTGAAAAGCAGCGGCGCATGGAGGAACAGCTGGGAAAGCTCTCCCTAGATCTGACGTTTTTGACGCCCTCCGCCTATGGGGTAAAACAGCGGGTACACTAAGCAGCTTGGAAAGGAGGCGGCGCCCATGAAAACCTGGGGCAAACGAGGGATCCTTTGGGTGGGGGGAGTGCTGGGAATCGGGATTTTGGTGGTCTTGGGAGTGGTTCTCTCCCTGTACACCCAGGCCCGCCGCACCCTGCAGCAGGCCGGCGAGGACAGAGAGCCCAAGCGGGAAGTGGGGGTCTATGTGCTGCAGGAGGATCCCGCCCAGGAGCTTGCCGACGCGGCGGACTATGTGTTCGGCCGGGTGCAGGAAGAGAATGCGGCCCAAACAGCATTGGAAACAGCCCTGGGAAAAGCGCCGGCCTACGCAGAGTATGCCACCGTGTTTGCCTTGGTGGACGCCCTGCGGGAAGGGGCGTGCGGCGCCGTGCTGCTGGAGGAGGCCTATCAGGTGAGTGTGGGCGACGCCCGGGGCTATGAGTGGACCCAAACGGACATGCGGAAGCTGGGCGTCTTAGAGCTCTCTGTGGAAGAGGAAGAGCCCATGGAGGTCCCCCCAGACACCCCGGACCGCTTTCTGCTGTATCTCAGCGGCAGCGACACCTTTGGGGACATTTCCACCCGGTCCCGCAGCGATGTGAACATTTTGGCCGCAGTGGATGTGCCCGCGCGGGAGGTGCTGCTGGTGGCCACGCCCCGGGACTATTACGTGTCCTTCTCCCGGACGGACGGCGCGAAGGACAAGCTGGCCCACACAGGGATTTACGGCGTGGCCGCGTCGGTGGACGCCTTGGAAACCCTGTACCAAGTGGACATCGATTATTACCTGCGGGTAAACTTTACCGGGTTTGTGGAGATCATCGATGCTTTAGGCGGGGTCAACGTCTATTCGGACCGGAAGTTTACGGTGGAAAACATCCGCACTTATGAGGAGGGCTACAACCAGCTCACCGGGATCGAGGCCCTGGCCTTTGCCCGGGAGCGGATGAGCTTTCCGGAAGGGGACTTCCAACGGGCCAAAAACCAGATGGAAGTGATCCGCGCCGTGGTGGAAAAGGCGGCTTCCCCGGCGCTGGTGTGGAATTTCTCCCAGGTGCTGGAGGCGCTGGAGGGCACGTTTGAAACCAACCTGCCGGAAGAGCAGATTTTGGCCCTGGCTCCCAAGCTCTCCGGGGATTGGGAGGTGGACACCTTTACAGCCGGCGGGGAAAGCGCCTACCGGGAGACCTGGTCCATGCCCGGCCAAGAGCTGTATGTGCTGCTGCCCCGGGAGTCCAGTGTGGAAGAGGCGCGGAACCTGCTGAACCAGGCGTTGGCGGAGTGAAAAAACAGCGGCTTCCAAGTTGTGAAAGGTAACTAAAAAAAGAAACTCTATTGTGAAAAAGACATTGACAATGGCATTTTTCCAGTCTATACTCTACAGTGGAATAAGTGGTGGAGTCTGTCATAGGGAGCGAAAAGCAACCCTATTTATTCCGAGTTTGCGCTGTGAAAAAAGGGGCGCTCCTCTTGCCGGAAGGGGCTCCCTCTTTACGCTGGCAAGCGGCTCCCCGCTCTTGGGAGCCGCTTTTTTTGCGCCCCAGGGCAGGCTGGGAAGCGGGCTTCACCTCCCGTTCAAGCATAGCAAAGTTTTTTGAGAAGGGTTTGGTGATTTCTGTGAACGAGAGTCAATTGGGCCTGTTTTACGGCCTGTCGTTCCTGTGCGTTGCCATCGCCTTCGCTTTTGCCGCCTACTTGTATCTGTGGGTGAAAAAGCAGAAGACGGAGAACGCGAAAATCCAAGAGGTGTCCCTGCTGATCAAACAGGGGGCCAACACCTTTATGCGCCGGGAGTACCTGGTGCTGGCCAAGTTTGCCGTCGTGGCGGCCGTTGTCATTCTGGTGCTGCTGCCTTCCCCCATTTGGACCGGCAACATTGTGGACAACATCTCCATGGCCATTGCCTATCTGTGCGGCACGGCCCTGTCCGCCATCGCCGGCAAGATCGGCATTTTGGTGGCCACCTTGTCCAACGGCCGCACCGCCGAGGCTGCCCAGAAGGGCATTAAGCCTGCGTTCCTCATTGGGTTCCGGGGCGGCGCCGTCATGGGCCTGCTGGTGGTGGGCTGCTCCCTGCTGGGCGTGGCTGCCGTGCTGCTGGTCACCGGGGACTCCAGCATTTTGCTGGGCTTCTCCTTTGGCGCCAGCTCTTTGGCGTTGTTTGCCAAGGCTGGCGGCGGCATCTTCACCAAGACCGCCGACGTGTCCGCCGACTTGACCGGCAAGGTGGAGCTGGGCATCCCCGAGGATGACCCCCGCAACCCCGCCGTTATCGCCGACAACGTGGGCGACAACGTGGGCGACGTGGCCGGCATGGGCGCCGACCTGTTCGACTCCAACGTGGCGGCTATGGCCTCCGCTCTGGTCATTGCCCAGTCCCTGTCCGGCACAGGCTTTAACAATGTGAGCATGGTGTTTTGCTACGCCATCTTGGGCCTGTTCGCCTCCATCATCGGCATTGCCACCGCTCGGGTGGGCAAGAAGGGCCCCACCAGCGCTTTGAACTCCTCTACTTACGTGACCACCGCTATCTACCTGGTGCTCACCGCCATTGCCACCGCCCTGTTCCCCGGCTTCTCCTGGCGCATTTGGGGCGCCGCCGCCGTGGGCCTGCTGGTGGGCGTGATCATCGGCATCACCACCGACTACTTCACCGACGACTCCAAGCCCATTGTGAAGAAAGTGGCCCATGCCTCTTCCTCCGGCCCGGCGTTTACGGTGCTCTCCGGCATCTCCTACGGATTTATCTCCGCTCTGCCTGCCATGGTGGGCATTGCCATTTCCGCCTTGATTGCCTACAAGCTCTGTGAGCCCATGGGCGAGGGCTACGCCATCTTCGGCATCTCCATGGCTGCTGTGGGCATGCTGTCCATTGTGGGCATGATCATCTCCAACGACGCCTATGGCCCCATTGTGGACAATGCCCGGGGCCTTGCGGAAATGGGCGGCCTTGGGGAAGAGACCATCCGCACCGCCGACGAGCTGGACAGCGCCGGCAACACGGTGAAGGCCGTGACCAAGGGCTTCTCCATCAGCGCCGCAGGCCTGACCGTCATCTCCCTGCTGGGCGCCTTTATGAGCGAAGCCAACGACGCCCTGGCCGCCGCCGGTCGGGAACTGCTCACGGGCTTTGACATTATGAGCCCCACGGTGTTCTTCGGCGTGCTGGTGGGGGCTGTGGTGCCCGCCGTGTTCTCCGCCATGCTGATTTTGGGTGTGGATAAGAACGCCCAGCGCATGGTGGCCGAAATTCACCGGCAGTTTAACTCCATCAAGGGCCTGCGGGAAGGCAAGCCCGGCGTCAAGCCCGAGTACGACAAGTGCATCGATATCGCCACCTCCGGCTCTCTGCGGGAGCTGATCCCCGCCGGTTTGATGAGCATCATCGCCACTGTGGTGGTGGGCTTTATCGGAGGTCCCAGCGCCATTGGCGGTTTCCTGCTGGGCAACATTGTCAGCGGCCTGCTGCTGGCCCTGTTCATGTCCAACGCGGGCGGCCTGTGGGACAACTGCAAAAAGTACATTGAGGCAGGCGCTGAGGGCGGCAAGGGCAGCGACTCCCACAAGGCAGCCGTCATTGGCGACACCGTGGGCGACCCCTTCAAGGACACCGCCGGCCCCTCCATCAACACCCAGATCACGGTGGTGAGCCTGGTTTCCTCTTTGCTCTCCTCTGTGTTCGTCATGTTCTCCTTCTTCAGCTGAAGAAAGGCCGGATCCGGCAAATTGAATCCGTTTCTATCTAAGAAAAAGAGGGGCAAGGTTTTGCCCTCTCAAAGGCGCGCTGTCAGGATGGGCAGCGCGCCCTTTTTTGCTGCCTGCAGGCAATAACTCCCTGGTTCTGCCAGGGGTAAATAAAAAGCCTTGGCAGATATTTTTGGGAAGCACATGCAGATAAAAAAGAGGCGCAAAAGTGCCTTACCCCGCAAAAGGGCGCGGAAATTTCCGCGAGGGATATTCCACTTGCAGAAATAGACCGGGAAGCGAAAACAACTGTTTACCAGTCACAGAGCAAGCCATGCCCGGAGAGTCCTTCTGCAAGTGCTGCCTCCTCTGGAGTTTGCACCAGGGAAAGTAGTTGCATTTTCAACTAATTTGTGGTATGCTGAAAAAGTGAAAAAGCCTTGGGAAGAAGTTGTGAAAGGAAGTTTGCCATGAAAGTGATTCTGCGCTATTTGCGGCCCTATGTGCCCCGGATGAGCCTGGGCATCTTCATCAAATTTATTGGGGCGGTGATGGAGCTGCTGCTGCCCTGGATTCTTTCCTACATGGTGGACGAGGTGGTGCCCCAGCGGGAGTTGGGGCTGATTCTCCTGTGGGGAGGGGCCATGATTGTGGCGGCCCTTTTGGCCCTGGTGACCAACATTGTGGCCAACCGCATGGCGGCCTGGGTGGCCCAGCACACCACCCAGGCCCTGCGTCACGATCTGTTTGAAAAAATCTCCTACTTGTCCTGCTCCCAAATCGACCGGTATTCCATTCCCTCCTTGGAGTCCCGCTTGACCAGCGACACCTACAATGTGCACCAGATGATCGGCATGATGCAGCGCATGGGGGTGCGGGCGCCCATTCTTCTGCTGGGGGGGATTTTGATCACCCTGACGCTGGACCCGGTGCTCACCTTGGTGCTGGTGTGCACGCTGCCCTTTTTGGGGGGATTGGTGTACGCGGTCTCCAAGCGGGGCATTCCCCTGTACGTAGGCTTGCAGCAGGGGGTGGACGCCATGGTGCGCACCGTGCGGGAGAACATCTCCGGCATTCGGGTGATCAAGGCCCTGTCCAAAACCGACTACGAAAAGGAGCGGTTTGCCGCTGTCAACGGGGAGGTGGTCCGCCGGGAGAAAAAGGCCGGCATCACCATGGCCTTGACCAACCCCATGATGAACCTGCTGCTGAACGTGGGGCTGACCTTGGTGATTGTGGTGGGCGCTTTCCGGGTCAATGCCGCGGTCACCCAGGCAGGGGCCATCATCGCCTTTCTCAGTTACTTTACCATCATCTTAAACGCCATGATGGCCATCACCCGCATTTTTGTCATGTGCTCTAAGGGGATTGCCTCTGGCTCCCGCATCCAAGAGGTGCTGCAAACTCCCGAGGACCTGCAGGTTTCCCCTGCGCCCAGGGAGGACTCTCCCTATCACGTGGTCTTCGACCGGGTCTCCTTTTCCTACGGGAAAACAGAGCCCAGCGTGGAAAACATCAGCTTTCGGTTAAAGCCTGGGGAGACCCTGGGCGTCATTGGGGCCACCGGCTGCGGAAAGTCCACCTTGATGGCGCTGCTCATGCGGCTGTATGACCCGGACCAGGGGCAGATCACCTTGGGCGGGCGCAAGCTTACCTCCATCCCCTTGGAGGAGCTGCACCGGAAGTTTGGGGTGGTGTTTCAAAACGACGTGCTCTTTGCGGACACCATCTACGAGAACATCGACTTTGGCCGCCACCTGCCCCCGGAGGAGATTGAAAAAGCCGCCCGGTGCGCCCAGGCCTGGGAGTTTATCTCCCAGCTGCCTGAGGGGCTGCAGCACAAGCTCACCGCCAAGGGCACCAACTTGAGCGGCGGCCAGAAGCAGCGGGTGCTGGTGGCGCGGGCTCTGGCGGGCACCCCGGAGATCCTCATTTTGGACGACTCCTCTTCCGCCCTGGACTACAAAACCGACGCCGCTCTGCGCCGGGCCCTGCGGGAGGAGTACCAAGGGGTGACCACCATTCTCATTGCCCAGCGGGTCAGCTCCATTCTCCATGCAGACCACATTCTGGTGTTGGAGGAGGGCAAAGAGCTGGGCTACGGCACCCACCAGGAGCTGCTCCGCTCCTGCCCGGTGTACCAGGAAATCGCCCAATCCCAAATGGGGGTGTCGGCCCCGCCGGAGGAGCCCTGTCCCGCCGCGCCCCTGCCTTTCTCGGAACAGGAGGTGGTCTAAATGCCAAGAGGACCTAGAGGCCCTGTGGAAAAACCAAAGGACCGGAAAAAGGTGCTGCTGCGCCTTTGGACCTATATTTACGCCCACAAATGGATGGCCCTGGGGGCCGTGCTGCTGACCGTTTCCAGCAACCTGCTGGCTCTGCTGGGGCCCTGGCTCTCCGGCGAGGCTATCGACGCCATCGGCCTCACCCCGGGAGGTGCGGATTTTCCCACGGTGTTTTTCTACTGCGGGCTCATGGTGGTGTTTTACGCCGTGTCCTCCCTGCTCTCCTACATCCTCTCCATTTTGATGATCCAGCTGAGCCAAAAGATTGTCTACCAAATGCGGCAGCAGGTGTTTGACCAGCTGACCCAGCTGCCGGTGCGCTACTTTGACAGCCACCAGACCGGGGATATTGTCAGCCGCATCTCCTACGACATCGACACGGTAAACGCCTCGTTGTCCAACGACCTGCTGCAGATTGCCGCCAGCGTGATCACCGTGGTGGGTTCCTTTCTGATGATGGTGGTCATCTCTCCTGCGTTGGTGCTGGTTTTTGTGGTGACCATACCCATGTCCATCCTCTTCACCCGGTACATGACCAAGAAGGTCCGGCCTCTGTTCCACGACCGCTCGGTCAAGCTGGGGGAGATGAACGGCTTTGTGGAGGAGATCATCACCGGCCAGAAAACCACCAAGGCCTACCACCAGGAGGACACCATGGTCTCCCGGTTCGACCAGCGGAACAAGGCTGCGGTGGACGCCTACTACAACGCGGATTACTACGGGGGCATGACCGGTCCCTCGGTGAACTTTATCAACAACCTATCCCTGGCGTTCGTGAGCATTTTTGGGGCCATCCTGTTTTTGTGGGGGCACCTGTCCATTGGCAACCTGTCCTCCTTTGTGCTCTACTCCCGCAAGTTTTCCGGCCCCATCAACGAGGTGGCCAATATCCTCAGCGAGCTCCAGTCCGCCTGTGCCGCTGCGGAGCGGGTGTTCCGGCTCATCGACGAGGAGCCCGAGCCTGCCGACGCTCCCGGCGCTGTGGCCATCGGTCAGGTGGAAGGGGAGGTGGCCATGGAGCATGTGCACTTTGGCTATGACCCCGGCAAAACCATCATCCACGACTTGAGCTTTTCCGCCCCTCCCGGAAGCCTGACCGCCATTGTGGGGCCCACCGGCGCAGGCAAGACCACCCTCATCAATCTGCTCATGCGCTTTTACGATCCGGATTCCGGGGCCATTACCTTGGACGGCCGCAATATCCGGCAGATCACCCGAAAAAGCCTGCGGCTTTCCTACGCCATGGTGCTCCAGGACACCTGGCTCTTTACAGGCACCATTTTTGAAAACCTGGCCTACGGGAAAAAGGGCGCCACTTTGGAAGAGGTCCAAAAGGCCGCCAAGGCCGCCCATATTCACCGGACCATTGTAAGCCTTCCCCAGGGCTACGACACGGTGCTGGACGAAAACGGCACCAACATCTCCCAGGGGCAGAAACAGCTGCTGACCATTGCCCGGGCCATGCTTCTAGACGCCAACATGCTCATTTTGGACGAGGCCACCTCTAACGTGGACACCCGCACGGAAATGCAGATTCAGGCGGCCATGCGGGAACTGATGAAGGACAAAACCTGCTTTGTCATTGCCCACCGGCTCTCCACCATTCAAAACGCCGACCGGATTTTGGTGGTGCGGGACGGGGACATTGTGGAACAGGGCACCCACAGCACTTTGATGGCTCAAAAGGGCTTTTACGCCTCTCTGTACAACTCCCAATTTCAGTAAAAATTCAGAAAAAGCACAGCGTCCGTCGATTGACAAATGCCGGTTTCCGTGGGAAAATGAACCATGGAACCGGTATTTTTGCAGAAAAGAGGGATGTTCTGTGCCACATTTGTCGAAACCTGTCCAAGGAATCTTTTTTGATTTGGGCTGGACCCTGCTCACGCCTGTCACCGGGGATTGGATGTTTTCCTCCCTGGCGCGGCAGTATTTTCCTTTGGAAAAAATGGCGGAGCTGCCTGCCCAGCGGGTGGAGGCGGCCCTTTCAGAAGCCCAGGGCTATCTGAATCAAAATCACCGCCTGCACACAATGGAAGAGGAATATGGGCAGTTTCTTCACTATTACTCTCTGCTGGCGGAAGCTTTGCCGGAGCTGCAGCTCACCAAAGGGGATCTGGAACAGGTGGCCTGGGACAAAGTCTACGAGAAGCGGAAGAATTATGCCGTTTTCCCCGACGCCAAAAGCACGCTGGAGAGATTGCAGGGGAAATACCGCTTGGGTGTCATCTCCGACACCTGGCCCTCCATCCGGCCTGTTATGGAGGAGTTTGGCCTGCTTTCCTACTTTGACTGTTTCACCTTCAGCTTTGAGGTAGGCTGCTTTAAGCCGGACCGCCGGATGTACCAGGACGCCCTGGGAAAAATGGGCCTGGCTCCGGAGGCGTGCGTCTTTGTGGACGACGGGGTGAAGAACCTGCAGGGCGCCCAGGCTGCGGGGATACAGCCGGTGCTCATCACCGCCAAGCCTGGGGCGGAGGAATGCCCGCCCGGCATGGCCTCGGTACAAACGGTATCCGGCATTCTGAAGCTGTTGGAAGAAACTTGAAAAAGGGGGAACGTTCCATGGACGCTATCTTATACCAGGACTATGTCAACATTCTCAAGGAGGAGCTGGTGCCCGCCATGGGCTGCACCGAGCCCATTGCCATTGCCTACGCCGCCGCCGTGGCCCGCCAGACCCTGGGGGCATTGGCCGAGCGCATGGAGGTGGAGGCCAGCGGGAACATCATCAAAAACGTGAAGAGCGTATTTGTGCCCAACACCGGGGGCCTGCGGGGTATCCCCGCCGCTGCCGCCGCCGGCATGGCCGCGGGAAACCCCGCCCTGGAGCTGGAGGTGCTCTCCCAAATAGAGGAGGCGGAGCAGTCCGCCATCCGCCAATACCTGGAGGAAACGCCCATCGCCGTGAAGCTGGCAACTTCCCCGTTTATTTTTGACATCACCATCCGGGCCTGGGCGGGGGAGGAATCCGCTTTGGTGCGGATTGTCAACTACCACACCAACATTGTGCGGATTGAGAAAAACGGCCGGGTCCTAAAAGAGGTGGAGGCCCAAGCCGCCGCGGAGGAGGGCCTGACGGACAAATCCGTGCTGTCGGTGGAGGGAATTCTGGAGTTTGCCCGGGAATGCCGCCTCTCCGACGTGGAGGAAACCCTCGGCCGGCAGGTGCGGTACAACACCGCCATTGCGGAAGAGGGCCTGCGGGGGGACTACGGCGCCAACATTGGCAGCGTGCTGCTGGCCGCCTATGGGGACGATGTGAAGATCCGGGCCAAGGCCATGGCCGCCGCAGGCTCGGATGCCCGAATGAACGGCTGCGGCCTGCCGGTGGTGATTGTCTCCGGCAGCGGCAACCAGGGGCTCACCGCCAGCCTGCCGGTGGTGGAGTTCGCCAAAGAGCTGGGGGTGGACCGGGAGACAATGCTCCGGGCGGTGCTGGTCAGCGACCTGGTCACCATCCATTTGAAGGCGGAAATCGGCCGGCTTTCCGCCTACTGCGGGGCCGTCAGCGCCGGCTGCGGCAGCGGGGCGGGCATCGCCTGGCTCTACGGCCGGCACAAGGATCCCCAGGCTTTGCTCAAGGATGTGTCCCACACCATTGTCAACGCTCTGGCGGTGGACTCGGGCATTGTGTGCGACGGGGCCAAGGCCTCCTGCGCCGCCAAGATTGCCTCGGCCGTGGACGCGGGGATCTTGGGCTTTACCATGTACCAGCACGGCCAGCAGTTCCGGGGCGGGGATGGGATCATCACCAAGGGCGTGGAGGAGACCATCCGCAACATTGGCCTGTTGGCCACCCAGGGCATGCGGGAGACCGACCGGGAGATTTTGGACATTATGACCACCCGGTGCTGAAGGCCGCTTTTTTTCAAACACAGTCACCAAAGGCGGGAATTTCTCGTCTAATGGGATAGGAAAGGACAGGCCGTGATGGCCTTGCCTGTCCGCCGGCTGGGACTTGCCCCTTTTGCCCGGCTACATTTTTTCCAAGGGGGAATGTATGTGAAACAGCGCACCCACTCTTCCGTCACCAGCACCCGGGCCCGCACGGCCCGGGAGTGGCGCCGTTTTCAGCGGGGAAATAAGCCGCCCCTGCTGCAGGCTGCCCTGCTGGGGGCTTGCTGCGCCCTGGTGCTGCTGTTGGTCTGGGCCATGGTTTGGCAGACGCCGGCCCAGGACCAGGCCCTTTCCTCCCTTTCGGAGAGTCAGGAGGAGTCAGCCATGGCCTCTGCCATCCAGGACGCGCCGGCCCAGGAGAGGGCGGTCCCGGAGCCGGAGGCGCCTGCAGCCTCTTCGGAAGCGGAAAGCTCCCTGTCCGAAGCAGGGGAGGGGGAGAATGCCTCCGCGGCCTCCCAAGAGGAGGCTCCCGCCGGCAGCAGTTCCAGCCTTTCGGAGGAAAGCTGGGCAGCGTCCTCTGAAGTTGCCGCGGACTATGCGATCTCCTATTACGCCCCGGAGGAGGCCTCTCTCACAGAGGAGGAGGCCGCTGCCAAGTTGGAGAGCCTGCGGGACACGTTTCCCGACGGGGCCTACTGGAACCATGCGGGGGTAGAGGTTTGGGACGAGTTCACGGTGACGGACACCCCCTGTGAGCACGATGTGTACTGGGACGCCTTCTGCAACACCTACACCGGAGGCCTGCAGGAGCTCTTTCCCCAATATGTCCCCATGGAGCAGTGTCTGGGGTTTGCGGCCTTGCTCAGCGATCTGGTGTTTGGGGAGGAGGCGCCGGTTTCCACCTTTACCGATTACACCCAGCTGCGGGTAGGGGACAACATTCGCCTGGAGTATACGGAACACTCCATGGTGGTTCTCTCGGTGGGAACGGACGGCATCACCGTGGTGGAGTGCAACATCGATTACGAGCACTGCCGCATCAGCTGGGACCGGTTTCTCAGCTGGGACCAGCTGGCCGGGTACAGCTATGAGATGACCTGCATCACCCGTTATGAGGAGTAATCCAGAGAAAAGCTGGAAATACTGGTTGGGAGGAATTCTTTGCCGGCTGCACACAAAGGCAAACAAACTGTAAGAAATCCTCGACTTCTTTCGTCTGTTAGACAAACCCACGGAAAGGAGAACTTCTCTATGGAACCACAACATTCCCCCAGGCGCAGCCGGGAAAAGAGCCGCCGCTGGCTGCTGGCCGTTCTGCCGGGGGCGGCCTGCGTCCTTTTTCTGCTGGGCCTGTTTCCCCACCTTGTTCCGCCCGCCAATGCCCAGGGGCGTCCAGATGCAACGCCCTCTTCCTCCTCTTCCGCCCCTGTCTCCTCGGCGACAGAGGCCACAGCCGCGCCGGGAATTTCCGTAGAGCGGGAGCCTTCTCCCACTCCCAGCCCGACGCCGGCGGAAACTCCTTGGTATCTGCGCCTGGTGAACCAGGACCATCCCCTGCCCCGGGACTTTACCGTGGAGCTGGCGGACATTCCGGGGGGCCGGTTTGACGCCCGGGCCGCGGAGGCCCTTTCCCAGATGCTCTCCGCCATGGAAGCCCAAGGGCTCTCCCCGGTGGTGTGCTCCTCCTTCCGCACCTGGGAGGACCAGGAGACCTTGCACCAGAACAAGATAGACCGTCTTCTGGGGGAGGGATACTCCCCGAAAGAAGCGGCGACGGAGGCTTCCCGCTGGGTGGTACCTGCCGGCGCCAGCGAGCACCAGCTTGGCCTGGCGGTGGATCTGGTATCCGCCGGCTATCAAATGCTGGTGGAGGAGCAGGAGAACACCCCAGAGCAGCAGTGGCTGATGGAAAACTGCGCCACCTATGGGTTTATTCTCCGTTACCCCAAGGATAAGACGGATATCACCGGCGTGGGGTACGAGCCTTGGCACTACCGCTACGTGGGCCGGGAGGCCGCCCAGGCCATCTGGGAGCAGGGAATTTGCCTGGAAGAATACGAAGACATGCAGTGACCGCACCTTTCAGAAAAGGAAGGCTGTCCCCCAGGGGGCAGTCTTTTTTGTTTGTCCTTGTGACACCCGGAGGCTCGTCCGCACAGTCTGGCGTGGGGGCGACTCTGCCGCCTTTCCAAACACAGGCAGGATGGAGGGGGCTGCCCCAAAAGGCAGCTCCCCTTCTTTTGTGTCCTACCCTGTGACACCCGG
>CAJFEW010000020.1:27276-31586 GCA_904374805.1 uncultured Neglectibacter sp.
GGATGGAGGGGGCTGCCCCAAAAGGCAGCTCCCCTTCTTTTGTGTCCTACCCTGTGACACCCGGCGGCTCGTCCGCATAGTCTGGCATGGGGGCGACTCTGCCGCCTTTTCAAGTACAGGCATGAAAGAGAGGGTATTTGCTTATGAATATTTACCGGCCCAACGACGGCTGTCACGACCCCTGCTGCCCCACCTATTGTCCCGTTCCCGGTCCCCAAGGACCCCAAGGACCTATGGGGCCCCAGGGCTTTCCGGGAAAGACCGGGGCCACCGGCCCCACCGGTCCCCAAGGGGTGCCGGGGCTGCAAGGTCCCCAGGGACCCATAGGCCCCACTGGCCCCCAAGGGGTGCAGGGCATTCAAGGCCTGCCTGGCGCCACAGGCGCTACGGGCAGCACGGGCCCTGCAGGTCCCCAAGGGCCTCAAGGGGCTGCCGGTCCCGCGGGAGCTGCCGGAAGCACGGGAGCAACAGGGCCCACCGGCCCCACCGGCGCCACTGGCCCCCAAGGGGTGCAGGGTCCCACCGGGCCCACGGGTCCCATGGGCGTCACCGGTCCCACAGGTGCCACCGGCCCTACGGGAGCCACCGGGGCGACCGGCGTCACCGGCCCCACAGGGCCTGACTCCTCAGACGTGTTGGCTGTTACGGATGACACCTCCCAAACCTCCGTTGCCGGCACGCCTTTAAGCTTTGCCGCCACTGCGTTGACGGTGGGGAACTCCATGTCCCACACCCCCGGATCGCAGAATATCCTGATCAACCATTCCGGCATCTACCAAGCGTCGTTCCACAGCACCGTTTCCACAATCACAGGGGCGTCCATCCCTGCCATGCTGACCGTAAACCTGGCGTTGAACGGGACCTCCCTGCCGGGAGCTTCCGCCACCCACACCTTTGCCTCTTCCGCAGAGGCGTCCACACTGTCCTTTACGGTCCCCTTCCAGGTGACCACTACACCTTCCACGCTCACGGCGGTGCCTGCCCAGGCGGGTTTCCCCTTCCTGAACAGCTCTTTGACCGTAGTCCGGCTGGGCGACGCCACGTAAACACAGAAACAGCGCTGCCGGTGCAGCGCACGCAGGAGCTGCCGCGGGGACGCAGCAGCTCCGTACATGGGGGAAACCATTGCCAACCGAGGAGGGAATTTCTTGATCTCCATCAGCCTTTGCATGATTGTCAAAAACGAAGAGGACACCCTGCCCCGCTGTCTGCGCTCCGCCGCCGGCTTGGTGGATGAAATTGTGGTGGTGGACACAGGCAGCACGGACCGCACCAAGGAAGTCGCCCGGGAATTTACCGACCGGGTCTTTGACTTTCCCTGGAACGACGATTTCTCTCAGGCCCGGAATTATTCCTTCCAGCTGGCCCGCTGCCAGTACTGCCTGTGGCTGGATGCGGACGACGTGATCGACCCGGAATACCAGCAGGAGTTTCAGACCCTGAAGGAGTCGCTCCCGCCCCAGACGGACGTGGTGATGCTGCCGTATCACGGGGCGTTTGACCAGCAGGGCCGGCCGGTGCTCACCTATTACCGGGAGCGGCTGGTGCGCAGGCTGGCGGGCCTTGTGTGGCAGGGCGCCGTGCACGAGGCCATTGCCCCGGTGGGAAATGTGGTCTATTGGGACCGGGCGGCGGTCTCCCATCGGAAAACCCGGCCGGGGGACGGGGGCCGGAACCTGCGCATTCTGGAGAACCTGCTGGCACAGGGCAAGATGTTCTCTCCCCGGGAGCAGTTTTACTACGCCCGGGAGTTGGCTGACCACGGGCGGGATCAAGAGGCGGCGGCACAGCTGGAGGCCTTTTTGGAGCGCCCGGAGGGCTGGGTGGAAAACAAGCGGCAGGCCTGCCGGGATCTGGCCCAGTGCCGCAAACGGCTGGGGCAGGAGGAGGCCGCCTTTGCCGCTTTGACAAGGGCTTTGGCCTATGGCCCGCCTCAGGCGGAGCTTTGCTGCGACCTGGGGCAGTTTTTCCTGGACCGGGAGGAGTATCCGGCCGCCCTGTTCTGGTATGAAACCGCCCTCTCCCGTCCCCGGGAGGACCGGGCCGGCGCCTTTGTGGCTCCGGACTGCTACGGGTATATTCCCTGTATGCAGCTGTGCGTCTGTCACTACCGCCTGGGTAATCGGGAGCTGGCTCGCCGGTACAACCAGATGGCCGGCACTTTTAAACCGGACGATCCTGCGTTCCTTTCCAACGAACGGTTTTTCCAAGGAGAGGCCTGAGGCCGCTTCCGGCAGTCTCTTGGCCCCGCCCACTCTGCGGCGGCGCCACGACCCCTTGAGGGAAGAGGCGGGCGCCTGTGGGAAAACTTCGCCCCGGCTTTGCCGGGGCCTTGTTTTTTTCCAGAAAATAGACTATGATTAAAGGGAGTAAAATCGTTTGTGGAAGGAAGGCTGCTCGTATGATTCAACACATTGTCATGTTCAAGTTTCTGGAGGAGGCCCAGGGCAAAACCAAGGCGGAAAACCTGCAGGAGGCCAAAGCCCGGATGCTGGCCCTGAAGGACCAGATCCCCCAGATTCAGCAGATGGAAGTTTACCTGGGCACAGAGGGCTCTGCTCCCAGCAATTACGACTACATTTTGGTCTCCCAGTTCCGCAGCATGGAGGAGCTGGAGCAATACCAGAATCACCCGGCCCACGTGGCCTTTGGAGCCTTTGTCAAGGAGCTGCGGGAGCCGGACGGCCGGGCCTGCATAGACTACCAGCTATGAAAGGGAAGGACCGTATTTCCGCCATGCTGGCGTCCCCGGACATGCCCCATTTGGGAGGGACGCTGGCGTCTGTGCTCTTTTTGGCCTGGCCGGCCATTGTGGAGCAGATCATGCTCACCTTGGTGCAGTATGTGGACACGGCCATGGTGGGCTCCCTGGGTTCTTCAGCCACGGCTGCGGTGGGGTTGACCTCCAGCACCACCTGGCTTTTTAATGGGCTTTTCAACGCGGCGGCTGTGGGCTTTTCCGTACAGGTGGCCCAACACTTGGGGGCCGGGCGGCAGGAGGAGGCCAAGCGGGTCACCTGGCAGGCCCTGCGCTTTGTGGGCTTGTTTGGGGTGCTGCTGGGGGCCATTGCCTTTGTGCTCTCCTTTTTCCTGCCCGCCATGCTGGGAGCTGATCCGGCCATCCGTCCGGACGCGTCCCTGTATTTCCGCATAATGGCCTGTGCCATGCCCTTTACCCTGGGGTCCAACATGTTCAGCGCCATCATCCGCTGCTCTGGGGACACCAAAACGCCCATGATCCTCAACTTGATGATCAACGTGCTGAACATTGTTCTAAACACCCTGTTTATTTACCAGCCCCGGCAGGTGGAGCTGTTCGGCGCCTCCTTCCAGGTGTGGGGCGCAGGCTGGGGTGTGGGCGGGGCCGCCTTTGCCTCCGCTCTGTCCACAGCCATTGTGGCCTGCCTGTTTGTGCTGGTGATTTTCCGCCGCAAATCCCCGGTGCAGATCGGGCTGAAAAACCGCTATTCCTTTGACCGGCACTGCTTGGGGACTGCCTGGAAGCTGGGGCTGCCTGTGGCCTTGGAGCGTGCCACCATGAGCATCGCCCAAATTGTCATTACAGCGGTTATCACGGGAATTGGCACGGTGGCAGTGGCAGCCAACCATTTGGCGGTGACGGCGGAGTCCATCAGCTACCTGCCGGCTTCCGGTGTGGCGGTGGCGGGCACCACGTTGGTGGGGCAGGCCATTGGCGCAGGCAGGAAGGATTTGGCCCAGCGGTTTGCCCGCATGGTTAGCTGGATGGGCGTGGCCATTATGACAGTGGGCGGCGCGGTGCTGTTTTTCTTTGCGCCGCAGCTGATTCAGATCTTCTCCACCGACCCGGAAGTGATCGACCTGGGCAGCCAGGTGCTGCGGATCGTGGCCTTTGCGGAGCCCCTCTTTGGCGCTTCCATTGTGGCTTCGGGCGCTCTGCGGGGCGCCGGCGATTCCCGTGGTCCCTTCCTGATCAGTTTGGCCACCATGTGGGGCGTGCGCATTACCCTCTCCTTGCTTTTGGCAGGGCAGCTGGGCTTGCTAGGCGTGTGGCTGGCCATGGCGGCCGAGCTCTGTGTGCGGGGCATTGTTTTTATGGTTCGCCTGTACCGGGGCAAGTGGCTGCACATCGAGCTGTTTCAAAATCAGAAGGGGAAAAACTCGTAAAAACGCTTTACAACCGTCTCGGGTTGTGCTAAAATATAGAAGCTGTTTTGGAAGAAAACAGCTTCTCTGGGCCCATAGCTCAGCTGGGAGAGCGTTCGGTTCGCATCCGAGAGGTCGAGGGTTCGAATCCCTTTGGGTCCACCAGGTTTACTTGCCAAAAATGA
>CAJFEW010000021.1:0-5904 GCA_904374805.1 uncultured Neglectibacter sp.
GCATTTTTCATCGGTTTTGTAGTCAAAGGTCAAATGAATCATGATTTTGCCTTTAGAATAGAGGTAAATCCCTGTGTGATTGAGATTACTATCGGTAAGACAATATAGTATTTGTAATTTCCTGTGGTGTGTGCTAGACTTTGTTTGACTTCAATCATTTTTGATGTCCTCCTTTTGTTGTCCCTTGCAGTTGCCAGACCGCAAGCCTATCCTACAACAAAAGGAGTTTTTCTTCCTCATCAATGGTAGTTGTCTTTGGCGCCCCTCGCCTGGCGCGTGGGGTTCGAAATACAAAAAGGGTTGCCTTTCCCCCAGGCAACCCTTTCTCTTTTCCGTTTGTAGGCAGGATAGAAAACTTCCGCCTTTTCTGTTTACATGCTCTCCGGCGCTGTCACCTTAAACAGGGCCAGGCCGTTTTCCAGCACGGTGCGGGTGGCGGTGCACAGGCACAGACGGGCTGCCTGCAGCGCCTCGTCGCTTCCCTTGACCCGGCAGGCGTTGTAGAACTTGTGGAACAAGGTGGACAGGTTCATCACGTACCGGGTGATCTTAGAGGGATCCATGCCCTTGGCAGCAGCCTGTACCTCCTCAGTATAACTGGACAGATGGCGGATCAACTCCAGCTCTTCGGGAGCGGTCAGCAGCGCCAGCTCCTGAGCCGTGCAGGCCCGCGGTTGGATGCCGTCGGCGGCCAGGTTTTTGAGAATGGAGCAGATACGAGCGTGAGCGTACTGCACATAGTACACCGGATTCTGACTGTCCTGCTGCACTGCCAGATCCAGGTCGAAGTCGATGCGGGTGTTGGCCTCGTAGGAGTTAAACAGGAACCGGGCCGCGTCCACAGGCACCTCGTCCAGCAGAGTCACCAAAGTGATGGCCTTGCCGCTGCGCTTGGAGGCCTTGACGATCTCTCCGTCCCGCACCAGGCGCACCATCTGCATAAGCACCACCTGGAGCTTGTCCGCATCCACCCCCAGGGCGGTGAGGGCTGCCTTCAGCCGGGGCACATAGCCGTGGTGGTCGGCGCCCAACACGTCAATGGCCAGGTCGAACCCACGGGTCACCAGCTTGCCGTAGTGATAGGCGATATCCGGCACCACATAAGTGGGGACCCCGTTTCCACGCACCAGCACAAAGTCCTCGCTGCCGTAGGCCTCTCCGTGGAACCACAGGGCTCCTTCCTTTTCGTAGGTGGCGCCCTTTTCTTTCAGAAGCTCCACCACCCGGTTCACAGCCCCGTTTTCGTGGAGGGTGGATTCCTTAAACCAGTTGTCGTACTCCACCCGGTAACGGGCCAGGTCGTCGTGGAGGCCTTGGATGTTTTTGGGCAGGGCGTAATCCACCAGGGCCTGGCGCCGCTCCTGCTCCGGAGCGTCCACATACTTGTCCCCATACAGCTCCGCGAAGGCCTTGGCATGGGCGATAATATCCTCCCCTTTGTAGCCGTCCTCCGGGAAAGGCACAGCCTCTTCCCCTTTGTAGAGCTGCAGGTACCGGGCCTCCAAGGAAACCCCAAACTTGTTCACCTGGTTGCCTGCGTCGTTGATGTAAAATTCACGCTCTACGGTGTAGCCTGCCGCATCCAGCACAGAGGCCAAAGCGTCTCCCAGCACGCCGCCCCGGGCGTTGCCGATGTGCATGGGCCCGGTGGGGTTGGCGGAGACAAACTCCACCAGCACCCGCTTGCCCTGGCCGTAGTCGGAACGGCCGTACTCCTGACCCAGGCGCTGAATGTCCTGGAGCACCTCCCCGTAAAAGCGGGGATCGTAAGTAAAGTTCAAAAAGCCCGGACCGGCAATTTCACAGGTTTGGAAATAGGTGCCGGACAGGTCCAAATTCTCCTGAATCGCCTGGGCGATTTTCACAGGGGCCATGCGGAAGGAACGGGCCCCCACCATGGCCGCGTTGCTGGCCCAGTCCCCGTGGGACCGGTCGGCGGGCACCTCCAGGACAAAATCCGGCAAGGGGGCCTGGGGCAGCTGGCCCCGCTCCATGGCCCGGTTCATGGCTTGCTCCAAAGCCGACCGCAGCTGGGCGGTGGCGGTGGTGACTAATTGCGACATACGATATACCTCCATTGTGTGGTGACATAGGGTAGACAAGCGGCGGACAGGGTTCGGCTTTTTGACAGGGCGGCCAGAGGGCCTTGCCCCGCAGGTTCCCATTCCTTACAGGGCCGTCCGCCCCTGAGGACGGTGGTTCCTCTGCCGGACTTCCACGGTGATTTCGTTGCTGCTGGATAAGTTGGAGTCGATATCCAACGTGTATTGGATGTCCACCCGGCCGCCCCGCTCCCCCAAGGAACAGGTCAAGTCGCTGGTAAACACCCCCACAGAGAAGGTGCCGTAGCCGGTGTCGTACAGGCACAGGTGGCGTTTGCCCTCCTCCAAAATCAGCCGGGTGGCCGTGCCGGAGCGCATCATGGTCACCTTCCCCGGCTCGATCTTCAGCACGGAAGTGGTGGAAACCTTTGGGTTCTCCTGGTCGTACTCCTTGTAGGCGATAAAGCGGGCGCCCCCCCGCTGGGTGTAGGTGCCGGTGGTGTTCAGCGTGACCTCCCCGGTCTCTCCCTCATACACCTGCCTGCCCACAATATTGATGTCATAATCTTCTCGCAGCATGTCCAACCCCCTTTCCGGGTTCAGTTCCCGTAGCTTTCAATCTCAATGCGCTGGGTGCGGCCTTCTACGCTGTGGCCCAAAAACAGCTCGGCCACATTCAAAAAGTTCTCCGGTGTATCGGTGACATAGTACCGGGCTTGGCGGGGAACCCCTTCCGGGCAGAGCAGATCCCGCTCCCGCAAGGTCTTGGCCAAAGCCAGCGCCGCCTCCCGGCCGCTGTCGATCAAGGTGACGCCCCGGCCCATGACGGAACCGATGGTGGCGCTGATAATCGGATAGTGGGTGCAGCCCAGAATCAAGGTGTCCACCTCTGCGGCCCGCACCGGCGCCAAGTACCGCTCCGCCACCAGCCGGGTCACCTCGTCCTGCGGGGCCACAAACCCGCTCTCCACCAACGAAACAAACAGGGGACAGGCCTGGGGAAACACCTGCAGCTTGTGGTTGATGCCCAGCAAAGCGCTGCGGTAGGAATCGCTGTGGATGGTGGCCGCCGTGCCAATCACCCCGATCCGGCCGGTTTTGGTGGCCGCAGCCGCCGCTTGGGCGCAGGGCCAGATCACATCCAAGTAGGGCACCGGCAGGGCCTCTCCAATGTCCCGGGCCACCGAGCTGACGGTGCCGCAGGCCGCCAGCACCGCCTTCACGTTTTGAGAGAGAAGGAACTCCATATCCTGCCGGGCATAGCGCCGCACCAGTTCCCTGCCCCGGGAACCGTAGGGCACCCGGCCCGTGTCCCCAAAGTACACAATGCTTTCCCCGGGCAGCACCTGTTCCAGCTGTTTGACGGCGGTCAGGCCGCCCAGCCCTGAGTCGAACACTCCAATGGGACGTGCATCCATGCTGTCTCTCCTCCTTTCCCAAGCCGGTCTGTCACTGGACCGCTTTGGCGAAAGCCAGCTCCACCAGCTGGTCCAGCAGCTGGCTGTAGGTCATGCCCCGCTCCATCCACAGCTTGGGGTACATGCTGATGGAGGTAAAACCGGGCAGCGTATTGATCTCGTTTAAAATGACCCGGTGGTCTCCCGCGGTGACAAAAAAGTCCACCCGAGCCAAACCGGAACAGCCCAGCAAACGGTAGGCCCGCACGGCGGTCTGCCGGATTTTCTCCGAGACCTCCTCCGGAATCCGGGCGGGAATGTACAGCTGGCTGGTGCCGTTTATATACTTGTCGTCGTAATCGTAGAACTGGGCGGAGGCGCCGATCTCTCCCACCAGGGAGGCCTGGGCGTCCCGATTGCCCAACACGGCCACCTCTACCTCCTGGCCGCAGATGCCCTCTTCCACAACGATTTTCCCGTCCTCGCGGGCTGCCTTGCGAATGGCCTCGTCCAGATCCTCCGGACGTTCCACCTTGCTGACGCCCACGGAGGAGCCGGCGTTGGCGGGCTTTACAAACACAGGGAAGTTCAGCCGGGCCTGGATCTTGTTTTTGATGGTGTCCGGCGCCACGTCGAACCGGTCCGCATAAAACCACAGGTAGTGGGCCTGTTCAATATCTGTGTTGGACAGCAGGGTGTGGGTCACCGCCTTGTCCATGCAGATGGCGGAGGATTCCGTATCGCAGCCCACATAGGGGATGCCGGACAACTGGAACAGCCCCTGGATGGTGCCGTCCTCCCCGTTTTTGCCGTGCAGTGCCGGGAAGATCACATCCAAGGGGAGAATTTCCCCTTTTCCCTCTCGCAGCAGCACCAGCCCGTGGACCGAAGGGTCCGGGGAGAGAAAGGCCGGGGTGACCGGTCCCTGCTCCCAGGCGCCGGTGACAATGTCCTTCACCTCTCCTGTGTAGAGAAGCCATTTTCCCTCTTTGGTGATGCCCACCATGTGCACGTCGTACTTGTCGGGGGAAAGGTTCTCCAAAATGGACGTGGCCGACATCCGGGAAACCTCGTGCTCGGAGGACACCCCGCCAAAGATCACCGCTATGCTCAGCTTGCTCTTTGTCTCGTTCATCGCGATTACACCCCATTACTCTACTATTGAGATAAGCAGACAAAAGGTTCTGCTCAAAAAATTGCGTTCGGTTTTTTATTATACTATGCCCGCGGGGATTTCGCAACTCTTTTCCCCGGTTTCTCCAGGCGGAAGGAAAAAAAGATAGACTTTTCCCGGGCTCCATGGTATACTGAAGGGGAAACACAATACTTTGGAGTGATGGCATTTTGGAGTTTAACGCCTTTGCATGTATACAGGAAGGCCTGCAGGAAGAGCTGGCTAAACAGGGCTTCGGCCCGGCGCAGCCTCTGGAAGATCCCGCGGGGAAAGCGGTGATGTTTGCCACGGAAGAGGTGGCCTACAGCCTGCTGTACGACGAAAAGCACCAGCGCTTTCAGCTGCGCTCCACCTCCTTGGAAGAGGACGGCACGCCGGGAGAGTGGCGGGGCCTTTCCCTGTGGCTGTACGACGAAGCGGAGGGCACCCGGGCAGACGCAGAGAGCATTCTCAGCGACTTTCTGGAAGTGGTGCAGGGGCCCAAACGGGTGGCCATGGTCCAGCAGAAGCGCCACCGGGGCAAGGACGACGAGCGGGTGGTGGACCCCCTGTTCTTCATGAACCGGCTGGCCAACCTGTTTCCCCAGGTGAAAGAGGCCCTCAACGAGGAAAAGATCGTCTACGGCCAGGTGCGCTATGTGACCTTTGTGAAAGAAAAGGTGCTGCCTTTGTGCGAGGAGCTGGCGGCAAAAAAGCCCCACGGGGACACCATGAAAAAGCTGTGCTCTTTGCTGGACGACATGTACCGGGACGGAGACATGGACCTGCGCTCCATTGTGACCGCAGCCTTCCTCAACGGCTTGAGCGACAGCGCTTTTGAAACGGTGCAGGAGCAGTTGGGGGACGAGCTGAAAAAGTGCGTAAAATACACCCGCAAGCTCCGGGGCAAAAAGATCAAGCCGGAAAAGAAGAAGAAACAGAAAAAAGTAGTGGCAAAGCCTTTGGACAACCGGCGCTGACGCACACCTTACAAAAATAGCAAAAAAGAAGCTTCCGTTCTTGGCGGCTCGAGAGGTACACACACTCTCTGTTCCCAAGCCGGAGGCTTCTTCTGCTTTCACCCCACCTGTCTCCCAGGCGGGTTTTCCATCCCCGGCGCCCGCGCTGGGGATTTTTTGCTACAACAACTGGGGAAAAAGAGGAGGGCTGCAGCTTGCAGCCCTCCTCTGGGACTGTCGAAAAAGCAAAAGAGAGCAAACGTAAAAGTTTTTGATCTTCTCGCCTGCCGGCTCGGTCGGCTGTTGGGCAACGTCCCACCGGGACGTAACAGCCTTTTTTCAAAAAGTTTGCA
>CAJFEW010000021.1:5963-31334 GCA_904374805.1 uncultured Neglectibacter sp.
CAGGCGAGACCAGCGCCCCACGGTCTTAAAGGGCGTTCAGCGACAAAAAAGCCAGCAGACAGGGGCCGAAGGCCCCGCTTCTGCGGCCGGCTGCCCTCTCATGGGACTTTTTCGACAAGCTGAGAGGAGGGCTGCAGCTTGCAGCCCTCCTCTTTTCGCTCTCTATGGCATCTCCGGTAGGGGATTTTCGTCTTCCAGAGGGCCCTTTCCCTTTGCCCCCTCTTCCCAGGCGCGCAGCACCCGGTCCACTTGAGCCCGGTCTAGCTGGGGGAAAGGCACCAAGGGCTGGGGGGACTCCCGATGGGGGGCGATCTCCCGCTCCAGCCAGAGCACGTCCAGCCAGCGGCCCTGCTTAAAGCCCACCTGGTGGAACCGCCCCGCTTCCTGAAACCCCAGGGCATGATGCATGGCCACACTGGCCTGATTTTCCGCCGTGACGCAGCCGTACACCGTGCGCACACCCTGCAGCCGCAGCACATCAAACAGGGCCCCGTACAGCCGGGATCCCAAGCCCTTGCCCCGGGCGTCCTGGCGCAAGTAGACCGTCAGCTCTGCAGACCATTGGTACGCCGGCCGGGCCGCATAGGGGTGGGCATAGGCATAGCCCAGGGGCCGCCCCTCCTCTTCCCACACCAGGTAGGGATGCCGGGCCAGGGTCTCTCGAATCCGCCGGGCAAATTCCTCCACGGTGGGCGCTGTGTACTCAAAGGACACCACCGTCTGCTCCACATAGGGCGCGTAAATTCCCAGCAGCCCGGGGGCGTCCTCCTCCCGGGCCACACGCAGCACGCCAGCCATAGAACTCACCTCTTCCACGGCCAGAAATACAGGCCGTAAGCCACTAAACACAGGGAGATCAGCCCAGCGCTTACGGCGGCGCCAATGGCCATGGAAGTGTGCTGCAAGGGCCCTGCCACCATGCTGATGGCGATGGCAACCCCATCGGCAAACAGAAGCAGCCGGAACATCCGCCGTTCCACATCCGTCAAGAGAATCCTCCCCTTTCCACATTCTACGTTTTTCTATTGTACCCGATTTTTTACGGACTTGCAACTGCTTCCAGCAGCCGGTTGGAAAGCGCTGCCAGCTGTTCCAGCGTCAGCCGCTCCGCCCGCGCCCCCGCCGCTCCCACGGCGGCCAAGGCGGCCTCCACCTGGGGCTTGGGAATCCCCAAGGCCGAGGAGAGGGAGTTGGCTGCAGTCTTCCGCCGCTGGGCAAAGGCGCCTCGAGCCACCCGGAAAAACCAGGCCTCGTCGGCCACCTCCACCGGTGGCTCCTCCCGCAGATCCAGACGGATCACAGCGGAATCTACCTTGGGCGGCGGCAGGAAGCTGCCCCGGCTCACCGGGAACAGCACCCGGGGCACGCTGCGGTAGTGAACCGCCACGCTCACCGCCCCGCACTCCCGGGTGCCGGGCGCCGCGCACAGCCGGGCGGCCGCCTCCTTCTGGACCATGACCGTAATGGCCCGCAGGGGGAGTTCCTCCTCCAGCAGGCGGAGAAGCACCGGGGAGGTGATGTAATAGGGCAAGTTGGCGCACACACAAATAGGCCCGCCCCCAAACTCCTCCTGCACAAGCCGGGACAGGTCCAGCTTCATCACGTCCCCGCGGATCACTTTCACATTGTCACACCCGGCCAAGGTCTCCTCCAGCACCGGAAACAGCCGGGTGTCCAGCTCCACAGCGCACACTTTTTTGGCCACCTGGGACAGTTCCCAGGTGAGCACGCCCACCCCAGGCCCCACCTCCAGCACGCCGGCGCACTCCTGGGCGCCGCAGGCCTCGGCCATGCGGGGACACACGCTGGGATTGATCAGAAAATTCTGCCCCAGAGATTTGGAGAAATGAAACCCGTGACGTCCCAAAAGCTCCCGCAGCGCGCCCGGGTCGGAAAGGCGTCCTCCCCACCCGGGCTTCTTGTTTTCTTGTTGGCTCATACTCGTTCCTCCTTCTGCCCCACTTCTAGGAGGGCCTAGCGCCCTCGGTATGCTTCCCAAGGGTTGTTCCAGGGAATCTCCCCCACAGCGCTGTAAGACGCGTCCTCCACCACCTGGTAGAGCACCCGGTTGCCGTCGTCATACACCCGGGGATAGAGATCGTCCAACGCCTCTTGATCCACGGAATAGGCGCTTCTTTCAAAGTCGCTGACCAAAATATAGGACACGTCCAATGTCTCGATGAGCTCCCGGCTGCGGCGGGGGTAGGTGTACAGAGCGTAGGCAGCCGCCTGCTGCCAGACGTAGTCCAGCCCGTGGTAATACAGGTAGGAGGGAGAGCCGCACACAAGATTCCGCCCCGCTAGGGAGGCAATCTCGTTGTTGTGCCGGGTATCTGTGAGAATCACCGCCTCCGGCTCTGTGTTCTCCTCCACCCACTGGGCCAGCTCCACCGCCCCGGTGCCAAAGAGCTCGTACCGGGCCACAGCCTCCCGCCCCATGGTCAGCACCGCCGAGCAAGTGCTCAAAGCCACCAGGCCCGCCGCTGCCCCCGCCCGGGCTTTCCGGTTTCGCAGGGCCCCCAAGATCTCTGCAGCACACCGGGCAGCCCCGCAGCACAAAAAGGCAAAGGCAGGATACAGCAGCTTGTTGTTGTCGTATTCGTTGGGCTGAAACAGCACCAGTTCCGCTAAAAGCCACAGAAGCAGGCCGGGCGCCAGCCGGAGAAAGGCCCCGCCCTTGGACAGCAGCAGCCCGCCCAGGGCCAAAAGTCCCACAAGGCCCAGGTTTTTCAAGTAGAAGCCCAGATAGCTGTCGTCTCCCAGGACCCAGCCCAGGTGCCCCCGGACAAAGCTGCCTGCCGCCGCCTGCTGAAACGTCCAGACAAACAGTTGGGGCAGAGCCAGAACCAAGGTCACCCCCAACAGCACCCCCCAGGGAAGCAGGACGCGCCCCTCTCCCCGGCGGAGGAGCGTTCCCGCCAGCAGGACCACCAGCCCCACAAACAGGGCCAACGCCCCCAGGGCCAGGTACAAAAACAGGGGGGAATCCTCCCGGCCTCGGGCCAGTTCCTTTCCCAAGGCCAGAGCGGCCACCGTCCCCAGCAAGAGCCCTTTCCCCACCTGAGCGGCCCGCCGCTCCCAGGAGAGGCGGGCCAGCAGAGAGGCACCCAGCCACCCGCCGCACAGGACGCCCAGGGCCAAAAAAGAGTGGGTGTGGATCATGGGCAGGGCCCCGGCCATACCGCCCACCCAGAGAAAGCAGCGCCCCTGGCCTCCATACACCGCCCGGTACAGCAGGTACAGGGCCGGGAACAGCACCGCCCAGCCAAACAAGGTGGCCCGCTGGGGAAGCATCATGTCCACCAGCACATTGACCCAGCGGATGTTTTCCCCAATCAGGTTGGTGGGTGTTTCGTAAAAAGCGGTGAAGATCCGAGTGAAGTTTTCCACACCGCCCCCCACAAAGTAGAGAAAACCAAGCCCCCCCGTAAAGGCAAAAAAGACCCAGCTCAAGGCCGCCTGGCCCCGGCTGTCTGTCAGAACGGAGAAAAAAGCGTACAGCCCAAAGAGCACCTGGGCCCCGGCCACCCACATGGGCAGCTCATAGGCAAACCACAGGGGAGCGCCCAGCAGATACAAACTGGCGGAGATGCTGTCGGACAAAAAGGGGTAGGAGAGCCGGGTTCCCGGCAGCAGGGAATAATCGGGAGGAAAGTCCCCCTGGTTTGCCAGGCTGGTGATAAAACTCAGGTGCATGCTCATGTCCCCATAGGTGGCCTGGCTGGAGTACACCGCCCCGTCCTGCCACCGGAAAGAGTGCCAGACCAAAAAGCAGAAAAACAGCCAGACCCCCAGCACCACCCAGAGAAACCACCGCCGCCCCAAAGCGGCACAGGCTTTCCGAAAACCAAAGCGGGTGCTCCGGCCCAGCCACAGGGCTGCCCCGCCCACCAGCAAAGCCAGCATCAAGGCCCCCAGGTGGGCCGCCGGGGTAAACCCCAAAAAGAAGGCCAACAGCACGGGAAACCACTGCAGGGCGACGCTGCCCCACACGCTGCCCAGCAGCAGCCGCATCCCCGGGCTCTCCCCAGGCAGGGCCGCCCGGGAGAGGCAGAGGCCCACCCCTTGAAATGTGCCCAAATAGGCAAGAGCCAGCGCGGCTCCCCACACAGTGCCCTCCATGTTCTCCCCTCCCTTGGTGAAACGATTGTACCATGTCCCCCTGGAATTGTAAAGCCAGGGGATCCAGCGGCTTTTCCCAAGTTGCCAAACCGCCGGCGACAGGGTATAATAACAGAAAAAAGGGGGAATGGAACATGGAGCGCCGTGACAAAACCAACTATTATTTGGACCTGGCGGAGGCAGTGAGCCAGCGGGGCACCTGCCTGCGCAAGCTCTATGGAGCTGTGATTGTGAAAAACGACGAAGTGATTTCCACCGGCTATGTGGGGGCGCCCCGCGGGCGGCAAAACTGCTCGGACCTGGGGTACTGTTTGCGGACCCAGCTGGGCATTCCCCGGGGGGAGCGGTACGAGCTGTGCCGCTCGGTCCACGCGGAGGCCAACGCCATCATCTGCGCCTCCCGCCGGGACATGATCGGCGCCACCTTGTACCTGGTGGGCAAAGAGGTCCCCACCGGGGAGTATGTGCAAAACGCCATGTGCTGCTCTATGTGCAAGCGGATGGTCATCAACGCCGGCATCGAGCAGGTCATTGTCCGGGACGACAAGGACCGCTACCGGGTGATCCCTGTGGCCCAGTGGATTGCCGACGACGAATCTTTAAAAGGGGTGCTGGGATATTGAAGCAAACAGAAGCCAAGCGCCCCCATTACGACCTGCTGGACACCGTGCGGGGGCTGTGTATTCTGAGCATGGTGGCCTACCACGGCATGTACGACCTGGTGGACATCATCGGCCTTGGGGCCCCCTGGTACACGGGGCTGCCAGGGTACATCTGGCAGCAGAGCATCTGCTGGACCTTTATTTTGCTCTCGGGCATGTGCTGGCAGCTCTCCCGCCACCACGTGAAGCGGGGCTTGCTTTTGGTGGGCTGCGGGGCGGCCATCACCCTGGTAACCTGGCTGGTGATGCCCAGCCAGCGCATCCTCTACGGGGTGTTGAATCTGCTGGGCCTTTCGGCTCTGCTGCTGATCCCCCTGGAGAAAGTGTTTCGCAAGATTCCCGCCTGGGCAGGGCTTGCAGGGGCCCTGCTGCTCTTCGCTCTGACGAGAAACGTCTCCCGGGGCAGCCTGGGCTTTGAGGGTTTGGTGCTGTGCCCCCTGCCGGAGTGGCTCTATACCACAGACCTTTTTGCGGTGGTTGGGTTTCACTCCCCCAGCTTTTGGAGCACGGACTACTTTCCTCTGCTGCCCTGGTTTTTCCTGTTCTGCGCCGGGTACTTCCTGTGGAGCGGGCTATCCAAAAGCTCCCGGGCCAAGGAGCTGCTGCAGACCGGTGTGCGGCCCCTAAGCTTTCTAGGCCGGCACAGCCTGGTGATCTACCTCCTCCACCAGCCGGTGCTGATGGGGGTGACTCTTGGGGGGACCGCTATTTGGTGGATCTCCGCCGGATGTCCGTAACCCCCTTGGAAAAAGGCCAGCGATCAAGTAGGGGCTGCCGCTTTGCGCGGCAGCCCCTACTTTTTGCCATTTATGCCTTCGACACGCTGCGGTTGATGGCGCACAAAATGCCCTTGATGGAGGCAATGCTGATGTTGTGATCCATGCCCACGCCAAATACCATCTCCCCCTGGTGGCGCAGCTGGATGTAGGACACGGCTTGGGAATCCGCGCCGGTGGACACGGCGTGCTCGCTGTAGGAGACAAACTCATACCCGCGCAGACCCATGGCCCCCAGGGCGTTGAAGAAGGCGTCGATGGGACCGTTGCCCCGGCCGGAAACCTCCTTGTTCACGTGGTGGGTGCGGATGATCCCCTCGAAGTCCACCTGCACCTGTCCTCCCGTCCCGCTCTCCTCGAAAATGCGGTAGGTCAGCAGGCGGTAGGGGTGGTGCACATCCAAATACTCCCGGCGGAAGATGGCAAACACCTCTTCCGGCGTCAATTCCCGACGGGCCAGCTCGCAGGCCTCTTTGACCAAGGCGCCGAACTCCGGGTGCATAGCCCGGGGCAGCTGGTAGCCAAAAGCCTGGCGCATGACAAAGGCCGCGCCCCCCTTGCCCGACTGGCTGTTGATGCGGATGATGGGCTCGTACTGGCGGCCCAGGTCCGCCGGATCAATGGGCAGATAGGGCACCTCCCAGAAGGGGGAATTGTGTTGGGCCAGATAGGTGATCCCCTTGTTGATGGCATCCTGATGAGAACCGGAAAAGGCGGTGAACACCAGTTCTCCCGCGTAGGGATGCCGGGGATCCACCTGCATGTGGGTGCAGTCCTGGTAGACCTCTTTCACATGGTTCATGTGGGAGAAATCCAGTCCAGGGTCCACCCCCTGGGAGTACAGGTTCATGGCTAAGGTCATCACGTCCACATTGCCGGTGCGCTCCCCGTTGCCAAAAAGGGTGCCTTCCACCCGTTGGGCGCCCGCCAGCAGGGCCAGCTCTGTGGCCGCCACAGCCGTGCCCCGGTCGTTGTGAGGGTGCACGCTGATGACGGCGCTGTCCCGGTGGCGCAGATGGCGGCAGACATACTCCACCTGGTCGGCGTAGGTGTTGGGGGTACACATCTCCACGGTGTTGGGCAGGTTGATAATAGCCTTTCGCTCCGGGGTGGCCCCCAGCTCCTCCAGCACACGGTCGCAGATCAAAACGGAATTTTCCACCTCGGTGCCGGAAAAGCTCTCGGGGGAGTACTCGTACCGAATCTGGACCTCCGGCTGCTCCCGGAGCAATTCCTCCGTCAAGGAACGAATCAGGCGGGCGCCCTCTACGGCAATGTCGATCACCCCTTGCATATCCGTGTGGAACACCACCTTCCGCTGCAAGACGGAGGTGGAGTTGTAGAAGTGGACAATCACGTTCTTGGCCCCGCGAATGGCCGCAAAAGTGCGGCGGATCAAATGCTCTCGAGCCTGGACCAACACCTGGATGGTCACATCCTCCGGGATCAGGTCCTCCTCAATGAGCGTGCGGAGAATCGCATACTCCGTCTCCGAAGAGGCAGGAAACCCCACCTCGATCTCTTTGAAGCCGATGGCGGTGAGCAGGCGGAAAAAGGCCACCTTCTGCTCCAGATTCATGGGGTTGACCAGGGCCTGGTTGCCGTCCCGCAAGTCCACGCTGCACCAGATTGGGGCCCGGTCCAGCACCTTACCCGGCCAGGTCCTCCCCTCCAACGGAATGGGCTGGAAGGGCTTGTATTTTCGATACCCTTGGTTCATAGGATCCCAACCTTTCCACACAATTTTCCCTCCCGGGCCGCCGGCATGCAAAAAACCCCGGGCGCGATGGGTCATCGCGCCCGGGGCGAACTCTCTCCGCGGTACCACCCGGGTTCGGCAGGAACTTTCCTGCCCTTGGCTTTTCCGAAAAGCCCGGCGGATAACGCCGCCACACGTCCCGCCCTACCGTTGCCCTCAGGCGGGAGACTCTGGGATGAGCTATCCCGGCAAAGCCACGCCCGCTCTCACCTGCCGCAGGCTCTCTGGAGAAGGCCGTGCCGTCTTGTTCCCTTCCTCGTCTTTCCCTTTGTTGGCATTATAGGACGAAATCCCGCCTTTTGTCAAGCCTGGGTTTCCTGGGAACCGGTCTCCTGGCGCCCTTCTCCCCAGGCCCGCTGTGCCGCTTCCCGAGCCAGGTCCACCACCACGTGGTCCGGCCGTTCCCCATCCTCTCCCAGGGGCAAAGTCTGGTACACCTCCATGACCATGGAGCGCATCCACAAGCTGGGGGTAATCCGCACCGAGTAACCGCAGCCGGGCTCGCACATCCACTCGTAAGGCTGTGCCCGAGGCAGGCCATACGCCGAGAGCAGCCCGGTGATCACCCCCGCGTGGGTGCAGAGCACCGCCTGGGTGGTCCCCTGGATCATCAGGTTCTGCACCAGGGTTTCAAACCCCTTGCACACCCGCTGCAAAAACACCAGGCCGCTTTCCCCATTGGGCGGGGCCGCATTGCCGCCCTGCTCCATCCAGCTGAGAAAACGGGGGTCCTGCTGCAGCTCTTGGGCGGCCTTTCCCTCCCAATCGCCGAAGTCGCACTCCGCCATCTCCAAAATCACCTCAGGATCCGCCTGGGGATAGAGGATCTTCAGCGTGTCCACACACCGGGTGGAAGGGCTGGCGTAAAACGCCGCAGCCTCTGGATAGCGGTACTTCTGCTTGAGGGATACCAAATCCCGCAGGGACGAGGCCGCCAAGGGAGATTCCGTGCGGCCGATGTACCGGCCCTCCAAATTCCCCTCGCAGGGCATATTGCGAAGCAGATGAATCACATAAGAGCGCATGATAGTTCCTCCCAGGCCTTTTCCCTGCGAAAAAGGCGAATTTTTACGATTTTCTCTCTCTTTTTTCCCTTTCGGCATTTATTCCGCAGGGACTCATCGTATAATTAAACTAGTTCCAAGCTGTTTTTTTAGAAAAGTTTTGGGCCTTTTGATGAGGCCCACCCCACTGTACAGCCAAACCTGCCGGCCGTCTCTCCCTGCGAAGACCACGACCCGGCGGCCAGCCTTGGCAGAATGGAGGTGTTTCCCATGACGAACAGCGATTTTCCCAGAATCTTAACTCTTTTGCGGAAAGAACGGGGGCTGAGCCAAAAAAAGGCCGCCCTGGACTTGGGCATTTCCCAAGCTTTGCTCTCCCACTATGAAAAGGGCATTCGGGAGTGCGGCCTGGACTTTCTCAGCCGGGCCGCCACCTATTACGGGGTCTCCTGCGACTATCTGCTGGGACGCACACCCCATCGAAACGGCACCCTCCCCACCCTGGCGGAGGAGAGCCGCCCCAGGGGAAAGGCCGCCTCTGTAGAAGAGGTGCACAGCCGCATGCTGGAACATTCCATTCATATTGTATTCGGAATCCTGGAAAAAATCAAGAGCGAGGGCCTGACCCAGCACGCCTCGGCCTATCTCTTCTGCGCCGTGTACAAGGTGTTCCGCCTGCTGTACACCGCCCGGGGAAAAAATCCCCAGGAGGCTTTCAGCCTGGACCGCCGCCTTTACGAGGCCCAGACCTCCGCCCACATGGCCCTTTCCGAGGCCAAAGCCCGCTACCTGCTGGAGGGAATGGATTTGGAAGACGCCCCCGGCGTGCCTCTGCAGGCCCTCCCCCAGCTGACGCCGGAGCGCCTCTCCCAAGACTATCCCCCCTATGCCGCCTCCCTCTTTGAGGTTATCCGCTCCACGGAGCAGGCGGTGAAAAAAGACGCCCCCTCCTAAAGCTTCTTCCAGGGAGCTGCCGTACTGCGGCGGCTCCCTTTCTGCTGTCCGCTGTTTTTCCCAGGTTGTCTCCTACATTTCCGTGCAAAATCCACAAAAGGCTGGCCGTAAGACGGTGGGGGATGGCGGGGACAGAGAAATGGGCGAAACCGGAAAGAAACTTTGGCTTTTCCCAGGTATTTGTGATAGAATAAGGAAGTAGCAATTTTTGGGACACATGCCCCCTGGGCCGCCTTTCGCTGGGAGAGGCAGTCTGGGCGGACGAGAAAGGCAGGTTAGAACCATGTGTGGTTTTGTGGGATATATCGACGGCGGCGACACCCTGATGGATGAAGGGGTTCTCCACGCCATGACGGACGCCATCCGTCACCGGGGGCCGGACGACGCCGACTATTATATGGACGGCACCATCGCCCTGGGGTTCCGGCGGCTTTCCATCATCGACCTGGAGGGAGGGCGGCAGCCCATCCTCAACGAGGACGGCTCCAAGGTGCTCACCTTCAACGGGGAGATTTACAACTATCAGGACATCAAAAAAGATCTACTGGCGGCAGGGCATGTGTTTAAGACCGCCACAGACTCGGAAGTGCTGCTCCACGGCTATGAAGAATACGGCCCAGAGCTTTTAAACAAGCTGCGGGGCATGTTTGCCTTCGTCATTTGGGATAAGGAGAAGAAAGAGCTCTTCGGAGCCCGGGACTTCTTTGGCATCAAGCCTCTGTACTACGCCCAGATGAACGGCACCCTGCTGTTCGGCTCGGAGATTAAGAGCTTTCTCCACCACCCCCACTTTGTGAAAGAGCTCAACGAAAAGGCCCTGGAGAACTACCTGTCCTTCCAGTACTCCCCCGGGCCGGAGACCTTCTTCCAAAACGTGTACAAAATGCCCCAGGGACACTACTTCCTGTATAAAGACGGGAAGATGGAACTCACCCGGTACTGGATTCCCACCTTCCAAGCGGAGGAGGACAAATCCCTGGACTACTGGGTGGACGAGATTGAGAAGACCTTCGACGACAGCGTGGAGGCCCACAAGATTTCCGACGTGGAAGTGGGCTCCTTCCTGTCCTCCGGCGTGGACTCCAGCTATGTGGCCTGCTCGGCCCACGTGGACAAAACCTTCACCGTGGGTTTTGACAACGGCTCCAAATACAACGAGATCAGCTATGCCCAGGAGCTCTCGGAGCAGATCCCGGTGAAGAACATCAGCCATGTGATCACCCCTGAGGAATTCTGGGGCAACTTTGGAAAGATTCAATACCACATGGACGAGCCCTTGGCGGACCCGGCGGCGGTGGCCCTGTACTTTGTGTGCAACCTGGCCAGCCAGCACCTGAAAGTGGTGCTCTCCGGCGAGGGGGCGGACGAGATCTTCGGCGGGTACAACATCTATAAGGAGCCCCTGGAGATGCAGTGGTACGACAAGATTCCCTTCCCCATCCGCCAGCTCATCGGAAAAATCGCCGGGGCGCTGCCTGCCCACCGGGGCTTAAACTTCCTGGTGCGCCGGGGCAAGCGGCTGGAGGAGCGGTTCATCGGCAACGCCTACATGTTCACAGAAAAGGAGCGGCATGCTCTGTTGAAACATCCCGCAGGCGCCCCGGCGCCCGAAGCCCTGTGCAAGCCCTATTACGACATGGTGCAGGACAAGGACCCGGTCACCAAGATGCAGTTTGTGGACTTGAACATGTGGATGGTGGGGGATATCCTTTTAAAAGCCGACAAGATGAGCATGGCCAACTCCTTGGAGCTGCGGGTGCCTTTCCTGGACAAGAAGATCATGGCCCTGGCGGGGCGGATTCCCCTGAAGTACCGGGTCAACCAGGAAAACACCAAGTACGCCATGCGCAAAGCGGCCCTGCGGCGGATGCCGGAGAAGTGGGCGGGCAAAAAGAAGCTGGGTTTCCCGGTGCCCACCCGGGTGTGGCTGAAGGAGGACAAGTACTACAACGTGGTCAAGGAGGAGTTTTTGGGGGAAAACGCTCAGAAATTCTTCCACACGGAACAGCTGGTCAAGCTGCTGGACGACCACAAAAACGGCAAGGCAGACAACAGCCGTCGGGTGTGGACTGTGTATACCTTCCTTGTATGGTATAAGCAATTCTTCGGAGAAGAAAACCGCGAAGCGGCTTAAAAGTTCTTTAGGCGGTTTTCTTTCAAGAAAACCGCGGCCTTAAAACGGCGCAGCCGGAACAGAACAGGCAGGCGCAGCCGCCCCATGCGGCCCGCAGGGCGATAGGCGGCAAAGCCAGACGGCGGCGCTGCTGTTCCCCGGGTCAGCCAAACCAAAAAACATGGGCTGCTCCGCTACACGCTGTGTAGCAGATCGCCCTGCACAAGGCGCTTAAAAGCTCTTTAGGCGGTTTTCTTTCAAGAAAACCGCGGCCTGAAAACGCGAAGCGGCATAAAAAAGCCAGGGCCGTTGTGCTGCCGGGCGAAGCCCGTGAACCAGGACCCGGACGGCCGGCGCCAATGCAGGTCCAGGGCACCCAGCGCACAAAATGGAGAGGCCCTTTTGCTGCATAGGTGCAGGAGGGCCGGGGCGGCGGCCTATCGCCCTGGCGGGCGCGTGCGGCCTTGCCCCTGGTTTTTCTTTCCCGGCTGCGCCGGGTAAGGCCGTAGGGCTCTGCCCTACCACCCGCAAGCCTTTTGAAAAAGGCTTGATCGAAAACTTTTACGCGCTTTGCGTTTCTCGTTTTTACTTTATTTTAGCAAGGGGATTTCTATGAACCAGGAAATCGATTTTCAGCCTGTCCTGCTGGGCAGCGACATCAACGTATACGGCATGGCCCGCTCCTTCCACCAGGAGTACGGCGTAACATCCGTAGCCATCGGCAAGGGGATTTTGGGCCCCTGTACCGCCAGCAAAATTGTCCATGTGGAAGTGGTGGAGCCCAACTTGGAGGACGACCAGGTCTTTGTCAAAACGCTGCTGGACTTCGCCAAACGGTATGCAGGCAGCGGCAAAAAACTGCTGCTGGTGCCCTGCGGGGACAACTACATCAAGCTGCTGGTGCGCAACCAGGACAAGCTGCGGGACACCTATGTGTTCGAGTGCATCAGCGAGGAGCTGCTGATGCGCCTGTCCATTAAGGAAAGTTTCTACCAGGTGTGCACCGAACACGGCTTTGCCTTCCCCAAAACCACCACCTGCTCCTATGAGAACTACAAAACGGTGGAGCTGCCTTTTGACTTCCCTGTGATTATCAAACCCTCCAATTCTGTGGCCTATTGGAACTGCCATTTCCCCCACAAGAAAAAGGTGTTTGTGGCAGAGAACAAGCAGGAATACGACGCCATTCTGGACGCCATTTACGGCTCCTCTTACAAGGACCATTTGATTTTGCAGGAGTACATTCCCGGGGACGACAGCAACATGCGGGTGATGAACTGCTACTGCGGCCGGGACGGGAAAGTGAAGCTGATCGCTTTGGGCAACGCCTTGCTGGAAGAGCACTCTCCCGAGGGCATCGGCAGCTACGCGGCCATTATCAATGGCTACGACGAAAAGCTGAACCAGCAGATGAAGGACTTTCTGGAAGGGATCGGCTACGTGGGCTTTGCCAATTTTGACATGAAGTACGACCAGCGGGACGGCACCTACAAGCTGTTCGAAATGAACCTGCGCCAGGGCCGCAGCAGCTACTACGTCACCGCCGCCGGGTACAACCTGGCCAAGTGGCTGGTGGACGACGTGATCTATCACAAGGATCTGGGATGCACCGTGGCGAAAAACAAGGTGCTGTGGACCATCATCCCGGAAAAGATCATCTTCCAGTATGTAAAGAGCGAAAAGATGAAAGCGGAAGCACGGGCCCTCATCAAGGCGGGCAAGGTGTGCCACTCCTATTACTATGAGGGGGACCGGTCGTTGCAGCGCTGGATTCACTACAAGAAAAATCAGTTCCATTACTTTGAGAAATACCGGCGCTATTTTGGCAACAAGGGGCTGCGGGACTAAGAGGCCGCCCCCCAGGGCCAAAGGCCCGGAGGCGAATAAAAGTTTCGGCCTTACCCCGGTACAGCCGGGATAGAAAACCAGACCCGTTGTCCTGCTGGGCAAAGCCCGTGCACAAGGGGCCGGACGGCGACGCAGCGACCGACGGTGCTCTTCCCGGTCCTGCGGTATGCACGGGGCCGTTAGGAGGAATGCTATGAAAACCTTGGGCATCATCGGGGGCATGGGGCCTATGGCCACCGCCTACCTGCTGGAGCTCATTATCCAGATGACCGACGCAAAAACAGATCAGGAGCACTTGAGCGCCGTTGTGCTGAACAACCCCCAGGTGCCGGATCGCACCGCCTATATTTTAGACCAGACAAAGCCCTCTCCCCTGCCGGTGCTCCAGGGCATGGCCCACGCTTTGGAGGGGTTGGGCTGCGGGGTGTTGTGCGCCCCCTGCGTGACCTCCCACTACTTCTACGAGGAGCTGGCCGGGTGCGTGCAGGTGCCCTTCCTACACATGGTGCAGGAAACGGCTAAGGAACTCCAAACCGCAGGAAAAAAACGGGCGGGCATTCTGGCCACCACCGGCACGGTGAAAATGGGGCTGTTTCAAAAGGCCCTGGAGTCCGCCGGCGTGGAGTGGGCCATTCCCGGAGAGGCCGGCCAGCGCCTGGTGATGTCCCTGATCTACGAAGACATCAAAGCGGGACGGCCTGCCAACATGGGAAAGTTCCAGCGGGCCAGCGAGGAACTGTTTGACCAGGGGTGCGACTGCCTGATTCTAGGCTGCACGGAACTCTCTTTGGTAAAGCGGGACATCCCCCTGGGACACGGGTACTTAGACGCCCTGGAGGTGCTGGCCAAGCGGTGCGTGCAGGCCTGCGGCGCGCCTCTCCAAGAGGTATACCATCAGCTGATCTCATAAAATAAGGAGGATTTTTGCCCATGTGTGGTTTTGTGGGATTTCGAAATACGCCGGAGGTGGCAAGCCCTGAAAACGTGGTAAAGGCCATGGCGGACCGGATTATCCACCGGGGACCGGACGACGCGGACTATTATGTGGATGCAGGCGTTTCCCTGGGCTTCCGGCGGCTTTCCATCATCGACCTGGAGGGCGGCCGGCAGCCCCTTCTCAACGAGGACGGCACCAAGGTGCTGGTGTTCAACGGGGAGATTTACAACTTTCAGTCCCTGCGGGACGACCTGCTGAAAAAGGGCCATGTGTTTAAAACCCGCACGGATTCGGAGACCATTCTCCACGGGTACGAGGAGTACGGGAAGGAGATTCTGCAAAAGCTGCGGGGCATGTTTGCCTTTGTCATCTGGGACAAGGAAAAGCAGGAGCTCTTCGGCGCCCGGGACATTTTCGGCATCAAGCCCTTCTACTATTACAAGGAGGGAAACCAGTTCCTGTTCGGGTCGGAGATCAAAAGTTTTCTCGCCCATCCGGGTTTTAAAAAGGAGCTGGACGAGGAGAAGATCCCCGAGTACCTGTCCTATGAATATATCCCCTATGAGAACACCATCTTCAAAAACGTGTACAAGCTGCCGGGAGCTCACTGCTTTACCTACAAGGACGGCAACTTGACGGTGGAGCGGTACTACCGCATCCAGTACAAGATTGAGGAGGACAAGTCCCTGGAGTACTGGGAAGAGCAGATCCAAAAGGAATTTGAGGAATCGGTGGCCATGCACCAGATTGCCGACGTGGAGGTGGGCTGTTTCCTCTCCTCCGGGGTGGATTCCAGCTATGTGGTGCGGGAGATCAGCAAGGGCACGGAAAAGGTGAAAACTTTCTCTGTGGGCTACACAGAGGAAAAGTACAGCGAACTGCCCTATGCCCAAGAATTCTCCAAGACCATTGGGGTGGAAAACATCTCCAACAAGGTCAGCGCCGACGAATTTTTCGACGCGGTACCGGAAATCCAGTACATGCTGGACGAGCCCCTGCCCAACCCCTCGGAGATCCCCTTGTACTTCCTGGCCCAGAACGCCCGGAAGTATGTGAAGGTGGTGCTCTCCGGCGAGGGTGCAGACGAGCTGTTCGGAGGCTATCCCATGTACTTGCAGGGAGGCCACTTCGCCCAGTACACCCGGAAAGTGCCCCGCCCGGTGCGGAAGCTGGCCGGAGCCGTGGCCAAGCGGCTGCCGGAGTTCAAGGGCAAACACTTCATCGTGCGGGGGGCCATGGAACCCTACCAGCGGTTTATGCGGGCCAACTATGTGTTCACCGATCCCCAGGAGCGGCAGAAATACTTGAAGCGGCCCATCACTTCCAAGGCGCCGGAGGAATACAGCAAGCGCTACTTCGACGAAGTCCCCAACCTGGACGAGCCCACCCAGCTGCAGTATGTGGACATGCACACCTGGATGATCTACGACATCCTGCTGAAAGCCGACCGGATGAGCATGGCCAACTCCCTGGAGCTGCGGGTGCCCTTCCTGGACAAGAAGATGCTGGAGCTCTCCTGCCGGATTCCCAGCCGCTACCGGGCCGATTGCCAAAGCGAAACCACCAAGCGGGCCCTGCGCTCCGCAGCGCGGAAGCAGCTGCCGGAGAAAACCGCTTCCATGAAGAAGCTGGGCTTCCCGGTGCCCCTGTCCGACTGGCTCATGGAGGACAAGTATTACAACAAGGTGAAGGCGGCCTTTCAGAGCGACATTGCGGAAAAGTTCTTTGTCACCGGCGAGCTGATGAAACTGCTGGACGACCACAAAGCCGGCAAGGCCAAAAACATGCAGAAGATCTGGTCCTTCTACTCCTTTATCGTCTGGTACGACCAGTTCTTTGTGAAAAACTAAAGAACCCATTTTATAGAAAAGGGCCCGTTGCAGAACGTTGTCATTCTGCAACGGGCCCTTTTTGCAGGCGCCGTTTCCGCCGCGCTGGGAGGTCAGGAATATGGATGCGGCCGGTCCTTTACAAAATCCACGATCTGTCCCCCATCTCGCAGTCCCTTTTCGTAAAAGCGCTTCATGGCCTCCGGGTCCCGGGTGAGGGTATCCATGCCGCAGGTGTCGTCCGGCGCGACGATCAGCAGCCTTCCCTGCTTTTCGTAGCGTTCCGCCAGGTCCACCCCAGCGTTGTACTTTTCCGCCCGGCGTTCCAATTGGGCGGCCGCTTGGGGATATTTCCTGCGAATGCCTCCCGCCAATTTCCGGTCCCTGTCCGCCTTGCGGCGGAATCCCCTGGGTTTTGTAAGCAGCAGCACCACCTTGTCGCAGCCCAGGGAAAACGCATGGTTAATGGGCACGGGATCGCTGAGAGCCCCATCGTAGTAGGGCACGCCGCCTATAAAGTAGGGGCTGCACACAAAGGGAATGGAGCAGGAAGCTTTTAAAATGTCGTAGTGGTTCAGGGACATGTGGCTTTTGTCAAAGTACATGGTCTCCCCTGTCTCCGCGTTGGTGGCCACCGCCACAAACGCTGCGGGATTGGCCGCCAGCGCCCGATAATCCAGAGGGTTTTCCCCCTCTTCGTTGCTAAGCTTGCCATAGACGTAGTCCATGTCGATCAAGCTTCCGCGCAGCAAAAAGTTGCTCACGCTCATATACTCTTTGCGGTGGGAATACTCCACATAAAACTGGTAGTTCCGCCCTTTCTGCCCGGCCAGGTAGGAGGCGATGTTGGCGCTGCCAGCAGACACGCCCACTCCGGCGTCAAACTTAATTCCCTCGTCCAGGCAGCGGTCCAGCACACCGGTGGCGTATACGCCCCGGAGACCACCGCCCACATCCACAACTGCAATTCTCATAGTCGGTCTCTTTCTGTCCTCCTTATGCGTTCAAAACAGCCATAAACTCGTCGCCGGTGATGGTCTCCTTCTCGTACAGATATTTGGAGATTTCGTCCAGCTTGCGCCGGTTTTCCTGGAGCAGCTGCAAAGCCTTCTGGTGCTGCTCTTTGACCAGTTCCACCACCTGCTGGTCGATCTTTGTCTGGGTTTCCGCAGAGCAAGCCAGGGAGGCGTCGCCGCCCAAGTATTGGTTGTTCACGGTCTCCAGAGCCACCATGTCAAAGTCCTCACTCATGCCGTAGCGGGTGATCATGGCCCGGGCCAACTTGGTGGCCTGCTCAATATCGTTGGAGGCCCCCGTGGAAGCGGAGTGGAACACCAGCTCCTCGGCAGCCCGGCCGCCGGTGAGGGTGGCAATCTTGTTTTCCAGCTCCTCTTGGCTCATCAGATAGTGGTTGCCCTCGTCCACCTGCATGGTGTAGCCTAGCGCGCCGCTGGTGCGGGGCACAATGGTGATCTTCTGCACGGGAGCAGAGTGGGTTTGCAGCGCCGCCACCAGGGCGTGGCCCGTCTCGTGGTAGGCCACAATGAGCTTCTCCTTGTCGGTGAGGATGGCGTTCTTCTTCTGGTACCCGGCGATGACCACTTCAATGCTCTCTTCCAAATCGGCCTGGGTGACAGACTTCCGCCCGGCGCGCACAGCCCGCAAAGCTGCCTCGTTGACAATGTTGGCCAGCTCTGCGCCAGAGGCGCCGGAGGCCATCCGGGCCACCTTCTCAAAGTCCACATCCCCGGCAATCTTCACCTTTTTGGCGTGAACCTTCAAAATCTCCGCCCGGCCCTGGAGGTCGGGCAGCTCCACAGGCACCCGGCGGTCAAAGCGGCCGGGGCGGGTCAGAGCCGGATCCAAAGATTCGGGCCGGTTGGTAGCCGCCAGAATGATGACGCCGCTGTTCTCCTCAAAGCCGTCCATCTCGGTGAGCAGCTGGTTCAAGGTCTGCTCCCGCTCGTCGTTGCCGGAGATATTTCCCTCCCGCTTTTTGCCGATGGCGTCGATCTCGTCGATAAACACAATACAGGGGGCTTTTTCCTTGGCCTGCTTAAACAGGTCCCGCACCTTGGCGGCGCCCATGCCCACAAACATCTCCACAAACTCCGAGCCGGACATGGAGAAGAAGGGCACGTTGGATTCGCCTGCCACCGCCTTGGCCAGCATGGTTTTGCCGGTGCCGGGAGGACCCACCAGCAAAATGCCCTTGGGCATGGCGGCGCCCACTTCCTTATATTTGTTGGGGTTGTGCAGGTAGTCCACAATCTCGGAGAGGTTCTCCTTGGCCTCGTCCTCCCCGGCCACATCAGAAAATTTGATGCCCTCGGAGGATTTCACATACACCTTGGCGTTGGATTTGCCAAAGCTCATGGCATTGGGGCCCCCGGCCCGCTGCATCAGCTTCTTGGACATATACTGTCCAATGGCAATGAAGATGACAATGGGCAGCACCCAGCTGATCAAAAAGCTGATGATAGGATTGGCTTGCTCGATGATCTGCCCGGAGAATTGGGCGCCGGAGTCGTTCAGGCGCTGGGTCAGATCCGGATCGGGCAGCATGCCGGTCTTATAGATGGCGGTCTGGTCCTTGTTGGTGAAGACGATTTGATTTTCCGTCTCCTGCACCTCTACCAGGCCCAGGTCCTGGTCCTCAGCCATCTGGATGAAAGTGCCGTAGTCCACCTCCTGCACCTGCCGCTGGGCCAGCCAGGGCACGGTGAACAGATTGAGCACCAGCAAGATGATGAGGGCAATGGCGTAGTAAAAAATCAGCGGCTTCTTAGGGCGTTTGACTTCATTCATCCTGGTTTTCCTCCTCCTTGTCCAACTCGCTTACAATCTGTTCCTCTGTGGAAAAGAGCTCTTCCTCAGAGCCAGCCGGGAGAGCCGCTTGTTTCTTCCGCTTCCAGGCCGCCCATCCCACAGCCGCCCCTGCCAAGGCCACGGCAAGCACAGCTCCTATCCGGTGTTTACTCTTTTTCATGAGGCACATCCTCCTTTGTGTTGTCCAAGCATACTTGCAGATCCATTGCAGTCAGCGCGGTGATCATCGCATACTGCATAGACAGGGTTGCAAAATCCAGCGCGTATTCCGCATAGAGGGAAGCCGCCTCCGCTTTGTCTTCATCGGGGAAACAGGACTCTGTAAAAAAGTGGCGTTCCACTTGTTCCTTCAGAAGGCTTTCCGCCTTACGAGTGTATTCCCACTGGACTTCCGCCAGGCCGGCTACCGCCGGAGACCGGCTTCCCTCTGCCGTCCGCTTTAAAAACAGAGAGGTCTCCTCGTATTCTTCCTTCGCCTTACGCAGGGCGTTGCAGAGGCCGTCCCGATCTGCCTGGCCACAGATACGAAGCCGGCTCAGCAGCTTTCCATACTGTTGCTCCATTTCGTACAGCTTGATCGCAAACAGCTCTCGGTTCAAACCTGTCACAGTCATCGCTCCTTTCCCGGCAGGCCGATTTCACACTCTCGTTATACCAGGAAGGGCAAAAAAACACCACTCTCACTTTTTTCATTGTGTCCTTACAAAGGGGCCAAACTGTCAAAAAAGCTGACAGTTCGCCTCGTTTGTAAAGACAGATTAAAAAAATTGCCAGTGGTAAAAAAGCGCCGCAGCTTATACCATTAGGATGTGAGGGACACACCTCCCTAGGACACAGGTTTATTTTGGAAAGGAGTTTTCCCATGAAGAACAAAAAAGCACTGGGTTGGGGCGAGCTGATCCTGGGCACGCTACTGATCCTGCTGGGTATCTACAGCTTTCTCCACCCCACCACTGCACTGACAGGCGCCGCTGTCTTGTACGGCATATTTGCCTTGGTCTCCGGCGTGTTGGATATTGTCTACTACGCCAAGCTGGAACGGCGCACAGGGTTTGGTCCCGTCTTTTCCCTGGTAGGGGGCATTCTGAGCGTGGCCGCCGGCCTGCTGCTTCTCAACGTGGCAAGCGGCGTGTGGATGCTGGCGCTTTTCTTCCCCCTTTGGTTTATCGCCCACTGTGTGGCCAGGTTGGCCCACCTGCCTTTTCTGCGGATGTTTGCCGGCACAGGCTACTATTACTTTACGCTGGTGGTCAACTGCATCGGCTTGCTTTTAGGCGTCCTGATGATTGTAAATCCTCTGGTTTCCCTGATCTCCTCCGGCTATGTGATTGGAGGCTATTTGCTCCTCTTAGGGCTGGACAGCCTGATGTTCGCCTTTACACTCTTAGATCCCCGTCGCTGAGGTGAATATTATGAACCGTATGGATATCCTTGTTACCTTAGATCAAAACTATCTGCCTCCCCTGCAGGTCATGCTCACCTCTCTGCATTTCTCCCATCCTCGGGATTCCCTGCGGGTCTATCTGATGCACCGGGACATTCCGAAAAAATCTCTGGAAACCCTGGCAGCCCAATGCGGCCAGCTGGGATTGGAGCTTGTTCCCATCCAAGTGGACGGCACCCTGTTTCAAACTGCTCCCATCACAAAACAGTATCCCCAGGAAATGTACTACCGGCTGTTGGCCCCTCACTTGCTGCCCCAAAACCTGCACCGGGTGCTGTACCTGGACCCGGACATTCTGGTGATCAACTCTTTGACCCCTCTGTGGGAGACAGAGCTGCAGGGCTGCCTGTTTGCCGCTGCCTCTCACAAGGGCAAAACGGAGCTGATGAACAACCTAAACCAGGTCCGTTTGGGCACAGAGTGCAAATATTTCAACTCCGGCGTACTGCTGATCGATTTGGACGCAGGGCGAAAGGAGATCGTTCCGGAGATAATTTTTGCCTACGCGGAAGAGCACAGCAAAGAGCTGCTTTTGCCGGACCAGGACATTCTCAACGCCCTGTATGGCCACCGGACCTTTGAGCTGGAGGACACCTTCTGGAACTACGACGCCCGGTATTTTAACACCTATTTGCTGCGCAGCGGGGGCGTCTGCGACTTGGATTGGGTGCTGGCCCACACGGCCATCCTGCATTTCTGCGGAAAGTCCAAGCCTTGGCAGCCAGGCTATCTGCGAAGGTTCGGCATTTTGTATAAGCATTACATACAGCTGACCCGTCGGACAGGCTTGTATCTGGAGCCCACGCCCGTCCCAGCCAAAGCAGAATAACGGGGCAGGGCTGTGCGCTTGCCCTTTCCTCCCCCCTGCAAAAACGCCTGCTTTTTATTTAGACTTTCTATCTCCCCCGGTACACCGGGGGAGTTTTTCCCTGCAAGCAAAAATAGAGAGGAGGCCGCTGCCGTCGACAGCCGCCTCCTCTTTCTATTTCTACCTCTATGCCAACCCCGTGGGAATCCCTTTTTAGGAAGAGAGCCACTGGGTCATTTCACCGGAGAGAATTCTCTCCAAGAGAGCCACCAGCTTTTCCTGGTCCAAATCCTTTCTGCCTCCATAGGCCAGCAAAATTCCCACCAGGCCGTAGGCATTGTAGCGGAGCAGGACCTCCTGCTCCCCATAGCTTACAGCCAGTCTCCCTGCTGTGGAATGCCGGGCCATGGCGCGCAGATAGGCCATCACACCCTCCAGCATGATGGTTTCAATCTGAGCCCGCCGCTGGGAATCCAACAGCTTCTGCAGCATGGGGAAGTGCTCCACAGTAAACCCCACGAAAATGCCCAGGGCCTCTCCCATGGTCTCCGCCTGCACACTCTGCTCCACCAGGGCCTGGTTCGCCCGCCGGATGGAGTACTCCAGCACATCCATAAGATCTTGAAAATGGTAATAAAAGGTCTGACGGGAAATGTGGCATTCCTCGATCAGCGCCTTGACCGTTATTTTATCCAACCCGCTGCGCTGCACCATGTTCGCAAAGGTGTCCGCAATCACATTTTTCCTATCTACCGGCACCGGCAGACCCCCTTTTTCCAGCACTCCTTTTTCTGCATCATAGCATATTCCAGGAAAATTGGCAAACCTAAATTTCTCCGAAACCATAAAAAAAGGAGAGCGTCGCGACGCCCTCCCCTTGCACCATTCCACTTTGCCTCAGGTGTTTTTCATAATCACACTTTCAACCGCATCCGCCACATGTTCGCAGGCGTCCGCGCACTTTTCCAAATAGAGGTAAATCTCCCGCCAGCTGATCACCAGCAGCGGATCGGAACAGGTGGTGTGCAGCTGCCGCATGCTTTCGATAAACAGCTTGTCCGCCTGCTCCTCCATGGTGTTGATATGGATGATATATTCCTGCAGTTTCTTGGACCGGCGGAAATCCGGGAACTCCTCCAGCAGCTTTCCCATTTCCTCACAGCAACGGATCAGCACCGCGCCCAGCTCAATGGCGTCGGGACGGATGGTGCGGATGTTGTTGCAGTAGAGCCGCAGCATAACGTCCTCGATCTTATCGGTCACCTCGTCGATGCTCTGGCTCAGCAAAATGATGTCTTCCCGTTCAATGGGCGTGATAAAAGCCCGAGCCAGCACGTGGGACAGTTCGTGCTTTTTTTCGTCCGCAGCGTGCTCTACTTCATGGAGTTTATCCAACATACTGTGCAGGCGCTCTGGATCGAAATTTTTCAGGGCATCCTCCAAATAGTGGGCCGCCTGACAGGCATACCCCGCGCAGGCACTGAAATTTTCATAATAGAAACTGTCTTGCTTCTTCGCCATACATACGCTCCTTTGTGGATTTACAACAGGTCCTTAGAACAACAACATAAAAAGCTTGGCCATGACAAAACTGATCAGCCCACACCCAGGGAAGGTGAAAATCCAGGTGAGAACCATGTCCTTCACCACCCCAAAGTTGATGGCGGACAGCCGCTTCACCGCGCCCACGCCCATGATGGCGCTGGTCTTGGTGTGGGTGGTGGAAACGGGAATGCCAAACAGGCTGGACAACAGCAGGCACAGCGCAGCGGAAAGGTCTGCAGAAAAGCCCTGGTATTTCTCCAGCTTGACCATATCCATGCCCACGGCCTTGATGATCTTTTCTCCGCCCACGCTGGTGCCCGTGCCCATCACAGCGCTGCACAGCACCATCAGCCACACGGGAATCAAAATCCCGGTGACATCGCTCTGGCCGTTGGAAAAGGCCACCCCTAGAAACAGCACACCGATAAATTTCTGCCCATCCTGAGCGCCGTGCATAAAACTCATGGCGGCAGCGCCAAAAATCTCTGCTCCCGTGAAGAAACGGTTGATCCCCCTCCGGTCCATGTTCCGGCAAAGGAACGTCAAGAATTTGCAGACCACCCAGCCGATGCAGAAACCCAACAGCAAGCTGGCCACCAGGCCGTAGATCACCTTGATCCACTCGCCCATGTTGATGCCGCCCACCCCGTTTTGAATGGCAATAGCCGCACCGGACAGACCGGCGATCAGGCTGTGGCTTTCACTGGTGGGAATGCCAAACATGGAGGCCGCCACACTGTACACCACAATGGAAAACAAAGCGGCGCACAGGGCGATAAGCGCTTCGTGGGTATCCCCACCAAAGTCCACCATGTTGCTGATAGTAGAGGCCACCGAGCTGTTGATTTGGGTCATCACCAGCACACCCAAAAAGTTGAACACGGCGCTGAGCAAAATAGCCGGACGCGGCCGCATACACCGGGTGGTGATACAGGTGGCAATGGCGTTTGGCGCGTCTGTCCAGCCATTGACAAAAATGACCCCCATGGTCAGCAGCACTGTGATGAGCAACACAGGGCTGGAGGCCATGGCGTTGAGAAAATAAGAAAATGATACGTCCATATACTCTGTTCCCGTCCTCAATCTTCCGCCGGATCCATGGCGCCCGGCAAACTTGAGAGGGGCCGGCCGTTCCCGCCGGCGTCCCGCTCCTTCGTTAAGGGTATCATTTGGCAGGGGGAAACGTCAATAGAAAATTAAAAAAATGTAAAGAAAACGTGAGTTTTCGTTAAATCCACGTTAATTTGTCAAATATCCTTCAAAAAACAGGGGATTTTTTCGTTCCCTACTGGATGTGTATTTTACCTGTTCTTTACAAAAGCCCCCGTTCTATCCCGGTCCTTTCTGCCTGTAGATTCTCTGAAAGGGGGCGCCTTCTTCCCCTATAACCGACCGGCAGAACGTTGTTTGCCCCTGACAAAAAAGGGCGGAAAGAAACCAGTTTCCACCATTTCCTTCCGTCCGTGGCGAGGCCGGCTGCCAGCCTTCGGTTCCAGTCTCTAGATTGGCACCTCCACGGCTCCATGGCCTACACAGAGCCCCAGGAAAGGAAAAGCGGGCAACAAAAATCGCGAACCTCCATCGAATGAAGTTCGCGACTTACCTGGGGAGCCCCCCTGGGTTCGGGTAACCAAACAGGTATCCTCTACAAACGCGAGCCGTAAGACAAAAGAAAAAGCCGAGCTCTGGAACGCGACTTGCGTCCAGGCTCAGCCTGGTGGGTTAGGGCGACGAAATGGATACCAATCTAAAACGCGGGCAAAAAAATAACGCACTCCACCAATGTGAAGTGCGCGACTTGGGAGCGGCAGCTTGCCGCTGTGTTTCCATCTCAAAAATGATTTTTTCGCCCAGGCGAGAGGTAAAAAACTCAGATTTCATGCGGTTTTTCGCCGCGTTCTCATTTGCGTTTTCTCGCACTTTCCAAAAAAGATGTGGAAAACTATGTGGGCCGTTTCGGGGAGAGGAGCGGGAAGATTCAAAGCCGCTGCCCCATCCCATACTCCGCCGCCACATTGCGCTCCACATCGTTTTTAGTGGAATCCTCCTGCGGCTGTTGAGTGAGGATAAAGGTCTCCAGCATCTGGATGCGTTGATTCACCGAGGCAACGATGGCCTCCACCCGCTCCTTGTCGATGAATTCCCCCGCGCCAGCGAAAACCTCTCGGATGTCTTGGTCAACGCCGTCCAGCTTGGAGAGGTCGAGCCAGTCAAAAGAGGTCACCAGCCGCAGCTGGTCTTGGTGGGTTCTTTTAAATGGCTTGCAGGTGACATTCCGCCCGGAACGAATTTGGGGTGTCAGCTTGTCATAGCCCAGGGAGGAACCGCTGTCGTAAATGGGGGCGGGCCCCAGCCATTCCAGGGTGTCCGGGTTACGGAGCAATCCAAAATTGTTGAAGTGCCTGTCCTCGTTGGCGATGAGGTAGTCCAGCACCATCATCTGGTCCCGAGCATGGGTCACATTGGGGATACCCAGCTTATCGCAGCAGTTGCGGTAGTGCCGGTAGATGGAAGTCTGGTTGTCCTTCTTCTGGGTTTGCATCACCCGCCAGGCGGGGATCAGCTCCGTGTCTGGGGTGACGAAATCCTCACATACACTATAAGGGATTCCATCATCCCATAGCAGGGTGTAGGGAATGTGTGGGATTCCCAGGCGATCTGCCATTTTGGAAGCAATCACCTCGTTGAAGGGCTGCTGCTGGAAGGGGCCGCTGCCGGCTTTCACTAAGCAGCGTTTCCCA
>CAJFEW010000022.1 GCA_904374805.1 uncultured Neglectibacter sp.
GCGTCTCAATGGACTTCACCCCTGCGGCGATGAGGGCCGCCCAGGGCTCCATCAAAGAGAGGGCCTTCACAGCTCTTTCCCCAGGGCGCGGATGTCCCCCAGGAGCTGGTCCACGGCCTCCTCCCGGGTGGCCCAGCTGGTGCACAGGCGGATGGCCGTGTGGTCTTCATCCACTTTGGCCCAGGTGGAGTACAGAAAATCCTGTCCCAGCTGCTCCAGCAGCCGGTTGGGGAAGATGGGAAACTGCTGGTTGGTAGGGGATTGGGCGAAGAAGGGGAACCCTGCCTCCCGGCAAGCGTCCGCAATGCGGTAGGCCAACTGGTTGGCTCTGCCGCAGATCTCCTGGTACAGACCGTCTTCAAACAGGGCCAGGAATTGCAGCCCCAGCAGCCGTCCCTTGGCCAGCATGCCGCCGCTTTGTTTGATGACGTAGCGGAAGTCCTTTTGCAGCTCCGGATTTGTCAGAACCACCGCCTCCCCCAAGAGGGCCCCGCACTTGGTGCCGCCTATGGTAAAGGCGTCGCAGAGCCGGGCCAGATCCGGCAGAGTGACGTCCGCGCCCCGGGCGGTGAGTCCATATCCCAGCCGGGCGCCGTCTGCAAACAGGTACAGTCCCCGCTCCCGGCACACGCGGCTTAGCTCTTCCAGCTCCGCCAAGGTGTACAGGGCCCCGTTTTCCGTGGGGTGGGAGATGTAGACCATTTTGGGCTGCACCAGATGCTCCCGGGCCTCGTCGGCCCAATGGGCCTGCACCAGAGCGTCCACCTGTTTCCCGGTCAGTTTTCCCTCGGGGCCGCAGGGTTGGGGCAGCACCTTGTGGCCGGTGGCCTCCACAGCTCCTGTTTCGTGGCCGTTGATGTGGCCGGTCACCGGACAGACCACCCCCTGGTGGGGGCGCAGGGCGGCCCGGATCACCGTGAAATTGGCCTGGGTGCCGCCTACTAAAAAGTGCACGTCCACGTCCTCCCGGCCGCAGGCTTGGCGGATCAGCTGGCGGGCTTGGGCGCAGTAGGGGTCTTCCCCGTAGCCCACGGTCTGCTCCAAGTTGGTGTCCAGCATCTTTTGTAAAATCCGGGGGTGGGCCCCCTCTGTGTAGTCGCAGTTGAAGGTGAACATAGATGAGACCTCCCCGGCGTTTTGCCTGAAACTTTTCTTAGCATAGCACAATTTGACGGCAATGGCAACCATATCTTGCAAAGGTTCTGCGCCCCGTGGTATACTTTTACTAAGATAGAAATGGGGGTGTGAACATGAAAAAGCGAATCACCCACACTTTGCTGCTGGTGTGCGGCGGCGTGCTGCTCTTGTGGGGCGGGTTGGACCTGTGGAACTGGGCCACTACGGGGCAGGAACTGCTGGCAGCGTATGGAGAGGTGGAGGCCATTGTGCAGTTGGTGGGGGACACGCTTCTGAGCGCCCTTGTCAAACTCTTTGCAGGCGCCGGGTGCGCCGCCGGGGGCCTGTGGGGCCTGCGGCGGGAGAAGCCTGGAAAAGCCCGGTGAAAAAAGTGGAAGGACCTGCCTTCCGCTTTTTTCTTTTCTCGTGTTGACAAATCTCCGGGAATCGTGTATAATGCAAAGCACTGTAAAGATATTTGCTTTACAGATCTGAAAAAGAACACGAAACAACAAGAGCTGTGCGCCGAGGGAGGGCGCTGCTATGGCAAAGGATTTGCGCATCAGCTTTCTGCTGGACTTCTATGGGGAGATGCTTACGGAAACCCAGCGGGAAGTGGTGGACGCTTACTACAACGAGGACCTGTCTCTGGCAGAGATTGCCCAAGACCGGGACATCACCCGGCAGGGTGTGCGGGACGCCATCAAGCGGGCGGAACAGCAGCTGCTGGAAATGGAAGAGCGGCTGGGGCTGGCCCGGCGGTTTCAGGATATGCAGGCCTCCCTCACTGCGATTTGCGACTGTGCCATAGCCATTCAAGAGCTCAACGCCGCCCACGGGGCCGTGCCGCAAATTGACCAGCAGGCCTCCAAAATTTTGGAGCGGGCGGAAGAGATTGCCGTAAACGACTGAGAGAAAGGGGGAACCCCGTATGGCCTTCGAAGGGCTGGCGGAAAAGCTGAGCAATTCCTTTAAAAAGCTGCGGAGCAAGGGTAAGCTGAACGAGGCAGATGTAAAAGAGGCCATGCGCGAGGTTCGCCTGGCCCTGCTGGAAGCGGACGTAAACTACAAGGTGGCCAAGGAGTTCACCAAAAAGGTGACAGACCGGGCCGTGGGCAGCGAGGTCATGGAGAGCCTGACCCCCGCCCAGATGGTGGTGAAAATCGTCAACGAGGAGCTGACTGCCCTGATGGGCGGCAGTGAGGAGCGGCTGAAAATGCCCGCCCATCCCCCTGCCATCATCATGATGTGCGGCCTGCAGGGCGCCGGCAAAACCACCCACGCGGCCAAGCTGGCCTATCAGCTGAAGTCCCAAGGTCACCGGCCCTTGCTGGTGGCGGGGGATATTTACCGTCCGGCGGCCATCAAGCAGCTGCAAGTGGTGGGCGAGAAGGCCGGGGCTCCCGTCTTTGAGCGGGGCACCCAGGATCCGGTGATCACCGCCCAAGAGGCTGTGCGCCACGCCAAGGACTACGGCAACGATTACGTGATCATTGATACCGCCGGCCGGCTGCAAATCGACGAGCAGCTCATGGAGGAGCTCCGCCGGATCAAAGAGGCGGTACAGCCTACAGACATTTTGCTGGTGGTGGACGCCATGACCGGCCAGGAGGCCGTGAATGTGGCCAAGTCCTTTGACGATTTGCTGGACATCACCGGGGTGATCCTCACCAAGCTGGACGGCGACACCCGAGGAGGCGCGGCCCTCTCCGTCAAGGCGGTCACCGGCAAGCCGATCAAGTACGCGGGCACGGGAGAAAAGCTTTCCGACCTGGAGGTGTTCCACCCGGACCGGATGGCCAGCCGCATTCTGGGCATGGGCGACGTGCTCTCCCTCATTGAGGACGCCCAGATGAAGCTGGACGAAAAGGCGGCGGAAAAAACCGCCCAGCGCCTGCTGCAAAACAAGATGGATTTAAACGACCTGTTGGATCAGTTCCAGCAGGTGAAGAAAATGGGTCCCCTGAAGGGGATCCTGTCCAAGCTGCCCGGCGTGGGCAACAAGTTGGACGATGTGGACATTGACGACAGGATCATGGACCGGAGCGCGGCCATCATCCTCTCTATGACGCCCTACGAGCGCTCCCATCCGGATTGCCTCAACGCCTCTCGAAAAAGGCGCATTGCCGCAGGGTGCGGCATGAAGGTGGAGGATGTGAACCGCCTTTTAAACCAGTTCCGTCAAACCCAAAAACTGATGAAACAGTTTGGAGGCATGGGCAAAGGCAAGCGCCGGCGGATGCCGAACCTGCCTTTCTAAGCCGAAAGGGCACAAAAGAAAGAATTTTGGATATTGCCGGGGCCTGCCCCGTGAACAATATTGCCCGGGGAACCGGGCCCAACATCCCTGTAGTACAAATGAGTTTTGGAGGAATGAATCATGGCAGTTAAAATTCGTCTGAGAAGAATGGGCGCTAAGAAATCTCCCTTCTACCGCATTGTGGTGGCGGACTCCCGCTTCCCCCGCAATGGCCGCTTCATTGAGGAGATCGGTTACTACAACCCCATGGAAGAGCCCAGCGTGGTGAAAGTGGACCCCGAGAAGGCTAAGAAGTGGCTGCAGAATGGCGCCCAGCCCACCGATACGGTGAAGGCTCTGTTCAAGAAGCACGGCGTGATCTAAAGTTCGCCCCGGTCTTGAAAGGAGCAGCACCATGGAGGCATTATTGAAAGCCATTGCTTCCGGCCTGGTGGAAAAGCCGGAGGAGATTGTCGTCACCAGCGAGGAGCAGGAGAACGGCACCACTGTGTACCACCTGCACGTGGCCGAGGACGACATGGGCCGGGTCATCGGCAAGCAGGGCCGCATCGCCAAGGCGATCCGCGTAGTCATGCGTGCCGCCGCCACCCGCAACGACAAGAAGATCATGGTTGAGATCGACTGAGAAATCCCCGAGCGATTTTTCGGCGAGTCGGTCTTGACCGGGCGAGGCATTTGACTTTGAGCCGCTGGTTCAAAGCCGGCGAACCTTGGGCCAGGGAGCAAAAACACTCTGGCGCGTTTGAAAACAGCACAGGGAGGCGCGCTGCAAGGCATGTTGCAACGCGCCTTTTTGTCAAGTGAGAGGTATCTGATGAAACAGCAATTTTTAGAAGCGGGAAAGATCGTGCGTACCCACGGCGTCCGGGGAGAGCTGGTACTGGAGTGCTGGGCCGATTCCCCAGAGTTTGTGGCCGGGGTCAAACACCTGTATTTTGACGGTGGCAAAACCGACGCAGGAGTGGTTTCCTCTCGGGTGCACAAGGGCCGGCTGCTCCTGAAGCTTCAAGGAGTGGACACTGTGGAGCAGGGGGACGCCCTGCGGGGTAAAGTGCTCTACCTGAACCGGGAGGACGTACAGCTGGAAGAGGGCCAGGTGTTCCTCCAGGATCTGATCGGTTTAAAAGCCGTCGATGGGGTCACGGGCCGGGAGTACGGGGTGCTCCAAGAGGTGCTGCCCACCGGGGCCAACGACGTGTACCGCATTGTCGATGAGGCCGGGAAGGAGTACCTGTTCCCGGCAGTGAAACACATGATCCAAGCCATCCGCGTGGAAGAGGGAGTCATAGAGCTGCTGCCCATTCCCGGCATCTTCGATGAGGAAGGGGAGGAAGCCTAAATGCGGGTGGATATTCTCACCTTGTTCCCAGAGATGTTCTCCCCGGTGCTGGGCCACAGCATTGTGGGCAGGGCTCGGAAAAAGGGCCTTTTGCAGGTGTGCTGCCACCAGCTGCGGGACTTTTCCCCAGATCCCCGAGGCCGTGTGGACGATACGGTGTTCGGCGGGGGCAAGGGCATGCTGTTGCAGGCGGAGCCCTTTGCCAGAGGCATCGACCAGATTTGCGCACATTTGGGATGGCGGCCGCATATTCTGTATATGTCCCCCCGTGGGAAGGTCCTCTCCCAGGAGGACGCCAAGCGCTTGGCGAAAGAGCCGGGTTTGCTGCTGCTGTGCGGCCACTACGAAGGGGTGGATCAGCGGCTTTTGGACGAGTACGGCGCCGAGGAGATCTCCGTAGGGGATTACGTCCTCACCGGCGGGGAGCTGCCCGCCATGCTCCTCACCGACGCGGTGGCCCGCATGCTGCCTGGGGTGCTCTCCGAAGAGGCCTGCTTCACCGAGGAAAGCCATTACAGCGGCTTGCTGGAGTATCCCCAGTACACCCGGCCGGAGGTGTGGCGGGGGCGGCCCGTGCCGGAGGTGCTTCTTTCCGGCCATCATGAAAACATTCGCCGGTGGCGCCGGGCCCAAGCTTTGCAGCTCACCCGGGAGGTGCGTCCGGACCTGTTCTCTCAGGCAGAACTTACAGAAGAAGATCGAAAAATTCTGAAAAAACTGGACAAAACCCTCTAATTTTTCTTCCTTTTGCATGGAGCGTAAAAACCGGGTCATGCTTATAAGGGAGGCCAAGTTTCTGGATCGAAGTGAAGGATTGGGGGTCCAACAGCGGCACAATGGGCAAAAAGTTTTCCACATTGTCGACAAGGTGCACAAAGGGAGACAAATAATTGAACGGCCCCCTTGTTCAGGAATCCAAAATTCAGGAATGCGTGTTGACGGGGGCCGTAAATATGCTATAATATTTCCATATTCCAACGTACTTTGCGCCCGTTCGCCTCTTTTCGCGGGGCGGAAAACCTTTTCATAAGAATACTGTAGGAGAGTGAATTTGCATGTGCGCTAAAGAAGTTTTGGTCCAGAATCAGGTCGGCCTCCATGCCCGGCCGGCTACGTTCTTCATCCAGAAGGCAAACGAGTTCAAATCCTCCATCTGGGTGGAAAAGGAAGAGAGAAGAGTCAATGCCAAGAGCCTCCTGGGCGTTTTGAGCCTGGGCATTGTGGGCGGCGTCACCATCCGCATCATCGCCGACGGCGCGGATGAGGAGCAGGCTGTGGACGCTCTGGTGGAGCTGGTCAACTCCGGCTTTGCTGAGTAAGAAAAAATCCTTCCAACAGGCATGTTTGGCAAAGGCACCGCGGGAGCGGTGCTTTTTTTGTAAGGAGAGGGCACTATGACGGAACAGGAAGAAAAAAAGCGAGAGCTGCGCCGCAAGGCCATGCAGCTGCCTTTGAGCCCCGGGGTTTACCTGATGCACGACAAAAGCGGGCAGATTATCTATATTGGTAAGGCCAAGGCCCTGAAAAACCGGGTCAGCCAATACTTTGGCTCGGAGAAGAATCACGACAGCAAGGTGCGCCGCATGGTTGCCAACGTGGACTGGTTTGAGTACATTGTCTGCGACAGTGAATTTGAAGCCCTGGTGCTGGAGAGCAGCCTGATCAAGCAGAACAAGCCCAAGTACAATATTCTCCTGAAGGATGACAAAGGCTATAGCTACATCCGGGTGAGCACCGGTCCCTGGCCCCGGATCACCGAGGCGAAGAAGGTGCAGGAGGACGGCGCCTCCTACATCGGCCCCTACATGAGTTCTTGGTCCATCAAGCAGACCATTGACTCCGCCTTGAAAATCTTCAAGCTGCCGGATTGCAATCGGAAATTCCCCCAGGATTTCGGCAAAGGCCGGCCCTGTCTGAACTACTATATCCAGCAGTGCTGCGCCCCCTGCCGGGGCAAGGTCACAGAGGAGGAGTACAACGAGGCCTTTCAGGAGGCCTTGGACTTCATCAAGGGGGGCAGTTCCACTTCGGTGAAGGTGCTGACCCAGCGCATGGAGGAGGCGGCGGAAAACCTGGAGTTTGAGCTGGCCGCCCGGCTGCGGGACAGAATTGGAGCCATCGAGAAAATGCGGGAGCGTCAAAAGGTGGTGGCCAGCCGGGTGGAAGAACAGGACGTGTTCGCCCTGGCCCAGGGGGAAACCCACACCGCCTTCGAAGTGTTCCGCTTTACAGGCAACAAACTCAGCGACCGGGAGAGCTTTCTCACCGAGGGCTGCCAGGAGGATGCCGAAGCCCGCTCCGAGTTTTTGCGGCAGTATTACGCCATCCGGGACCGGGTGCCGCCTTTGGTGGTGTTGGATGGAGAGGTGGACGACCAAGACCTGCTGATCCGGTGGCTTTCGGAAAAGCGGGGCCGGCCGGTGAAGGTCCTGGTTCCCCAGCGGGGAGAGCAGCGCCAGTTGGTGGAGATGTGCCGGAAGAACGCTGCGGAGCACATTGCCCGGCAGACGGGCACCTCCGGACGGGACGCCTCCGCTCTGGACGAACTGCGGCGCCTGCTGGGCCTGGAGAAAACCCCTGCCTATATAGAGTGCTACGATATCTCCAACCTGGCCGGCGGGGAAAATGTGGCGGGCATGGTGGTGTTTGAAAATGGCCGGCCTTTGAAATCCGCCTACCGGAAGTTCAAAATTAAAACGGTCATCGGGCAAGACGATTACGGCTCCATGCGGGAGGTGATCCGCCGCCGCTTGGAGGAATACAAGGCGTGCCAGCGCAAAGGGGAACAGGATGGGTTTGGCCGCTTGCCGGACTTGATCCTGTTGGACGGCGGCAAAGGCCATGTGGCGGCGGTGCAGCCTATTCTGGACGAGCTGGGGTTTTCCATTCCCCTGTTTGGCCTGGTGAAGGACGACAAGCACCGCACCCGGGCCATTGCCCTCTCCGGCGGGGAAATCGCCATTCAGTCCACCCGGCGGGCGTTCACCTTGCTCTCCTCCATCCAAGAGGAGGTGCACCGGTTTGCCATTGGTTACCACCGGCAGCAGCGGAAAAAGTCGGTGATCTCCTCCACGCTCACGTCCATCCCTGGCATTGGGGAGACCCGGGCTAAAGCGCTGCTGCGCCACTTTAAGACGGTGGCCGCCGTGGGCGAGGCTGATTTGCAGGAACTGGAAGAGGCCCCCACCATGACCAAACCTGCAGCCCGCCGTGTGTGGGAGTACTTCCACGGAAAAGCCGGGGAAGAGACCGGAAATTCCGGGGAAATTGCGCCAAAGAGTTGACAGATTCCCCTTTTAATGGGATAATAAAGCGGATATCACACTTTTGCCTGTCATTTTATCTGGAAGAGAGGGAGACGTGCCATGCGGATTATCGCCGGAACCCATCGCGGGAAAAAGCTGATCACCCTGGAAGGGGAGCAGGTGCGCCCCACCACGGACCGGGTGAAAGAGTCCCTGTTCAATATTCTGCAGTTCCAGCTGGAAGGACGGCGCTTTTTGGATCTCTTCGCTGGCTCCGGACAGATTGGCCTGGAGGCTCTGAGCCGGGGCGCCGCCCTGGCGGTGTTTGTGGACGCTTCCAAGGAGTCTATCCGGGTGGTGGAGAAGAATCTGCAAGCCACCGGCCTGCAGGAGCGGGCCCGGGTGGTGACGGCGGATTTTGCCAGCTACCTGCGGGGGTGCCGCGAGCGCTTTGACGTGGCATTTTTGGATCCCCCTTACCGTTCCGGCCTGTTGGAACAGGCGCTTCCCCTGGCGGCGGCCTGTATGAATCCCGGCGGGATCCTCCTGTGTGAACATCCTAAGGACGAGGAAGTCCCAGAGAGGGCGGGGGACTTTGCGCGCTTTCGGTCTTACCGCTATGGAAAGATCCTCCTCACCTCGTACCGCCTTCCGGAAGAGGAGGCGCACTCTTAAATGATCCGCTGGAAGGAGAGAAGATCATGAAACTTGCCGTGTATCCGGGCAGTTTTGATCCTGTTACCTTGGGCCATTTGGATATCATCGTGCGGGCCAGCAAGATTGTGGACCACCTGATTGTGGGAGTGCCTGTCAATCCGGCCAAGCACTTCAGCTTTTCTGTGGAAGAGCGCATGGAGCTTCTCCACCGTGCCATTGCCCACGAAGGCTTGCAGAACGTGGAGATTGACCGGGTGGACGGCCTTCTGGCGGACTACGCCAAGCGGCGGGGCGCCATGGTGCTGATCAAAGGGCTGCGGGCTTTGTCCGACTTTGAGTACGAGTTTCAGCAAGCCCTCACCAACAAGAAGTTAAACCCCGAACTGGAAACCATGTTTTTGGCCACCAGCGCGGAGAACATGTTTTTAAGCTCCAGCATGGTCAAGCAAGTGGCCGGCTTCGGCGGGGATATCTCCCCCTTTGTGCCGGCGTGCATTTTGCAGACCATCCAGGACCGGCTCTGCGGCCGGGCCTAAAAGATTTTGGCATCTCCGGGCGCTGCCGTGCGGCCGCCCGCGGCATAGATCCCGTCTCCTCGGGGACATAACAAGGAGGAGAAAAAAGGTGCAAGACCAAGAAAGGAATGGGTTCACCATGAGCAATAACCAGGCAACCATTGAAGATCTCATTGACGAAATGTACGACGTTTTGGACAAGGGCTGGAAGATGCCTCTCTCCGCAGGCAAGGTGTTTGTGGACGGGGAAGAAGTCCGGGCGATCGTGGACGAGCTCAAGGAGGAAATTCCCACGGAAATCCGTCAGGCCAAGGCCATTTTGGCGGACCGCTCCAAGCTGATTGCAGAGGCCCAGCGGGAGGCGGACACCATTATCCGTGTGGCAGAGGAGAAGGCCAGGGCTCTGGTCACCCAGGACGAAATTGTCCGGCAGGCACAGCAGAAGGCCAACGAGCTCATTGCCCAGGCCCAGCAGAAGTTTAAGGAGATGCGCAAGGCCAGCAACGACTATGTGGACGATCTGATGCGCCGTGCGGACGAGTCCCTCTCGGAAAATCTTTCGGAGCTGCGCAAGACCCGGCAGAGCATTAAGACTTCCCAGCGCAACTCACAAATCTGAGAAATTCTTTTTGTAAGAAATAAATAAAAAGTGAAATTTGCAAGAAGACCCCTTACAACATCTTGTGAGGGGAATTTTTGTTCCCGCAAAATCGCAGCGAACAAAGCTTCGAACCCCAGGAATTTCCTGGGGTTTTTCGCATTTCCGGGTTGCTTTTAAAGGGGAGATGGTCTATAATTATGGACATCGGAGTGGGGATTGGTGGCAAAAAGGTCAACACTGTGGGTGAAAAAGGGCAGGAATTCCCTGGAAGGGGAAAAACAGCCTGCCGCCCCCTCTGAAACAGAAAGGGAAAAGGCGTTATGTTGACAGGCGAATATCAACATAATATGGACCTAAAGGGCCGTGTGACTGTGCCGTCCAAGTTCCGGGAGGATTTGGGCGACACCTTCTATGTCTGCAAGGGCCTGGATGGGTGCCTTTTTCTGCTTTCCCGCCAGCAGTGGGACAAGCTGGTGGAAAAGGTGTCCGCCATTCCCCTGGCCCAGGGCAAGGGAATTCAGCGCTACTTTTTCTCCGGCGCCGCCGAAGTGGAGCCGGACAAGCAGGGGCGCATTCTCATTCCCCAAAGCCTGCGGGACCACGCCGGCCTGGAAAAGGACGTGACCGTCATCGGCGCGGCGGTGCGGGCGGAGATTTGGGACACGGCCCGGTGGAATGCCTACAACCAGAGCCAAACCGACGAGGCCATTGAAATGGCCATGAATCTGCTGGACTTTTAACCCCGGCGGAGAAAGGGCGTGGCTCTATGGAATTTCATCACAAGCCGGTTTTGTTTGAAGAAACCATCGACTCCCTGGCCATTCGGCCAGAGGGACTGTACATTGACGGCACCATGGGTGGCGGCGGTCATTCCGAAGCCATCTTGCAGCGTTTGACAACGGGGCGCCTGCTTTCCATCGATCAGGATCCTGACGCCATCCAAGCTGCCGGCCAGCGGCTTTCCCGTTACCCCCAATCCATCCGGGTGCAGGGAAACTTCTCCTCTATGAAGGAGATTGCCCACGCCCAGGGCTGGGAGCAGGTGGACGGGGTGCTGTTGGACATTGGCGTCTCCTCCTATCAGCTGGACACGCCGGAGCGTGGGTTCTCTTACCACCACGACGCCCCCTTGGATATGCGTATGAGCCAACAGGGCGTCTCAGCCCGGGACTTGGTAAACGGCCTGAGCGAGCAAGAGCTGGCCGATGTGATCTTCCGCTATGGGGAGGATCGGAACGCCCGGCGCATTGCCCGAGGCATTGTGGAGGCTCGGGAGCAGCAGCCCCTGGAAACCACCGGACAGCTGGCAGAGGTGATCAAAGCCTCTGTGCCCGCCAAGGTGCGCAGGAGCGAGGGGCATCCCGCCCGAAAGACCTTTCAGGCTCTGCGCATTGCGGTAAACGGGGAGCTGGACCGTCTGCAGGAAGGGCTGGAAGCGGCGTTTTCCCTGTTGAAACCCCAGGGCCGCCTGGCGGTGATCACCTTCCACTCCCTGGAGGACCGGATCGTGAAGCGGCAAATGGCCCAGTGGTGTCAGGGGTGTACTTGCCCCAAGGATTTTCCCGTCTGCGTCTGTGGGCGTACCCCACAGGGGCAGCTGGTGTACAAAAAAGGTTTGGCTCCCTCCCAGCAGGAGGTGGCGGAAAACCCCAGGGCCCGCAGCGCCAGGCTGCGGGTGATTGAGAAGCTCTGAGGGAAAAGGCGGCGCGGGACGTGCAGTTTGAAAAGGTTCCGGCAGCCATGCTTGCAAACAAGCGAGAAAGGAAAAGATTATGGCCAAATTTTCATCAGAAGCATACGACCTGTCTCAGTGGGAGGAGCGCGTGCAAACCTCTCTGCCTGAGCGGGGACCAGGGGAAGAGGAGAGAGAAGAGTCCCGGGAAAAGGTGGTGGAGCTCCCCAAAAAGGAGCTGCATAAAAACAAGCGGCCCAGGCGAAATCCTCTGAAAATGGCTGCGGCCACCCTGTGCTTCGGGGTGATACTGGCCACCGTGACCACCATGATTTACAACCAGGTGCAGCTGACAGAGCTCACCGAGGAGATCAACACCGCCGCCCAGAGCCTGCAGGAGGCGGAGAGCTTGGAGATCCAGCTGAACATGGAGGCAGCCCAGGAGATGAACGGGACTCAGGTGGAGGAATACGCCACCAACGAGTTGGGCATGAGCAAGATTCAAAGCGGGCAGGTCACCTATGTGGGGTCTTCCCAGGAGGACCAGGGCGATGTGCTGCAGGAGGCCACCCAAGGTTCGTGGATGGACCAGCTGTGGGCATGGCTGCAGTCTTTGTTCGCATAAGCGGTAGAAAAAGCAAATGTTCCCTTCCTTGGGAAGGGTTACCTATGGGGTTTAGAATACACAATAACGGATGGGCGCGCGGATGCCGCAAAAAGCCTTCGCGCCTGCTTGTCCCTTCGGGGGCGCCGCCCCCGAAACGGCAAAGGGATGCGGCCCACGGAAAAGCGCGGGCCGCGTTTGTTTGCATCTCCCGGAAGGGTATATTGGAATCTGCGGGAGAATAGAGATAGTGCGGAGCTGGTTGATTTTGCGAGAGGGAGGAGAGCCAAGAGAGATCTTGACTCTCATTTTGCTGTAGGATAGGGCCCACTTACTAGGACAGGCGGTGAATGTAGTTTGGCAAAAGGAACAACACAGCGCATGTGGAAAAAGGCTATGAGATTAGGGCTGGCACTGGTGGCCATTGGGTTTGGCGCGGTGGTGGTCAGTTTGATCCGCTGGCAGCTGATCCGCGGGGAAGAGCTGAGCAACGCGGCCCTGGACCAGAGCCTCCAAAGCACTACCCTGAGCGCTATGCGGGGGACCATCTACGATTCCACGGGCAAGGTGCTGGCACAGAGCGCCAGCGTGTGGACCGTGGTGCTGGAGCCCGCTTACATAGAGGAGTACGACGACCCGGAAGCAGTGCGCCGGACCATCGCTTCCGGGCTGGCGCCCATTCTGGATATGACAGAGGAGGAGATCTACGAAAAGAGTCAAGGGAACTCCTACTTTGTGTATCTCAAACGCCGGGTGGAAAACGATGTGCGGGATCAGGTCAATCAGTTTCTGGAGGACAACGAGATTTCCTCCGGCGTGCGCCTGATCGAGGATTACAAGCGGTATTATCCGTACGGGACAGTGGCCTCTACGGTGCTGGGCTTCACCGGCACAGACGGCCAGGGCTTGGAAGGCCTGGAGCTGCAGTACGATTCGGAACTGCGGGGCACGGCGGGCCGGCTGATTGCCTCCCGCAATGCTGTGGGCACCGATATGCCCTTTGAGTACGAGCAATATGTAGAGGCCGAGGACGGCAACGACTTGGTGCTCACCATCGACGAGACGGTGCAGAGCATTCTGGAGAAATACCTGGCGGAGGGCGTGGAGCAGTTCGATGTGACCAACGGCGCCGTGGCGGTGATGATGGATGTGAACACCGGGGCCATTCTTGGCCTTGCCACCACGCCCACCTACGATCCCAACGATCCCTTCACCATTTACGATGAAACCTTGCAGGCTCAGATTGACGCCCTTTCCGGTGAGGAGCAGGACGCCGCCTTCAACGAGGCCCAGCTGAAGCAGTGGCGCAATAAGGCGGTGACGGATACGTACTATCCGGGCTCCGTGTTTAAGATGTGCACCTACGCCATGGGTCTGGAAGAGGGCGTGGTCACAGAGCAGACCACCTACACCTGCACCGGCAGCATTATGGTGGACGGCTGGAACGAGCCCATTCACTGCTGGCGCCACTCCGGTCACGGCCTAGAGACCTTCCGGGACGGCCTGTGCAATTCCTGCAACCCGTACACCATCTACATCGGCCAGCTGCTGGGGGGCGAGACCTTCGCCAAATATCGGGAGGCTTTCGGCTTTACGGAGAGCACAGGCATTGACCTGCCCGGCGAATCCCTCACTTTGTACCACAGCGTGGAGGACCTGATCAACACCCCCTCGGACCTGGCGGTGGAATCCTTCGGTCAGAACTTCTCCATCACGCCCATTCATATGATCACCGCAGCGGCGGCCATTGCCAACGGCGGCTATTTGGTGACCCCCCATGTGGTGGATCGGATTCAGGACCAGGACGGAAACATCCTGGAAACCGCGGACACCAGCTACCGCCGGCAGGTGGTCTCGGAGGAGACCTCGGAGGCGATCATCGACATTCTTCGTCAGAATGCGGAAAGCGGCAGCGCCAATGGCGGCTATGTGGCGGGATACCGCATCTGCGGAAAGACCGGCACCTCGGAAAAGGTGGCCCAGCACAACGAAGATCCCACCAAGCCCATGGAGTACATTGCCTCCTACTGTGGGTTTGCCCCGGCGGAGGACCCCCAATATGCGCTGCTGGTGTTCTTTGACGAGCCCCATTCGGAAACCACCAGTGTGGGCGGCAACTCGGTGGCAGGTCCCTATTTTGCCAAGATGATGGAGGAAATCCTCCCCTATTTGGGCGTGGAAGCCCAGTACAGCGAGGAGGAATACGCCAACCTGGACACCACAGCGCCTTCTTTGGTGGGCATGACTTTGGAACAGGCCTATCAGGAATTGGAAGAGGCGGGGCTGTCTTACTCCGTGGTGGGCGAGGAGAGCGAAGGCACCGTTGTAACTGCCCAGGTGCCTGCAGTCGGTTCTCCCGTGCCCAAGGAGGGCAAGGTGGTGCTGTACACCACCGGGTACGACGAGGCCTCCACCTATGTGGAAGTGCCGGACTTCACCGGCTACACAGTGACCGACGCCAACTATGTGGCGAACTTGCAAGGCTTGCAGATCAGTGTTTCCGGATCTTCCTCGGATACGGCCACGGTCAGTTCCCAGGATATTGACCAAGGGGAGCTGGTGCAGGAGGGATCTGTGATCACCTTGACCTTTGTGGACAATTCCAACGCGGAAACAGGCGGCAATGCCGGCGGATAACGGCCAGCCGGAAACGAGAAAACACTGGAAACGCAACGAGAGGGGTAGGAACAATGGACACCATGCTGTATTTGCTGGTTTCCGTCATTGCCTTCGCAGTGACGGCGCTGCTGGGGAAGTGGATGATTCCCTTCCTGCACAAGCTGAAATTCGGTCAGACCATCCGGGAGGTGGGTCCCAGCTGGCACAAAAACAAACAGGGGACGCCCACCATGGGCGGGCTCATGTTCATTTTGAGCATTGCCATCGCCATGATCGGTTGCCTGCCCCTGTTCTACTCCCTGGGCTTGGAAGAGGCGGTGCTTCCCAAGGCCAAAACCTTCGCAGGGCTGGGCATGGCGGTGGCCTTTGGGGCCATCGGCTTTATGGACGACTACATCAGCATTTTAAAGAAGCGGAATCTGGGCTTGACCGAGCGGCAGAAACTGGTGCTCCAGTTCCTGGTGGCAGCGGCCTATTTGGCCTCTGTCCGGCTGGCGGGCGGGGGGACCTTTACCACCATCCCCTTTGTGGGACAGGTGGACTTGGGGCTGTTCTATTACCCGCTGGCGGCGGTTGTCATCGTGGGCGTGGTCAACGCGGTGAATTTCACCGACGGCATCGATGGCCTGAACACCACGGTGTCTTTCTTCGCCTTTCTCTCCCTGGCCCTGTGCGCCGGCATTCTCTCTATGACCGGGCTTACGGCCTTGGGTTTGGCTTCGGCGGCGGCCTGTGTGGGGTTCCTCATTTGGAACTGGCACCCCGCCAAAGTGTTTATGGGAGACACTGGTTCCCTGTTTATGGGAGGCATGGTGTGCGCCCTGGCCTTTGGCATGGATCTGCCCCTGCTGCTGCTGCCGGTAGGCTTTGTGTATCTGTGTGAAATCGGTTCCGTGGTGCTGCAGGTGACCTACTTCAAGGCCACCCACGGCAAACGGCTGTTTAAAATGTCGCCCATTCACCACCACTTTGAAATGTGCGGCTGGAGCGAGGTAAAAATCTGCCTGGTCTTTGGCTTGGTGGCCTTGCTGGGCGGCGCGGTCGCTTTGGCCTGTGTGCTGTTTGGCCTGTAAGGAGAGAAAAACTGCTTCGGTCCGCCGGTTGAGCGGGCAGTTTACGGGATAGACTAACAGGCAAAGAGAAAAAAAGGCGCCGCCGGGGCGGAACAGTCCCCCCGTGTGGCAAGAAAGTGCCAAGGATTTGGATGAATTTGTTTTCAGAAAGGAGGATGCTTCATGGCAACCATAGGCAGAACCGCCCGAGGGCTGCGCCGGGTGCCCCGTTACGAGCCGCCCCAAGCGCCCCAGCCGGAAACCCCGCCCCAGGAGGAGCCTAAAAAGCGGCGGCGCCCAGTGCGCTACAAGCTGTTCAGCCTGGGGGCAGGTTTGGATATGCCCCTGTTACTTTTCATTTTGGTGCTGTTGGCCATTGGGCTGGTGATGCTCTTTTCTGCCAGCTATGCGTACTCCTATTATACAGAGGACGGCAACAGCTACAGCTACATTTGGAATCAGGGCCGCTATGCGGTGCTGGGCTTGCTTGCCATGTTTGTGATCTCCACCTTTGACTACCATCGTTTTCACCAGCTAGCTCTGCCCATTTTTGGCATCTCCGTGTTCTTTCTGGCGCTGATTCCCATTTTCCGGGCGGTCGGGCTTTCCCAGCTTGTCCCCAACCAGGGGGACGCCTACCGGTGGCTGCAGCTGGGGCCCCTTAACTTTCAGCCTTCGGAGATTGCAAAGTTTGCCCTGATTGTGATGTTTGCCCATCTGATCTCCCGCTATTCGGACAAAATGGACAGTTTCCGCTATGGCGTGCTGCCCTTTGCTTTGCTTCTGGCCCTTGTGGGCGGCCTGATTATCATTGAAAACCATCTGTCCGCCACCTTGATCATTCTCATGCTGGGAGCCATTCTGATGTTTGTGGGAGGCACCAAGCTCCGTTGGTTCCTGATCGGAGGAGCTCTGCTGGTGGCGCTTTTGGCCGTTATGCTGCTGACCCGGGAAAATTATCAGATCGGCCGTATCCTCGGCTGGCTGGATCCCTTTAACCCCCCGGAAGGGGTGGATACCTGGCAAACCCGCCAATCTCTGTACGCCATTGGTTCCGGCGGGCTGTTAGGGGTGGGCCTGGGTCAGTCCCGCCAGAAGTATCTGTGGCTGCCCGAGCCGCAGAACGACTTTATCTTCGCCATTGTCTGCGAGGAATTGGGCTTTGTGGGAGCTTTGGTGATCATCATCCTGTTCGCCATGCTGATCTGGAGAGGGCTGTATGTGTCGGTCCATGCCAAGGACCGGTTCGGCATGCTGCTGGGGGTGGGCATCACCTTCCTGGTGGGCATTCAGGCGGTGCTGAACATCTGTGTGGTGACCAACACCATTCCCAATACCGGCATCAGTTTGCCTTTCTTCAGTTATGGAGGCACGGCGCTGCTGATGCTCCTAGGGGAGATGGGTGTGCTGCTGAACATCTCCCGCAGCGCCAATGTGGAGAAGACCTGACTCCGCTTGGCGGCAGCAAATTACGTGAGAAAGGAAGTGGATGCGGCGTGAAAGTCCTGTTTACAGGAGGAGGCACAGCGGGCCATATCAATCCCGCCCTGGCGGCGGCAGGGTACCTGCTGAAAAAGGAGCCGGACGCCCAAATTCTCTACGTGGGCAACAAGGGAGGCATGGAGGAACGCCTGGTGCCCCAGGCAGGGTACCCCATCCAAACCGTGCACATCTCCGGTTTTCAGCGGAAGCTGACCCCCAAAAATCTGTGGCGCAACGCCCAGACGGTGGTGCGGGTGTTCACTGCTACGGCAGAGGCCAAGAAGATTCTCCGGGAATTTGCCCCGGACGTGTGTGTGGGGACGGGGGGCTATGTGTGCGGCCCGGTCATTCGGGAGGCGGCGAAGCTGGGCATTCCCTGTGTGGTGCACGAGTCCAACGCCTTTCCCGGCGTGACCATCCGCATGCTGGCTAAGTCTGTAAAGACGGTGATGTTGGCGGTGCCGGACGCCAAAAAGTACTTTGACGCCTCTGTCCACTGTGTGGTCACAGGCAACCCGGTGCGGGGGGAGGTGCTGGCCGCTCAGCGGGAGGAATCCCGCAAAGCGTTGGGCCTGGACGACCGGCCTGTGGTGCTCTCCTTCGGGGGCAGCTTGGGCGCTTCCGCGTTGAACCGGGCCGCCGCGTACATGTTGGCCCAGAGCGCCAAAGAGGGCAAGTACCAGCACATCCACGGCTACGGCTCTCACGACGAGAAGTTCCTGGAGGAGTGCCGGGAGTTTGGGCTGGATGTGAACCGGTCCCCGCAGATCCGGCTGCTGGAGTACATCGACAACATGCCCCAATGCCTTTCGGCGGCGGACCTGGTCATCAGCCGGGCGGGGGCTATGACATTGACGGAGATCGAAGCGAAGGCCAAGGCCTCTCTCTTAATCCCCTCTCCCAACGTGGCGGAGAACCACCAGTTCCACAACGCTATGGCCCTGGTGCAGCGGGGAGCGGCGGAGATTCTGGAGGAGAAGGACCTGACCGGCCAGGCTCTGTGGGAGAAGGTGCAGGCCATCCTCTCCGACCCGGAGCGGCTGCGCTCTCTGGGGGAGAACGCCGGCAAGATGGAAATTCTAGATGCCAACGAACGGATTTACCGGGTGATCAAGGCGGCGGCTGCCTCCTGAGAATCCGCACCCACAAGGCTTGCGCCTCATACTATGGCGTAAGCTGAAAAATGGGTGAGGTGTTCTCTATGATCGTCATTGACGGCCCTGCGGAACTGGGCGGGGAAATTCGGGTGCAGGGGGCCAAGAACAGCATTCTTCCTCTGCTGGCGGCGTCTGTGCTCTGCCGGGGGCAGACCGTGCTCCACAACTGCCCCCACCTTTCCGACGTGGACACAGCGGTGCGCATTTTGGAGCACTTAGGCTGTCACTGCCACTGGGAAGAGGACAGTCTGGTGGTGGAAAACAGCATGACCTGCTGTGAAATCCCCCCGGACCTGATGCGGGGCATGCGCTCCTCCATTGTGTTTTTGGGGGCCATTGTCTCCCGCTGCGGGGAGGCGGAGCTCTGTTTCCCCGGAGGCTGTGAGCTGGGGCCCCGGCCCATCGACCTGCATATCCAGGCCCTTGGGAAACTGGGGGTGGAAATCCAAGAGTCGGGAGGCACCCTGCACTGCCGGGCTCCCCAGGGGATTCGAGGCACGTATGTGTCTCTCTCCTTCCCCAGTGTAGGCGCCACGGAAAATTTGATTTTGGCAGCGGTGTGCTCCCAGGGGACCACGGTGATCGCCAACGCCGCCCGGGAGCCGGAGATCGCCGATCTGACCGCCTACTTAAACCGGTGTGGGGGCCACATCTACGGGGCGGGGGAAAGCTGTGTGATTGTGGACGGAGTCAAAGAGCTCTACGGCTGTGAACATACGGTGATGCCTGATCGCATTGTGACGGCCACCTACATGGCCGCCGCGGCGGTCACCGGCGGAAACATCACCCTGCGGGATGTGGACAATGCCCATGTGCTTCCCATGCTCTCCCCCTTTGAGGAATCCGGCTGCGAGGTGCGGCAGCTGGGCGGCGCTCTCAATATTATGGCCCCGCCCCGGTTAAACGCCGTGCGGCATATCCGCACCATGCCCTATCCCGGATTCCCCACCGACGCCCAGCCGGTGATTATGGCCATGGCCGCGGTGGGCAGGGGCACCAGCATCTTTGTAGAAAACATATTTGAAAATCGCTACAAACATGCGGAAGAGATGCAGCGCATGGGGGCGAAGATCAAGGTGGAGGGCAAGGTGGCCATTGTGGAAGGGGTACGGCACCTGCAGGGCGCCCCGGTGATGTCTTACGACCTGCGGGGAGGCGCCGCCTTGGTGGTGGCCGGCCTGGCAGCCCAAGGCCGTACAGAGGTCAGCGGCACCCAATACATCCGCCGGGGATACGAGAACCTGCCCGAAAGCTTGGCGGCTTTGGGCGCCAGAATCCGGGAAGTGGATTGAAGCCAAAAAAGGAATGGGAAAGGAGGGAGCAGGTTGCCCAGAAGAAGTACAGGCGACGGTTGGAACAGAAGCCAGGGGTTTGAGGATATCTCCTCGTATTCCAACCGGGAGAACCCTTGGCCGGAGCAGTGGGAGACAGGGCGGCCTGCCTCTTCCAGGCTGCCGGAGAGCCCCCGTCGGGAACCGGCCCGGTCCCGCTCCACACCCAGAAGGCAGCAGCCACCCCGACGGGCCCGTTCCAGGGAGGAGGAGCTCTCTTCCCGCCGCAGGCCCCGTCGGGAGGAGCCGCCCCGGTCCCGAGGCCGTCCTGCCCAGACCGGCGGGCGGGGAAGAAAGCCTGAAAAGCGGCCGCGCAAGCCTTTGGGAAAAGGGGCCCGAAAAGTCCTTTTGGCCTTCACCTTGCTGGTTATGGTGGTGGTGACGGCGGCCCTGTGCATCTTTTTGCTGTTCAAAATCCGGACCATTCAGGTGACGGGAGACACGGTGTATGCCGCTGCAGATATTCTGAACTTGTGCGGTTTCCAGGAGGGGGAAAACCTGGTGTTCCTCTCCACAGAGGGCAAGGAGGAACAGCTGGAAGAGCAGCTGCCCTACATTGAAGACGCCCAAATTCTCCGGCATTTTCCCAACAGCCTGGAGATCCGGATCACAGGCGCCCAGGTGGCGGCCAATGTTTCCAACGGCAGCCAATGGTATGCGGTGAGCACGTCTGGAAAGATTCTGGCGGAAATTTCCGAGCCAATGGACGGGGTCATGACGGTGACAGGGTTAACCCTGCAGGATCCCGTTCCTGGAAAGCCTTTGCAGGCCCAGGACGAGAATTACCAACAAGCTCTGGACGACATTTTGAACGTCTTGCGGGAGCTGGACAGCGCTGGGGATTTCACCAGCCTGGATCTCACGGACTTGTACAACATCACTATGATGTATCAGGACCGGATTCAGTTTCAGCTGGGCAGTACCTTGGAGCTGGGCTATAAGCTGGATTTTGGTTTGACCAAGGTGGTGCCGGAATTGGGTGCGGACGAAACCGGTACCCTGGATCTCTCCCTGGCCCCAGATGTAAAGAAGGCCTACTTTACAGCTACGGCTCCGGAGGAGGACAGCGCTTCGCCCACCACGGAAGAGGGGGACTCTTCCGGCGACGCGGACGCTTCCCAGGGGACGGACGCCTCTGGAACGGATGCCGCCGGTGCGGAAGGATCCGACACCGGGGAAGGAACCACTTCGTCTCAAAGCCGGGGCGGAGAGATTCCCGACACCATTTACACGGGATAATCCACCAAATTTCTCAGGGTCTTTCTGAAAAAACTACCCATTTTCCGCAGAGGCTGGTGGGGGTTCTGGAAATCTTTGAATTTAGCTTGGTTTTTTCAAGAAATTCCTTGAAATTTTCCCGGAAAAGTGATAGATTATACCATATAGCAATTCCGAAAAAATGTAATGCCATGGGCTTTACACACATAGAGTGATAGGTCGTAGAAAGCCAAGGAGGAAATAACATGCCTTTTGAAGTTGACAACCTGCTCGATGAAACTCCTCAGACCATAAAAGTGATTGGTGTGGGCGGCGGCGGCGGCAACGCCGTAAACCGCATTGCCAGCGCCGGCGTGCGCAGCGTGGAACTGGTGTGCATGAACACCGACAAACAGGCCCTGCAGCGGTCTCAAGCCTCGGTGAAAATCCAGATCGGCGAAAAGCTGACCCAGGGCCGGGGCGCAGGCTCTAAGCCGGAAATCGGCGAAAAGGCCGCGGAGGAAAGCCGCGAGGCCATTGCCACTGTGCTGAAGGACGCGGACATGGTGTTCATCACCGCCGGTATGGGCGGCGGCACCGGCACCGGCGCAGCTCCCAAGGTGGCCCAGATCGCCCGGGAACAGGGCGCCCTCACCGTGGGTATCGTCACCAAACCCTTTGCCTTTGAAGGCAAGCGCCGTATGGAACAGGCCGAAAAGGGCATTGCCGCCCTGCGGGATCAGGTGGATTCCCTGGTGGTGATTCCCAACGAACGCCTGAAGCTGGTCAGCGAGGAGCGCATCACGTTGGCCAATGCCTTTACCGTAGCGGACGATGTGCTGCGCCAGGGCGTGCAGAGCATTTCCGATTTGATCCAGCTGCCCGGCATTGTGAACCTGGACTTTGAGGACGTGAAGTCCGTGATGCAGAACGCAGGCTATGCCCACATGGGCGTGGGCCATGCCAGCGGCAAGGACAAGGCGGAGCAGGCCGCTATGGCGGCTATTTCCAGCCCCCTGCTGGAGACCAAGATTGCCGGCGCACGGGGCGTTATCATCAACATCACCTCCTCTCCCGACATTGCTCTGGACGAGATCGACACCGCTTCCCAGATCGTCACCGAGCGCGCCCACGAAGATGCCAACATCATTTGGGGCGCCACCTTCGACGAGAACATGGAGGACGAGATGTCTGTCACGGTGATTGCCACCGGCTTCCAGGGAGAGACAGAGAAGAAAAAGGCCGCTTTGGATGTGGACATGGATCTGGACGACGACGATTTTCTGAACACGCCTGCCCAGCCCGCTGCTTCCACGCCGGCCCGGTCCACTCGCTCTACCGAGCCTCGTGTGGATCCGGCGGTCATCGACGATGACGACACCTTCACCGATATCATGTCTATTTTCAACCGCAAATAAGTGGTGCGGTATATTACCTTGTGGGAAAAAGGGATCCGTTTTGACGGCATCCCTTTTTTTGTGAAATACTACTATTAGGGAGGACTTACCTATGAGCAAATGGATCGACGGCGTGCACCACATTGCCTTGAAACCCACCAAAGAGCAGTACGAGAAGACCGTTGCTTTCTACACGGAAGTGTTGGGGATGGAAGTGAAAAAGAGCTGGGGCGACCCGGAGCAGCCCTGCTTGATGGTCTCCTGCGGGGACAACTCCTGCCTGGAAATTCTGCCTTCGGAAACGCCGGCTTCCAAGGGCGGCGCCCTGGACCACCTGGCCTTTGCCACCAGCAAGGTGGACGAAGTGGTGGAGCGGGTCCGCGCAGCAGGATACGCCATTGCCGTGGAACCCAAAGATCTGGAGCTGGCAGGCAGCCCCATCCGCATTGCCTTCTGCTGGGGTCCCATTGGCGAGTACGTGGAATTCTTCTGGGAGAAATAACATGACAGACACGTTGCGCGTCAACACGAAGGACATGCCCCAGGTGGCCCCCACACTTCGTGCGGGGCAGCGGGTGCTGCTTTCCGGCGTGTGCTACACGTCCCGGGATGCGGCTCACAAGCGCATTACAGAGATGTTGGACCGGGGAGAAACCCCTCCCTACGATCTGCGTGGAGCCGCCATCTATTACGCCGGTCCCACGCCTGCGCCGGAGGGCCTTCCCATTGGCTCCTGTGGTCCCACCACCAGCGGCCGCATGGATCCCTACACCCCTCGCTTTCTGGACTTGGGCCTCTCCTGCATGATCGGCAAGGGCAAGCGCAGTCCAGAGGTGGTGGATGCCATGCAGCGCAATGGGGCTGTGTACCTCTGCGCCATTGGGGGAGCGGGGGCTTTGGCGGCCCAGTGCATCCAGAGCGCAGAAGTCATCGCCTTTGAGGACCTGGGGTGCGAGTCTGTCAAGCGGCTGGTGCTGCAGGATTTTCCCCTGATCGTGGCGATTGACAGCCAAGGCAACAGCATTGTAAAGTAAGGCTTTCCGGAAGTGCCCGGAAAACCGGACACTTCATACGAAGGGAAGTCTGTGTATGTTTCAAACCATTATGAGAGCTTTTGTGCCGGGCTATGGCCAGCGAGACGACGCCCAGGTCCGGGAAAAAAGTGGCAAAGTGGCGGGGGCCATCGGCATCGCCACCAACCTGCTGTTGTTTGCCATCAAGCTTGTGGCGGGTTTTTTATCCGGCAGTGTGGCGGTGATGGCGGACGCAGTGAACAACCTGACGGACTCCGGCTCCTCCATTGTCATGCTGGTGGGCTTTAAATTGGCAGGGAAACCGGCCGATGAAAAACACCCCTTTGGCCACGCCCGCATGGAGTACCTTTCCGGGGTGATTGTGTCCTTCCTTGTCCTGTTTTTAGGGTTGGAACTGGGCAGAACCTCTGTGGAGAAAATAATCAGCCCCCAGCCTGCGGACTTCAATCTGTTGGCTTTGGGAATTTTGGCGGTTTCGGTGGTGATCAAGCTGTGGCAGTGTTTCTTCTACCGCAGCGTGGGGAAAACCATCCATTCCGACACGGTGTTTGCCACTTCCAGCGACAGCCGCAACGACGCCATTGCCACCACGGTGGTGCTGCTGGGCGCCCTGATCACCCGGTTTACAGGGGCGAATTTGGACGGGGTTTTGGGCCTGGCTGTGGCCGTGTTCATTGTCATTTCCGGCGTGAAGCTGGTGATTGAAACCGGCAACCCCTTGCTGGGGGTGGCGCCGGACGAGGCGTTGGTCAAGCAGATCTATGAAAAAATCCTCTCCTATGAAGGGGTCTTTGGCATTCATGACTTGACCGTGCACAATTATGGAGAGGGAAAGTGCTTTGCCTCTGTCCACTGCGAAGTGCCTGCGGAGCGGGATATTTTGCTGAGCCACGATATTATCGACAACATTGAACGGGATTTTGAAAAGGACTTGGGCATTCACCTGGTGATTCACTTGGATCCCATTGTCACCGGGGACGAGCGCACCAACAAGCTGCGGGAGCAAGTGGGAAAACTGCTGCACGTGGTGGTTCCACAGGCTTCTATGCACGACTTCCGGGTGGTGTGGGGTGTGACCCACTCCAACGTGGTGTTCGACGTAGCGGTGCCCTTCTCCCTGCAGGACTCCGACCAACAGATCCAAGAGCGCATCAGCCAGGCTGTCCAGACGCTGGATCCCACATACCGCACGGTCATCACGGTGGATCGGGAACCCACGGTGAACGAGCTGGAAAGTTGACCGGCAGAGATAGAAATAGAGAAGAGCTGTCCACAATGAAGTGACCCCCAAAAGTTAGACAATATTTGAAAGCAAAAATTGTTTAAGCAGCCGAAAGGGCTTGTTGTCTGTGAATTGCAGGCGGCAAGCCCTTC
>CAJFEW010000023.1:0-27217 GCA_904374805.1 uncultured Neglectibacter sp.
GGCGTATATTTTTTGTTTGGCACTCCTTTTGGCATAATTAAACACCCCACTTGTTATTCAGTATACCATACTGTCTAACAAATGGGGTGCAGTTCATTTGGGGCCAGCTCTTTGTTTATTTTTGCAGCCTTTACGCCTTGCTCTGAATGTACTGGTCGATGGCTGTGGCGGCGGTTTTGCCGGCGCCCATGGCCAAGATCACTGTGGCCGCGCCTGTGACCGCGTCGCCCCCGGCGTACACGCCCTCCCGGCTGGTGAGGCCTGTGGCCTCGTCCACAATGATGCCGCCCCAGCGCTGGGTTTCCAGCCCCTGGGTGGTGGACTTGATCAGCGGGTTGGGGGAGGTGCCGATGGCCATGATGACGCAGTCCACGTCCAGGGTGAACTCACTGCCGGGAACCTCCACAGGCCGCCGCCGGCCGGAGGCGTCAGGCTCGCCCAGCTCCATGCGGATGCACTCCATGCCCCGCACATTGCCGTTTTCGTCCCCCAGGATCTGAGTGGGGTTGTTCAACAGGTGGAACACAATGCCCTCTTCCTTGGCGTGCTCCACTTCCTCAGCCCGGGCGGGAAGCTCCTTCTCGCTGCGGCGATAGACGATGAACACCTCTTCCGCTCCCAGGCGCTTGGCGCACCGGGCAGCGTCCATGGCCACGTTGCCGCCGCCCACCACAGCCACCCGGCGGGCGTGCTCAATGGGGGTGTCGCTGCCGGGCTGGTAAGCCTTCATCAGATTGACACGGGTCAAAAACTCGTTGGCGGAGTAGACCCCCTTCAGGTTCTCTCCGGGGATGTTCATAAACCGGGGCAGCCCCGCGCCGGAGCCGATGAACACAGCCTCATAGCCGTCTTCCAGCAGCTCATCAATGGAGAGCACCCGGCCGATGACCATGTTGGTCTGCACGTCCACGCCGAGAGCTTTCAGCCCGTCGATCTCCTTCTGCACAATGTCCTTGGGCAGCCGGAACTCCGGGATGCCGTACACCAGCACGCCGCCGGCGGTGTGCAGCGCCTCGAACACCGTGACCGCGTAGCCCTTTTTGGCCAGGTCCCCGGCGCAGGTCAGCCCCGAGGGGCCGGAGCCGATCACTGCCACCTTGTGGCCGTTGGGGGTGGGCTTGTGGGGCGCTTCGCAGACGTTTTTGTTGTGCCAGTCGGCAACGAACCGCTCCAGGCGGCCAATGCCCACCGGCTCTCCCTTGATACCCCGCACGCACTTCTGCTCGCACTGGGTCTCCTGGGGGCACACCCGGCCGCACACAGCGGGCAGGGAGCTGGACTGGGTGATGATTTGATAGGCCCTTTCAAAATCCCCTTCCGCCACCTTGGCGATGAAATCGGGAATGTGGATGCCTACAGGGCATCCGTCCACACAGGGCTTGTTTTTGCAGTGCAGGCAGCGCTGGGCCTCGTCCAGGGCCTGCTCCTCGGTGTAGCCCAAGGCCACCTCCAGAAAGTTCTTGTTGCGCACGTCCGGCGCCTGGGAGGGCATTTCGTTTTTCTTTAAGGACATGTTGGGCATCTCACTTTCCCTCCTTCCGGAACAGGTTGCAGGTCTCTTCGTAGGCGTGGCGCTCAAAGTCCCGGTACATGGTGCCCCGAGCCATGGCCTCGTCGAAGTCCACCTCAAAGCCGTCAAAGTCCGGTCCGTCTACGCAGGCGAACTTTGTTTTGCCCCCCACGGTCAGACGGCAGCCACCGCACATGCCCGTGCCGTCGATCATAATGGGGTTCATGCTCACCACGGTTTTGATGTTGTGCTGTTTTGTCAGCTGGGTGACAAACTTCATCATCACCAGAGGCCCGATGGCAATGACCTCATCGTAGGTTTCCCCTTGGTGGATGAGCTTCTCCAGGGCGTTGGTCACCAGGCCCTTCTCTCCGTAGGAGCCGTCGTCGGTCATCATGACAAACTTGTCGCTGACCGCCTGGAACTCTTCCTCCAGGATGACCAAATCCTGATTCCGGAAGCCCACAATGGAATGCACTTCTGCGCCTAGCTCATGAAGCTTCTTGGCCACCGGGTAGGCGATAGCGCAGCCAACGCCTCCGCCCACAACAGCTACCTTTTTCAGGCCTTCCGTCTCCGAGGGGCGGCCCAGGGGACCCACAAAGTCCTGCAGGCAGTCGCCCTCCTCCAGGTGATTCAGCTTCTCGGTGGTGGCGCCCACAATTTGGAAAATAATGGTCACGGTGCCCGCTTCCCGGTCAAAGTCCGCCACAGTCAGGGGAATGCGCTCCCCTTTTTCATCCACTCGCAGGATGATGAACTGCCCCGGTTCCGCCTTCTTGGCGATCAGGGGCGCGTCAATTACCATCCGGGTTACCGTGGGGTTGAGCACCTCTTTTTTTACAATTCGGTACATAGGTCAAAACTCCTTTGTGGCAGAAACCACTCTCTGCCAAAAGAAGCCCGCGAGAAGTGTTCCTGCATACTGACGTTTATTATAGTGGAAAAATCCGTTGAAATCAACCGCTTTCCGCATTTCCACTGGTTCCAATTTGCATGGTCCTTGTTACGAAGAGGTTACAAGGGACAAGAAAAGCGTTTCCCCATTCTCCCTTTCGTCGGGCATTCTGCCCTGCCGAGAGGGTTCTCAACCCCTCCCAATTTTCCCAGCACTCGTTCCTGACACTCTATCCCGTCGGAAGGGTTTCCAACCCCTCCCAATTTTCCAAGGACTCGTCCCTGGCACTCTATCCTGTCGTGAGGGTTTCCAAACCCTCGGGTTTCCAAACCCTCCCAATTTTCCCAGGACTCGTTTCTGACACTCTATCCCGTCGTGAGGGTTTCCAAACCCTCACAATTTTCCCAGCACTCGTTCCTGACACTCTATCCCGTCGGAAGGGTTTCCAACCCCTCCCAATTTTCCCAGCACTCGTTCCTGGCACTCTATCCTGTCGTGAGGGTTCCCAAACCCTCCCAACTTTTCCAAGACTCGCCTCTGGCACTCTATCCCGTCGGGAGGGTTTCCAAACCCTCCCAATTTTCCCAGCACTCGTTCCTGACACTCTATCCTCTCGTGAGGGTTTCCAAACCCTCACAATTTTCCCAGCACTCGTCCCTGACACTCTATCCCGTCGGAAGGGTTTCCAACCCCTCCCAATTTTCCAAGGACTCGTCCCTGGCACTCTATCCTGTCGTGAGGGTTTCCAAACCCTCAGGACTCGTTTCTGACACTCTATCCTCTCGTGAGGGTTCCCAACCCCTCACAATTTTCCCAGCACTCGTTCCTGACACTCTATCCTCTCGTGAGGGTTTCCAAACCCTCACAATTTTCCCAGCACTCGTCCCTGACACTCTATCCCATCGGGAGGGTTTCCAAAACCCTCACAACTTTCCCAGCACTTGTCCTTGACACTCTATCCTGTCGGGAGGGTTTCCAAAACCCTTACAATTTTCCCAGCACTCGTCCCTGGCACTCTATCCCGTCGTGAGGGTTTCCAAAACCCTCACAATTTTCCCAGCACTCGTCCCTGACACTCTAAACGGTCATAAGGGCCGATGGGAATGGGGGCATAGTTGGTGTTGAAGGAGAGAAGCTGCTGGTGGCCCAGCTGTTTGATGTAGCCCTCGCCGTTTAGAGCAAAAATGCCCACTTCCCCCTCCCGCAGGGCGCCGTTTTCCACCCGCTGCACAAACACAATGTCTCCGTCCTTGTAAGCAGGTTCCATGCTGTCGCCGCTGACCCGCAGGCAGCAGTGGGCCTGTTCCGGAACCCGCTCCGAGGGGATTTCCAATTTGGTGGTGTAATAGGTGTCTCCCAAGGGCTCCCCGGTGCCGGCGGAAACGGCCAGGTCGTATAAGCTGATGTGGGTGATCCAGCCCTTCTGTTCACGCTCCACCTGGTGGGTCATGCGCTGGTGCTCTGTTTCCAGCAGGCCGTCCACCGCCCGTTTGCCGTACAGGTCCAGGGCCCGGTATTTTTGAATGTGCCCCATTTCCTCAAAGCTGACGGAAAATCCCTGTGTCCTGGCGTAGTTGGGGTCGGTCAATTCCTCTCGCAGGAAAAAGTCCGCGGTGGTTCCGAAATACTCCGCCAGCTTTCCTGCGGTGCTCAGCTGCAGCCCATCGTAGCCCCGCTTGTACCAGTTGTCAATGGTGGTGTAGGGGATGCCGCTGCGCAGGGAGAGGGTCCGGCGGTTTAGTCCCTCCCGTTCCATGAGAAGGTCCAGTTTCTCCAAAAAGTTCAAAGGGTACACCTGCCTCGGTTTTTTTCTAGGATACCACAGAAAGAGGAATTTCGTCAAGAGAAAATACTCTTATGAATAAATCAGCCTTGACAAAAACTCAAAAGAGTAATAAAATAAAAATATGGCCGGAGAAAACCCTCATGTGAGGGAATTTTTACCAGGCCAACACCAGGAGAAAGGGGAGGAAGACCATTTATGGAGTACGAACTCATGGCAAAGGCATACCTGGAGGAGGTGGCCCGGCTGGACCGGCGCATCGCCCAGCTGCGCCGGCAGAGCAGAACCCACCGGGAAGGGGATCTGTGGCCCCGGATCGGCAGGCTGTTGGAAATTCGGGACGACCTGCGGGTGACGGCCCATGTGCTGCAGCGGCGGGCAGCCAGAACCCCGTGACCCGGGCGCTGTTTGAGCAGGCCCCCTACTTGCGGGAAGAGCTTGCCTGGACGCCCAGCGGCCCCCGGGCAGAGGAGCTGCGCCGCCTTTTGGCGGTTTTAGAGCAGCTGCCGGAAAGGCTGCCGGATCCCAAGACACGTCTCATCGCCCGCAAGGTGCTGGAGTACGGGGCGCCCATTCCCTGGAAGCAGATTGTGGCGGAATTGGGCTACCGGTGGACGGTGGGCAAGGCCCGCTACGCCTACAGCCGGGTGTGCGCCCTGTGCTTTTCCGCGCAGGAGAGGGGGCGCACAGGGTGAGCAGAGGACGGCGGCCTGCCACGGCCCGGGCGTGGCGCCGGGCGGCGGACCGGTATTTGGAAAGCTGCGACCAGCAGAGCCGCCTGCCCACGGTGACAGGGCTGGCCCTGGCCCTGGGGTTTCCCACCCGGGCCGCTTTGGAAACCGCTGCCGGTCAGGATCCGGAGCAGGTATTAATTCGGGCCCTGTCCCAGGTGGAGGAGGCGAACCTGCAGGCGGTATACCGCCGGGACACCGCTTCCGGGGCGAAATTCATTTTGCAGAGCTGCTTTGGCTACGGGGAAAAGGACTTGCCGGAGACAGGGCCCATTACCGTGCAGGTGGAGGGAGAGGAGGAGCCCCATGCAGGTGACCATACCGAAGAAGGCTTTTAACGCCTGTTTCCTGCCCTTTTTGGAGGACGACTCCCACCGGTACTTGGTGCTGTACGGAGGGGCGGGCAGCGGGAAAAGCGTGTTTGCCGTGCAGCGGTTTCTGGTCCGGATGCTGGCCAAGCCCCTGTGCAACTTGTTGGTGGTCCGGGCTGTGGCCGCCACCCACCGGGACAGCACCTATGCCCTGTTTAAACAGGTGATTGCCCGGTGGGGGCTGGGCTCCCTGTTTACCTGCCGGGACTCGGACTTGCGGATCACCTGCGCCAACGGCAACGGGGCCATCTTCAAAGGGCTGGACGACGCGGAAAAGCTGAAATCCGTCACCTTTCCCAAGGGGGAGCTGACGGAGATCTGGGTGGAGGAGGCTTCGGAGATTCGGGAGTCGGATTTCAACCAGTTGGACGTGCGCCTGCGAGGGGCGGGGGCGCACAAGCAGATGGTGCTCACCTTTAACCCGGTTTCCGTCCGCCACTGGCTCAAGGGGCGCTTTTTCGACCGGGAAGATCCCCGGGCGGCGGTGCTCAAGTCCACCTACAAGGACAACCGGTTTTTGGACGAGGACTACAAGCGCACCTTGGAGGGCTACCGGGACACGGACCCCTACTACTACGGGGTCTACTGTTTGGGGGAGTGGGGCGTGCTGGGCCAGAGTTTTTTCGACGCCCGGCAGGTGACCCAGCGGCTGGGGGAGGTTTCCCCGCCCCGAAAACAGGGGGAGTTCCTCTGGAAGGAGGGGGGCTTTTCCTGGGTGGACCAGCCGGATGGCCCGGTGCGCATCTACCGGGAGCCCGTGCCAGGGAGCGCCTACGTGATCGGCGCGGACACGGCGGGGGAGGGCTCCGACTTCAACGTGGCCCAGGTGGTGGACCAGGACACCGGGGAGCAAGTGTGCACCCTCCGGGGCAGGATGGACGAGGACCTGTTCGCCAAACAGCTGTACTGCCTGGGGCTCTACTACAACACCGCCCTGCTGGCGGTGGAGGCCAACTTCTCCAGCTATCCCATTCGGGAGTTGGAACGGCTGCGCTATCCCCGGCAATATGTGCGCCGCACGGAGGACAGCTTCACCCACCGGCCCCGGCAAAGCTACGGGTTCAAAACCACCAGCGCCACCCGGCCCCTGCTTTTGGCGGGCCTGGTGGAGGTGGTGCGGGACCACAGCGCCTGGCTTCAGGACCGAACCACCTTGGAGGAACTGCTCACCTTTGTGCGCAACCAGCGGGGGCGGCCCGAAGCCCAGCAAGGGGCCCACGACGACTGCGTCATGGCCCTGGCCATCGCCTATTACTGCCGGGAAGGGGCGGCCCCCGGGGAGGGGGAGGCCTCTCCCTTTGTGGGCGTGAGCCGGAGGATTTCCGGAGAGAGGAGGCGCTCATGGACGAATGGACCGTGGTGACCAGCTTGTCTGTGCTGGCGGCCCTGGCCGCCGCCGTGGCCGGGCCCCTGGTGCGGCTCAACGGCACCATCTCCCGGCTGTCGGCCATGCTGGAACATGTGCTGGCCCGGCTGGATAAACTGGAAGGGGAGGACGAAAAGCTCCGGTGCCGGGGGGAACAGTCCCAGCGGGACCTGGGCCGGAGAATCGAAGACCAGGGGCAGCGGCTGAACCGGTGTGAAAACCGCCTGTCCCTGCTGGAACAGACGAAAGGAGAAAGCCATGGGCATTAACTGGAAAGTGCGGATCAAAAATCCCCTGTTTTGGGCCCAGGTGGCGGTGGCCATTCTGTCCCCGGTGCTGGTGGGGCTGGGGCTGCAGTGGGACCAGATGAACACCTGGCCCGCCTTGGGGGAGGCTCTTTGGCGGGCGGTGCAGAACCCGGTGATTGTGGTTTCTGTGGTGGGTTCCCTGTGGACCTGTATCACCGATCCCACCACCGCCGGGCTGGGGGACAGCAAGGAGGCGCTGACCTACACAGCGCCCAAACGGGATTGAAAACAGGGAGGGCGCCGCGTGCTGCGGCGCCCTCGGCTGGTTTGTGGGAAACCGGCGTTCTCCCTCACTGGAAAAAGTCGTCCATAGAGTGCCCGAACAGCTGGGCCAGACGGTACAAATTTCCCAGGGTGGGGAAGCATTTCCCCAATTCGTAGTAAGCGTAAGAGGCCCGGCTTACGTGGATGTGCTGGGCCACCTGGTATTGGGAGAGCCCGGCTTCTTGGCGGAACGCCCGCAGGTTGTGCTGAAAGGCGTCCAACAGTGCTTCTCTGTGTAAATTTTTCACAATAACCACTCCTTTGCCTACAGTGTACCACAGTTTCCAAAAATGTGCAACAGCTTTGTATTACAAATATGTAATGTATATTTTATCGCAAATTCGCATTACAATAAACACACTGTAGATGTTGAATCCTTTTTACATTGTGTGGGAGCGCGTGTATGCGAGAATTTCGAGTGCCACAAAAGATTCCTAAAATACCCACGAGCACCAATAAATCGATCCGCTTTCCCAACGACGTGATCGAGCAGGTGGAGGCGGCCATCACAGGGACGGACTGCACCTTTTCCGCCTTCGTCATTGAGGCGGTCCGGGTGGCGTTGGACAACCTGCGGGAGCAGCAGGAAAAAGAGAAGCCGTAAACCAAAAGGAAAGGGCCCTCGGTTGGAAAACCAGGCCCTTTTTGCTCGCCAAGCGAAAACCGGAGAGGCTGTGAACCTCTCCGGCTTTTTGTTTTTTCCAGTGGGATACCTCTGGTCACAGAGGCAGATAGCCCACTTTTTCCAGTGGGGCGCCTCCGGTCACAGAGGCAAATAGCCCGCTTTTTTCCAGTGGGGCGCCTCTGGTTACAGAGGCAAATAGCCCACTTTTTCCAGTGGGGCGCCTCTGGTCACAGAGGCAGATAGCCCACTTTTTCCAGTGGGACGCCTCTGGTCACAGAGGCAGGTAGCCCACTTTTTTCATGACCTTCTGCAGGGTCTTCCGGGCGATGCGCTCCGCCTTGGGGGCATTGTCCCGGTAGCACTGCTCCAGGTAGGCCTTGTCTCCCCGGAGCTGAGCAAACCGCTCCTGAATGGGCCGCAGCTCCTCGATGACGGCTTCGGCCACGGCGGGCTTAAAGTCCCCATAGCCCTTGCCGGCGAACTCCTGCTCGATCTCCTCCATGGTCTTGCCGGTGATGGTGGAGTAGATGGCCATCAGGTTGCTGACCCCGGGCTTGTTCTCCGGGTCGTAGCGGACCAGGGCCTCTGAGTCGGTGACAGCCCGCTTAAACTTCCGCAGGATGGTGTCCGAGTCGTCCAGCACGGTGATAAAGGCGTTCACGTTCTCGTCGGACTTGCTCATCTTCTTGGTGGGATCCTGCAGGGACATGATCCGGGCCCCGTGCTTGGGGATGATGGGTTCCGGCACGGTGAAGGTGGGGCTGTACAGGCCGTTGAACCGCTCGGCAATGTTCCGGGTCAGCTCCAGGTGCTGCTTCTGGTCGGCGCCCACGGGGACGTAGTCCGCCTGGTACAGCAGAATGTCCGCAGCCATCAGGCAGGGGTAGGTGAACAGCCCCGCGTTGATGTTGTCCGCGTGTTTAGCGGATTTATCTTTAAACTGGGTCATGCGGGAGAGCTCCCCAAACTGGGTGTAGCAGTTTAAGATCCAGGCCAGCTGGGAGTGCTCCGGCACCTGGCTCTGAATGAAGAAGACGCTCTTTTCCAGATCGATGCCCATGGCCAGCAGCATGGCGTAGCCGTCCAGCACGTTCTTCCGCAGGGCGGCAGGGTCCTGCCGCACGGTGATGGCGTGCAGGTCTGCCAGGCCGTAGACGCACTCGTACTCATCCTGCAGGCCCACGAAGTTTTTCAAAGCGCCCAGGTAATTGCCCAGGGTAAAGGTGCCCGTGGGCTGAATCAGGCTGAGCACTCGTTTTTTCTGTTGTGCTTCCATTGTGTTGTCTCTCCTTACTTGGTCATTTCCTCATAGGTTTCCGCCAGCAGGCGAATGCCCTCCGTCAGCTGCTCGTCCGTGGGGGTGGAGAAGTTGATGCGGAAGGCCTGGCAGGGCTCACTCTCGTCGGTGAGGAAGGCCGTGCCCGGCACCACGCACACCTTGTGGGCCGTGGCCCGCTTCACAAAGTCCAGCATGTCCACACCGTCCGGCAGGGAGCACCAGGCAAACAGGCCGCCCTCAAAGTGGCTCCAGGTGATGCCCAGAGGCTGGAAGTACCGCTCCATGGCCTCCAGCAAAATGGAGCTCTTCCGGCGGTAGATGGCCCGCAGCCGGTCCAGGTGGGCCTCATAATCGTACTCGGTCATAATGCGGTGGCAGACAATCTGGGCCCACATGTTGGAGTGGACGTCCTCGCCCTGCTTGCACACCACCATCTTCTGCAGGATCTCCTTGGGGCCGATGGCGTAGCCCACCCGCATGCCGGGGGAGATCACCTTGGAGAAGGAGCCGGCGTACACCACCACCCCTTCGGTGTCCAAAGACTTGATGGAGGGCACGTCCTCCCCGGCAAAGCGCAGGTCGCCGTAGGGGTTGTCCTCCAGGACAATCACGTTGTGGTCCCGGCACAGCTCATAGACCTTCTTCCGTTTCTCCAGGCTCATGGTGATGCCGGAAGGGTTCTGGAAGTTGGGGATGGTGTACAGGTACTTCACGTTTTTCTCCGTGCGCAAAGCCTCTTCCAGCTTCCCGATGTGGATGCCGTCCTCCTCCATGGGGATGCCCACCAGCTTAGCCCGGTAGGACCGGAAAGTGTTGAGAGAGCCGATGAAGCTGGGCGCCTCGCACAGCACCGTGTCCCCTTCGTTTAGAAGGGTCTTGGTCAGCAGGTCCATCACCTGCTGGGCGCCGCTGGTGATGAGGATGTCGTCGTTCTCCGTGCCCACGTGGTGCTTTTGGGCCATGTATTGTTTCAAATGCTCCCGCAGGGGAGTGTACCCCTCGGTGACTCCGTACTGCAGGGCTTCGATGGGGGTGTTCTGCAGCAGGTCCTGGGAGATCTTTTGCACGGCCTCATAGGGGAAGGCGTCCGGGGCAGGGTTGCCCGCAGACAGGGGGATCACGCTGGGGTCGGAGGAGTTCTTCAGAATCTCCCGGATCGCGGAGGGCTTCAAACTCTGTACACGTTCTGAAAACTGATAGTTCACGATTGCTCCACTCACTTTCCATCAAATTTTCGCGGCAGCAAAAAAGCCCTGTCCCCCTCCTGCATTGCAAGAGACGGGGACAGGGCCAGCCTGCGGTGCCACCCACGTTTGACAAAAGCCCCAGGGCCTTTGTCCACTTTCTTGGGTTCCTTAACGCGGAAAACGTCGGGCCATTCCCTGCCCGCCCTCTCGGGGCCCATTGGCGCGGTTCCCCCGCCGCTTTTCCAGCGCCGGCGGCTCTCTGCAAAGGGGGATCTCCCGCGTTACTTGCTCCCGATCATAGGTGTATCTGGTATTGTCCCTTATTATACCTCTGCCGTGGAAAAATGTCAAACGAAAATGGAATCGGCTGTTAGTTACCATAATTTGTTGCCATAATTTTTTACGAGCCGCTTCGCCAGAAGGCCGGGCGATGTGCCTGCAAAGAGCTGTAACATAAGTTTTATCCTGGGAAACGACAGGAATACCCCTCCCAGAATTGACAGGAAATTTTTCCCCGCAGAGGTATAATTCCCTCACAAGCCGCATAGGGCGGTTTCCATAATTTTATCTTGAGGCGGTGTAATCGGTGGAAGAGACGAGAGTTCGGCAAATTCGTTCCCAGGTGGAGGAGGCCCTTTCCTCCCCCTATGCAAAGCAGGTGTTCCTGCAGGTGTTCAGCTTTTTGGGAGGAATGCTCTGCGCCCGGGGGCTGGTGTTTGGCAAATTTTCCCCCTTTGGGGTGGCCTTGGCGGCCAGCGTGCCCCGAGGGGGCTTGTGGGCGGCCGTGCTGGGCGCCTCCCTGGGCTATCTGCTGCCCTCCGCCGCGTACATCCCCGTTCGCTATGTGGGGGCCCTGCTGGCGGCGTCGGCCATCCGGTGGTCCCTTTCCGAACTGAAAGGGGTGAATTCCCACCCGCTGTTCGCCCCGGTTGTGACCTTTTTGCCCCTGCTGCTCACCGGTACGACCCTGGTGTTTATTAGCGGTTCCCTGTCCTATACGGCGGCCCTGTATGTGGCGGAGGCTTTTTTGGGGGCGGGGTGCGCCTATTTTCTCCGGCGGGCTGCCTTTTTGCTCCAGGGCCTGACCGGCGATGGGAAGGCCCGCTTCCAGGGCTATTTGGACAACGGGGACATCGCTGCTTTGACGGTCTCTCTGGGCCTTGTGGTGCTCTCCTTTTCCCAGATCACCCTGCAGGGCATCTCCTTGGGGCGGATTCTCATGGTGCTGATGGTGCTTGTCTGCGCCCGGCTGGGCGGCATTGGCGGGGGCGCTGTGGCAGGGATTGCGGCCGGTGTGGTCCAGGGGCTTTCCACGGCGGGGCTCTCCTACCTGTCCGGCGCCTATGGGCTGGGGGGACTGATGGCCGGCGTGTTTTCTCCCATGGGGAAAATTGCCACGGCCGTGGCCTTTATCCTCTCCCATGGGGTGGCTTCCATGCAGGTGGGAGCGGGTTCCCAGAACACCATCCTCCGGGGGGCGGTGGAAGTGGGTGTGGCCACGGTGCTCTATATGGTGCTGCCGGTTAGCCAGCGTCTGGCCCAGCTGTTTGGAACCAGGAAGGACACCCTCAGCGGCGGGGCCCTGCGGGGAAACATCGTCCTGCGCTTGCGCCATGCCTCCCAGGCCCTCTCCCAGGTGCACACCTCTGTGGAGGAGATTTCCCAAAAGCTCTCCGATCTGTGCGCCCCCAACCTGCAGGGGGTCTACGACCGCTCGGTGGAGACCATCTGCGCAGGGTGCAGCGCCCGGAGCGTGTGCTGGCGTAAGCACAAGGAGGAAACCATGGAGAATTTCCGCCGGCTCACCCGGCCCCTGCGGGAGAAAGGCAGGGTGGATACCTTGGACTTCACCGAGGATTTTTCCCAGCGGTGCGGCCGGGCCGGGGAGATGCGGGACGAGATCAACAAAAACTACGGGCGCTACTTGCTGAAAGAGGCGGCGGAACTGCGGGCTGCCCAGGTGCGGGAGGTGGTGGAGGAACATTTTCAGACCACCGCGGAGATCCTGGACGAGATGGCAGGGGAGTTCACCCAGTACCAGAGCTTCGACGAGGAGGCGGCCCAGAGGGTGGCCCAGATCTTGCAGGAAAACGGCGTGACGCCCTTGGAAGTCTGCTGCCGGCTGGACCGGTTTGGCCGTATGACCATCGAAGCGGAGGTGGAACGCCAGCGGCAGAAGCGGCTGAACCGGGCGGTGTTCACCCGGGAGATCTCCGCCGCCTGCGGCCGGGTGTTTTCCCCGCCCTGTCTGAGCAACGCGGGAGAGAACTGCCGCCTGCAGATGTGCCAACGGCCGGCCTACGACGCGGCCCGGGGGTTCTCCCAGTACAGCGCCCGGAACGGGGCTTTCTGCGGAGATTGCGCCAGCGTCTTTTACGACGGATGCGGCAGGCTGCTGGCGGTGCTCAGCGACGGTATGGGCACGGGAGGCAGGGCCGCCGTAGACGGGGCCATGACCTGCGCCATGGCGGAGAGCCTGCTGAAAGCGGGCATTGGCTTCGACGCCATGCTGCAGACGGTCAATGCCGCCCTGCTGGCCAAAAGCGGTGACGAATCCTTGGCGACCCTGGACATTGCCTGTGTGGACCTGTTCACTGCCAAGGCGGAATTTCACAAGGCCGGGGCTGCCTGCACCATTCTCCGCCGGGGCAGGAAGGTGGAGGTGATCGAAGCCTCCAGCGTGCCGGTGGGCATCATGCCCCAGGTGGAGTTTGCCTCCTACAGCCGGGACCTCTCTCCCGGGGACATTTTGGTGCTGGTGTCCGACGGGGTGACCGCTTCCGGGCAGGAATGGCTGGAGGATCTTGTGCTCCACTGGGATGAAGAGGAAAATCCCAACCTGCTGGCCCAAGCCATCACAGACGAGGCCCGCCACCGGCGCAGCGATGGCCACGAAGACGACATCACCGCCCTGGCGCTGGTGATCCGATAGAAAAAAGGGGCTGCCGCATGCTTGCGGCAGCCCCTTTGCAGGTCTGTTATTTGTCGATGTATTCCCGCACGAAGAAATCCGCGCCGATTTTATCGCAGAGAGCTTTGCAGGCGTCGATCTCCTCTTTGGGCATGGTGCTGACCACGGTCATGCGCACGTGGGGCACGTTGAACACAGCGTTGGCGGTGAACTTCATAATGGCGGGCAAGGCGTCCAGGCCAAACTGGCTGTGGCAGAGGGCGTCGTATTTTTCCGGAGTGCTGGCGTTCAGGCTCACGGACACCGCGTCCACCCGGCCGTCCAGCTCCATGGCGGCGTTGCGGCCGGTGATCAAATCTGCCAGGCCGTTGGTGTTGATCCGAATCAGGTGGGACCCGTTCCCCTTGATCTTGTCACAGAGCCACATCATGTCGTCCCAGCGGCAGGCCGGTTCTCCATAGCCGCAGAACACCACCTCGTTGTACCGGTTTAAATCCCGCTGCTCCAGTTCCTGCCAGATCTCCTCCTTAGAGGGCTCGCCCCCCTGATACCACAGGTTGTCCGCGTACAGGCTTCCAGGGCTGTTGTTGCGCAGGCAAAAGTCGCAGCTGTTGCAGCACTGGTTGGTCATGTTTACGTACAGGCATTTTTCGTACTCATAGGTGATGGCGGCGCCATACTTGTTTTCTTCCATGTTTGTTCCGATCCTTTCCCGAATATTCCCACACCAGATTATCCAATGCCGAACAGCCTGCGGGCGTTTTCCGCCGTGCAATCCAGCAGGGTTTGAGGCTCTATGCCCCGCAGTTCCCCGATTTTCTCCGCCGCATAGGCGATGAGGGAAGAGTCGTTTCGTTTGCCCCGGAAGGGGACAGGGGCCATGTAGGGGGCGTCTGTTTCCAGCACCAGCCGGTCCAAGGGGATGTTTTTCGCCACCTCCACGGCGTGGCGGGCGTTTTTAAAGGTGACCACCCCGCCCAGGCCGATGTACATGCCCAGGTTCAGAATTTCCCGGGCGGTCTCCCAGCTGCCGGAAAAACAGTGCACCACTCCGGCGGGCCTGTACTTTTGCAGAAAGGCCAGCGTGTCGGCGTGGGCCTCCCGGTCGTGGACCACCACAGGCAGGGCCATTTCCCTGGCCAGCTCCAGCTGCAGCTGGAAGACCTCTTGCTGCCGGTCCTTGGGGCAGGCGTCCAGCCAGTGGTAGTCCAGGCCGATTTCGCCCACGGCCACCATCTTGGGATCCTGCAGATACCGGCGCACCTGCTCCAGCCAGTCCTCCGGCAGGTCCCGGGCGTCCTCCGGATGGATGCCCGCCCCGCCGAAGACGTAATCATACCGGCGGGTCAGCTCCCAGGTGGTTTGGCAGCTTTCCAAGTTGGATGCCATGTTCACAATGCCGGTCACGCCCTTTTCCTGCAGGGTCCAGCCCAGCAGCTGTTCCCGGTCGCCGTCGAACTGGCGGCTGTCGTAGTGGGCGTGAGAATCGAAAATGTTTCGCAAGATAGCAATCACCTCAAAGAAACTGCGAAGGGGCATAGCCGGTGAAAGAAGCGAGGCGAAGCCCCCACGGTGCGCAGCGCCCAGGTGGCAACCAGCCGGGGCTGGGGGCCTATCTCCCTTTGGCCGCGTGGGGCTTGCCCCCTGCTTTTTCTTTTTTCCGGCCGCGCTGGTTTTCAAGGCCGCGGTTCTCTTGAAAGAAAACCGCCTAAAGAACTTTTACGTACGCCGCTTCGCGGGTATTTTTTCACATTAGCACAATTTCGCCCCGGCGGGGATGCTGTCGTCCACCATCAGCAGGTGCAGGCACTCCTCGCCCTTTTCCGTGTGCACCGCGGAGAGCAGCATGCCGCAGCTCTCCAGGCCCATCATCTTTCGGGGGGGCAGGTTCACAATGGCCACCAAAGTCTTGCCGATCAAGTCTTCCGGCTCGTACCACTTGTGGATGCCGGAAAGGATCTGCCGGTCCACGCCGGTGCCGTCGTCCAAAGTGAACCGCAGGAGCTTTTGGCTCTTCTTCACCGCCTCGCAGGCTTTCACCTTCACGGCCCGGAAGTCGCACTTGCAGAAGGTGTCAAAGTCCACCGGCTCCTCCAGCTGAGGCTCCACCTGAATCTCCGGCTGGGGCTTGCGTGCCTCCTCCATGGCGGTGACCTGGTCCATCACCTCGTCCACATCCAGCCGGGCAAAGAGGATCTCCGGCTTGTCGGTGACCTGGTTCCCGATGGGATACAGGCCGGTTTTGTCCAGGTCGTCCCAATCCCGGGCCTGGGTTTGCAGCTGGGTCAGAATCTTCTCGGCTGTCTCCGGCATAAAGGCCTTCAGCAGGCTGGCGCCCAGCGCGATGCAGTCCACCAGATTGTACAGCACCGTGGCCAGGCGGGGCTTTTTCTCCTCGTCCTTGGCCAGGGCCCAGGGCATGGTCTCGTCGATATATTTGTTGCACCGTTTAAACAGGGTGAAGATCTCCGTAATGGCGTCGGCCACCCGCAGGCTGGCCATCTTTTCCGCCACCTTGTCCCGGCAGGCGGCCGCCACGGCCTTCAGGTCCTCGTCCACGGCCTCGGACACACCGGTGTCGGTCACAACACCGTCAAAGTATTTGTTGCTCATGGAGACCGTCCGGTTGACCAGGTTGCCCAGCACGTTGGCCAGGTCGCTGTTGGTCCGCTCGCACACCAGCTCCCAGGTCAGGTTGCCGTCGTTGTCGTAAGGCATCTCGTGGAGCAGGAAGTACCGCACCGCGTCCACGCCGAACATGTGCACCAAATCGTCGGCGTAGATGATGTTGCCCTTAGACTTGCTCATCTTGCCCCCGTTCATCAGCAGCCAGGGGTGGCCGAACACCTGGCGGGGCAGGGGCAGATCCAGGGCCATGAGGAAGATGGGCCAGTAGATGGTGTGGAAGCGGATGATGTCCTTGCCGATCAAATGCAGGTCCGCGGGCCACAGCTTTTTAAACTGCTCCTCGCTCTCCCCGCCGCAGTGGTAGCCGATGCCGGTGATGTAGTTGGTCAGGGCGTCCAGCCACACGTAGACCACATGCTTGGGGTCAAACTCCACCGGGATGCCCCACTTAAAGCTGGTGCGGGACACGCACAGGTCCTGCAAGCCGGGCAGCAGGAAGTTGTTCATCATCTCGTTTTTCCGGGCCACCGGCTGGATGAACTCCGGATGCTCGTTGATATAGTCGATCAGCCGCTGGGCGTATTTGCTCATCTTGAAGAAATACGCTTCCTCTTTGGCGGGGTGGACCTCCCGGCCGCAGTCGGGGCACTTGCCGTCGATGAGCTGGCTCTCGGTCCAGAAGCTCTCGCAGGGAGTGCAGTACAGGCCTTCGTAGGCGCCCTTGTAGATGTCCCCCTTGTCGTAGAGGTACTTAAAGATCTTCTGCACCTCTTTTTCGTGGTAGTCATCGGTGGTGCGGATGAAATGGTCGTAGGACACGTTCATCAAATCAAACTGCTCTTTGATGATGGCGGCTACCTTGTCCACAAACTCTTTGGGGGTGACGCCTTCGGCCTGAGCCTTCAGCTCGTTTTTCTGGCCGTGTTCGTCGGTGCCGGTCTGAAAGAATACCTCATAGCCCTCCATGCGCTTGAAGCGGGCGATGGCGTCTGCCAGCACAATTTCGTAGACGTTGCCAATGTGCGGCTTGCCCGAGGTGTAGGCAATAGCCGTTGTCAAATAATATTTACCCTTGTTGCTCATGTGTGTTACCCTCCATTCCGCCCGGAGGGGGCGGACAATATTCCTAATTCTTACATGTGATGTGGGACGGCTGTGAACAATCCGTCTTGCAGCGGGCGCGCCGGGAGAGGATTTCTCACCGGAACACCAGCACGGAAAACACGGTGGCCACCATCAACACCACCAGCACCCAAGCGACAATGCGCACAAACAGTTTTCTTCTTTTGTTATTGTACCCTTGCATCCTGTGCAGGCCGTCCTTTCGCACAGCTTTTTCTAAAAGCCGATAATTGTCTTTAAGTGTAGCATTTTCCGGCGGTTTTGTAAAGGCGGTTGCGGGGAAAGATTCCCAATCCCGGCGAGGCAAGTTCCCGTTTGACATTCGCCGCCAGGTGTACTACACTGAGTCCTGCACACACTTTATCTCAAAAAAGGCGGAATGAGAGTTATGGAATATAAAGAGATGAGCTGTCTTGCCATTCACGATATTTCCGGGGTGGGGAAATGCTCCCTGACGGTGGCCCTGCCGGTGCTGTCCTGCTGCGGCGTGGAGACCAGCGTGCTGCCCACAGCGGTGCTTTCCACCCACACCGGGGGCTTTTCCGGTTTTACCTATCGGGATTTGACCGAGGACCTGCTGCCTATGGCGGAGCATTGGAAAAGCCTGGGGTGCCGGTTCCAAGCCCTGTACAGCGGTTTTTTGGGCAGCGCCGGCCAAATTGGCCTGGTGGAGCAGATTTTTGATTGGTTCCGGCAGGAGGACACTTTGGTGTTGGTGGACCCGGTTATGGGAGATGGGGGAAAGCTCTATCAAACGTACACGCCGGAGATGGCGGACGGCATGGGCCGTCTGTGCCGCAAGGCGGACATTGTGGTTCCCAATATGACGGAAGCTTATCACCTGCTGGGGCGGGACTACGACCCGGGCCCGTACACCCGGGAACAGGTAGTGGACATTTTGAAAGGCCTGTGTGCCTTGGGGCCTCGCATGGCCGTGCTCACCGGGGTGTGGCTCCAGGCGGGCAGCCTAGGCACCGCTTGCTACGATGCCCGCACCGGGGAGGCGGAACTGTTTTTGACCGACCGGATCGAGGGCTTTTACCACGGCACAGGCGACCTGTTTGCCTCGGCTCTGCTGGGGGGGCTGCTCAACGGGGCCTGCTTGAAAGAGGCCTGTGAGACTGCCACAGAGTTTACTTGGCGCACCATTGAGACCACCTTTGAAAAAAGCGCAGACCACCGTTTTGGCCCCAAATTTGAGTGCCATCTGCCCTGGCTGGGGGAAAAGATGGAAGCTTGTAGAAAAACGGTTGCAAATCCAGAGAATTTACGGTAAAATAGACCAGGACGCTTTTTCCGTTTAAAGCGCATAGGGTAGCACTGCGCCAAACCTGCCGGGGGCACGCGGTGTTTCCCTTTCCAGATAGAAAGAATGCACCGGTTTCCCCTGCAAGGCGGGCGCCGGGAAAGAAGGTTTGCAAAGCAATGGAACCCAAATTTTTCCAAAAAGACGTGGAGACCATGAAGCGGGCGGACATAGAGGCCCTGCAGCTGGAACGGCTGAGGTGGATGGTGGACTACTGCTACAACCATGTGCCCTTTTACCACGAGCGTCTGGCTCTGGCCGGCGTGACCTCGGGGGACAAAATCAAAACCCTGTCGGATATCCAATACATTCCCTTCACCACCAAGGACGACATTCGGGACAACTATCCCTTTGGTATGCTGGCTGTGCCTATGAAGGATATCGTGCGCATTCACGCCTCCTCCGGCACCACCGGCAAACCTACGGTGGGAGTCTACACCCGCCAGGATCTTGACAACTGGTCGGATTACGTGGCCCGCATTGTCACCGCCTCCGGCGTCACAGAGGAGGATATCATCCAAATCTCCTTTGGCTACGGCCTGTTTACCGGGGCTCTGGGCCTGCACTACGGGCTGGAGAAGGTGGGCGCCACGGTGATTCCCGCCTCTTCCGGCAACTCCCAAAAGCAGCTGATGATGCTGCGGGACTTTGGGGTCACCGGGTTGGTGGCCACTCCCAGCTACGCCCTGTACCTGGGAGAGCTGGTCCGGGAGAGCCCCTATCCCAAGGAGGCCTATGCCAGCTTGCGGTACGGCATTTTGGGCAGCGAGGGCTGCACCGAGGAGATGCGGCAGCGCATCGAGGAGAACTTGGGGATCACCGTCACCGACAACTACGGCATGACGGAGCTCACCGGCCCCGGCGTCTCTGGGGAATGCCACCTGCGCTGCGGTCTCCACTTCGCGGAGGACGCCTTCCTGCCGGAGATCATCGACCAGGAGACCCTGGAGCAGAAAGCGCCCGGGGAGACCGGCGAGCTGGTGGTCACCACCTTGACCCGCCAGGGTATGCCGGTGCTGCGGTACCGCACCAAGGACATCACCCGCCTAAACTATGAACCCTGCGCCTGCGGCCGCACCCATGTGCGCATGGACAAGGTTATGGGCCGCACGGACGATATGCTCATCATCAAAGGGGTCAATGTGTTCCCCAGCCAGATCGAGAGCGTGCTGGTGGGCATGGAAAACGTGGGACCTCACTATCAGCTGGTGGTGCGCAAAAAGAATTATCTGGACAATTTGGAAGTGAAAGTGGAGCTCATCGACAGCTCTTTGCTGGAGAGCTTCGGGGAGCTGCAAGCCTTGCAGCATAAAATCCACGACCGCTTAAAGAGCGTGCTGGGCCTGGAGACCAAGGTGACCTTGGTGTCCCCCAAGAGCCTGGAGCGCTTCCAAGGCAAAGCCAAACGAGTGTTGGATCTGCGCAACCAGCCGGAAGAATAAAAACAGAGCTAAACTGCGAAGGGGTGTAAAAGTTTTAGGTCATCTCGACTGCCGTCTCGGTCGGTCGCTGGGCAACGTCCCACCGGGACGTTGCGACCCTTTTTCAAAAGGCTTGCGTGGCGTGGAGCAGAGCTCCACGACCTTGAACCGGCGCAATTGAAAAAATACCAGGGCCGTTGTCATACCGGCTCGAAGAGCCGTGAACAAGGGCCTGGACAGTTTCCTGAAAGTAAGCGGTACAGGGGCGGGGCGGCGGTCTATCGCCCTGCGGGCGCATGCGGCCTTGCCCCTGGTTTTCTTTCTCTGCGGCTGCGCCGGTCAAGACCTTGGGATTTCATCCCAAACCCTGAAAAACTTTTTGAAAAAAGTTTTATCAAAAACTTTCACGCCGCTTCGCGGTTATATCCCATATTTATTAGTATCTAGTTGAGAGGAAGATCTTTCATGAAACATCTCTATTTGGGCAACGAAGCCGTAGCCCGCGGCCTGTATGAGGCCGGGGTGCGGGTGGTGTCCGCCTATCCCGGTACCCCCAGCACCGAAATCACCGAAGCCGCTGTGAAATATCCCGAAATCTATTGCGAGTGGGCCCCCAATGAAAAAGTGGCCACCGAGACCGCCTGCGGCGCTTCCATCGGCGGGGCCCGGTCCTTCTGCGCCATGAAGCACGTGGGCCTGAACGTGGCTGCCGACCCTCTGTTCACCATGAGCTACATCGGCGTCAACGGGGGCATGGTGCTGGCTGTGGCCGACGACCCCGGCATGCACTCCTCCCAGAATGAACAGGATTCCCGCAACTACGCCCGGGCGGCCAAAGTGCCCATGTTGGAGCCTGCCGACTCCAAGGAATGCAGGGACTTCACCAAGCTGGCCTACGAGCTTTCCGAGCAGTTTGACACCCCGGTGATCCTGCGGCTGACCACCCGCATCGCCCATTCCCGCTCCATTGTGGAGGAGGGGGAGCGCCAGGAGCTGCCTTTGAAGGAGTATAAAAAAGATCCCAGTAAAAACGTGATGCTGCCTGCCTTTGCCAAGGCCAAGCACGAAAAGGTGGAGGCCCGCACCAAGACCCTCGCCGCCTACGCGGAGACCACGTCGCTGAATGTGATCGAAGACAATGGCGCTTCCATCGGGGTGATTGCCGCAGGCACACCGTACCAGTATGTGAAAGAGGCCATGGGGGATACGGTCAACTATTTGAAGCTGGGCCTGGTGTGGCCCCTGCCCGTCCAGCTTATTCGGGACTTCGCCGCCAAATGTGAAAAGGTGTACGTAGTGGAGGAGCTGGACGACTTCATCGAGACCCACTGTAAGGCCATTGGCGTGGAGGTCACCGGAAAGGACCTGTTCCCCCGCTGCGGAGAGTTCTCCCAAAAGATTGTGAAAAAGCTCCTCACGGGAGAGGAAGACCCCTTTGTCCGGCTGGAGACAGAGATCCCCACCCGGCCTCCGGTCATGTGCTGCGGCTGTCCCCATCGGGGCGTGTTCTACGCCCTCAAGCGGGAGAAGGTGTACGTCAGCGGCGACATCGGCTGCTACACCCTGGGGGCCAGCGCTCCCTTAAACGCCATGGATGCCTCCATCTGCATGGGCGCCTCGGTGTCCGCCCTCCACGGCTACAACAAGGCCCGGGGCCCCGAAGCGGAGAAGAAGAGTGTGGCGGTCATTGGAGACTCCACCTTTGCCCACTCCGGCATCACCAGCCTGATCGATATCGCCTACAACCGCTCCAACTCTGTGGTGATTGTGCTGGACAACTCCATCACCGGTATGACCGGCCACCAGCAGAACCCCACCACCGGCTACAACATCAAGGGCGAGCCTGCCACAGCTGTGGACCTGGAAGCCCTGTGCCACGCCATTGGCATTCAGCGGGTCACCGTGGTGGATCCCTACGACCTCAAAGAGGTCACCCGGGTGCTGAAAGAGGAGCTGGCTGCCGAGGAGCCCTCGGTGATCATCAGCCGCCGCCCCTGCGCCCTGCTGAAGTATGTCAAGCACAACCCGCCTCTTTCTGTGGCTCCGGACAAGTGCATCGGCTGCAAGGCCTGCCTGGGCATTGGCTGCCCGGCCATCAGCTACCGGGAGGGCAAGGCGGTCATCGACGCCACCCAGTGCGTGGGCTGCGGCGTGTGTAAAGGCCTGTGCCCCAAGGGGGCCATCGGTTAAAACGCCGGAGGCACGTGAGAGTTTTTGGTCCAGCTTTTTTCAAAAAGCTGGCGGAGTGTGAGGCGGAGCCTCACGGCCTGAAACGGCGTAAGCCGGAGAAGAGAAGCTAGGGCCGCAGGCCGCATGCGGCGGAGCCGGTAGGCCAAGACCCGGACGTCTTTCCGTAAGCCAGCGGGGAGGAGCTTATCCTGCCGTCCCCCTGCCCGCCGCTTGCTTCACGCGCTTGGGGCTGGCGGCCAAGGGCAGCGAGATAATCTCTTCTCCGTCAAGTTTCCGGAAGAGGGACGGGCCCTTGTTCACAGGCCCTTTGGGCCTGGTGTGACAACGGCCCTCGCTTTTCTTCACGGCTTACGCCGTTTAAGACCTTGGGGTTTCACCCCAAACCCCACAAGCCTTTTGAAAAAGGCTTGATCGAAAACTTTCAAGCCGCTGCGCGGCGCACTCCTTTTTGAACTTTACAAATCTGACACCGAGGGTGATATATATGAACAAAAGCGTTATGATCGTCGGCGTGGGCGGGCAGGGCACGTTGCTTGCCAGCCGCATTTTAGGCGACGCCATGATGGACCAAGGGTACGATGTAAAAGTCAGCGAAGTCCATGGCATGAGCCAGCGGGGCGGGTCTGTGGTGACCTACGTCCGCTATGGGGACAAGGTCTACTCGCCCATCATTGAAACCGGTGAGGCGGACATTGTTCTGGCCTTTGAACAGCTGGAGGCCGCCCGGTTTTTGCCCTACTTGAAAGAGGGAGGCACGGTGGTCACCAACACCCAGAAGATGGATCCCATGCCTGTGGTCACCGGGGAAAAGGAGTATCCCCAGGATCTCCTTGCCCAAATGGAGGCTAAGGGCGTGAATGTCCTGGCGGTGGACGCCCTGCAGCTGGCGGAGGAAGCCGGTTCCCAAAAAGCGGTAAACGTAGTGCTCATCGGGGCTATGGCCCACCGCCTGGGCGGGGAAAAGGAAGCGTGGCTCTCCGCGGTGGAGCGGTGCGTGCCCCCCAAGTTTTTGGAGATGAACCAAAAAGCCTTTATGTTAGGTTGGCAGGCCTAAACTGCCTGGCAGGCGGAAGCCTACCTTTTTTGGAAACCGGCCGGGGCAGGTTCCCCGGAAACACTACAGCGGAGAAAGGAACATCCCACCTATGCCTAACTATTTTGAACCGGAGATCGAATGCGCCTCGCGGGAAACCCTGCGGGAGATCCAGTCCCAGCGGCTGGTGGATATGGTCAAGCGCTGCTACGACCATGTGCCTCTGTACAGAAAGAGGATGGACGAAATGGGCCTGAAGCCGGAGGACATTCAATCCATCGACGACCTCACCAAACTGCCTTTCACCACCAAGCAGGACCTGCGGGACACCTACCCCTTTGGGCTGGTGGCTGTGCCTCGGGACGACCTGGCCCGGGTGCATGCCTCCTCCGGCACCACCGGCAAGCAGACCGTAGTGGCCTACACGGAGAATGACCTGGACATCTGGGCCCGCAGCGCGGCCCGGTCCATTGTGGGGTGCGGGGGCACCCACGAGGACTTTGTCCACGTCTCCTATGGGTACGGCCTGTTCACCGGCGGATTGGGCCTGCACGACGGGGCCCAGAAAATGGGGGCCACGGTAATCCCTGTGTCCTCCGGCAACACCAGCCGCCAGGTGCAGATTCTCCAGGACTACGGTTCGGACATTCTGGCCTGCACCCCTTCCTACGCCATGTACATCGGGGAGACTGTGCGGGAAAAGGGGATCGATCCGGAAAGCCTGCGGGTGCGCATCGGCATTTTCGGCGCCGAGCCTTGGACCGAAGAGATGCGCCGGGAAATTGAAAAAGCCCTGGCCATTAAAGCGTACGATATTTACGGCCTTTCGGAGATTGCAGGTCCCGGTGTGGCCTGCGAGTGCACCCAGCAGAACGGCATGCACGTCCAGGAGGATTTCTTCTACCCGGAGATCATCGACCCGGCCACCGGGGAGCAGCTGCCCGACGGGGAAGAGGGGGAGCTGGTGTTCACCTGTATCGGCAAGGAGGCCCTGCCCCTGATCCGCTACCGCACCCGGGACATCTGCTCTTTGACCCACGAGAAGTGCGCCTGCGGCCGCACCACCGTGCGCATGACCAAGCCCAAGGGCCGCACCGACGACATGCTCATCATCCGTGGCATCAACGTGTTCCCCTCACAGATTGAGAGCGTGCTGCTGGATTTGGGCATGGATCCCAACTACCGGATGATCGTAGACCGGAAGAACAACCTGGATACCCTGGAGGTGCAGGTGGAGATGAACGAGAGCCTGTTCTCCGACACAGTGCGCAATTTGGAGCGGGTGGAACGCACCATCGCCGACGCCCTCCACTCCACCTTGAATATTTCCGCCAAAATCACCTTGCTGGAGCCCAAGTCTATTGAGCGCAGCGAGGGCAAGGCCAAACGGGTCATTGACAAGCGGCGGTAAAACAGCGCGGAAGCAGTACCGCGCCGGTCTGCTCTTGCCAAAAAAACACCCCTCTGCTATAATAGAGACAAGAACAAGGGCGACGCTGCGCCCGGCCTGTGCTGGGACGGGGCGCGGGGAGGTCCTGTAAAGCAAGACCCCAAGGGGCAATCTTTTCGGAGAGGACGTGAATGTATGCAGATTCAACAGCTTTCTGTGTTTATTGAGAACAAGCCTGGCCGTATGGCGGAGGTCACCGAGGTGCTGGCGGAGGCCAACATTGACATCCGTGCCATCTCTGTGGCGGACACGCGGGACTTTGGCATTCTCCGCGTGATTGTGGACAGGCCCAAAGAGGCCGTGGAGGCATTGAAGGCCCACGGCATGACGGTCACCCTCACCAAGGTGATTGCCGTGGGCATTGACGACAAGCCCGGCGCCTTTTCCAAGGCCGTGCGCCTGCTTTCCGACGAAGGCTTCGATGTGGAATACATGTATGCCTTCATCAGCCGGGACAAGGGAAAGGCCTATGTGATCATTCGTTTGGACAACGGCCAGAAGGCTGCAGAAGCCCTCCATGCCAACGGGTTTGAAATCCTGGAGCCGGAGGCCATCTACGGCATGTAAGTTTTGCACCACCACAAGTGTGCCTGGAGAAGGGCTGCCGCGTAAGCGGCAGCCCTTTTTTGTCACCCTTTCAGCGGACCAGCATACCCTGGTACCAAGGGGACAAGGCCGTCCCAGGCCCGTCCCTGAAAACTAAGGAAAGGGGTAATCAAATTGGCAGAAGAAACCATGGGCATGGCTTGCAGCCTGTCTGAGGCCACCAGCCCTTTGCCCAAGGATCCGGTGCCTGGCATGGCCTATGTACCCTATCAGCAGTGGAGCGGGGACCTTCATCCGGCGGAGCGGGCCTTGGATGCAGGCACACTGTTTCCCATTTTGGATAAGCCGTTTTATGGCAGAAGGGGGGAGCTCCGTTGAGTGAGGAACAAATGCTGCGCAAGCGGCTGTATGCAGCGCGGTTCGCCTGCTGGGAGCTCCACCTCTTTTTGGACACCCATCCCAACAATCGGGATGCCGCCCGGAAACTGGAGGAATATCAGGGGAAGGCAGCCAAGCTGCAGAAAGAGTTTGAAGAGAAATTTGGCCCCATTGGGGAAACCGCCCAGAACACCAGCCGCTGGGCCTGGATCAGCGATCCCTGGCCTTGGGAAAAGGAGGGGAATTGAATGTTTGTCTATGAGAAACGCCTGCAGTATCCCATTCGCATCAAAAACACCAATCCCCGTCTGGCAAAAATGATCATCAGCCAATACGGAGGGCCTCATGGAGAGATTGGCGCTTCCCTGCGGTATCTCAGCCAGCGATATTCCATGCCCTATCCAGAGCTGAAGGCCATCTTGACCGATATAGGCACCGAGGAACTGGGGCATCTGGAAATGGTGGGCACCATTGTGTATCAGCTCACCCGCAATATGACGCCAGAACAGATCAAAGCCGCCGGATTTGACGACTACTTTGTGGATCACACCGCTGCTGTGTATCCCACGGCAGCCTCCGGAACCCCCTTCAATGCCAACACCTTTTCCGTCACAGGGGACACCATTGCAGATCTGCACGAGGACTTGAGCGCAGAACAAAAGGCCAGAATGACCTACGACAACATTCTCCGTTTCACCGATGACCCGGATGTGCGGGACCCCATCAAGTTCCTGCGGGAACGGGAGATTGTCCACTTCCAGCGGTTCGGCGAAGCAAACCATACCAAATTAAGTAAACGAGAACCCCCTGCAGGCCATCACTTACAGGGGATTTTTACGGCTTTAAGCGCAGATCTTCCCTTCCCGATAACACTCCGCGATGTAGTCCCGGGACTGGTAGTAGAAGTCGGAGTTGTAGTTAGAAATGGCGGTGTCAATCCAGGAAGTGTAGACCTCCATCAGCTTGTCCACAATGGCTGCGTCGGTGTCTTCCTGGGCAGTGTCCTCAATGAGCCGCTCATAGACCTCGCCGATGGTCCAGTAGTCCGGCACGGTGTAACGGCAGGCGGCCACGTTGTCAAAGCTGCCTTGTGGGATTTGCCGGAGGGTGATGAAGTCATCGGCTGTTTTCTCTATGGGCTCACAGTGAAAGACGTCGGCAAACCGGTAGATGCGCAGGAGGGTATCCTTGCCCAGAAAATCCACCACAGCGGAGCGCGGTTGCTTCTGCATCCTTCCAATGAATTCAATGAGGCTGCATGTATAGAACAGTGCGCTATTATTCTTCATTCCGAACTTCCACCCCCTTCACAAAGGAAAGCGTTGCCAATGCTCTCGCCGTGTGGAAACTGATCTGGTGCGTGGGCCGCTTAAACTTGGCCAGAGCCCAGAAAGCTTCCCGGCTGATCTTCCCATCGGCAAAGTTTTGAACATAGTTGAAGATGGTGTCGTTTGCCATGGGGCCCTCCACAATGTCATAGTCATGGGGATGGCCCAGCCGGCAAGACACGATAAAATCCAGCCATTCCTCGGTCATCTCCGGGAATCGCTTTACCTTTAGACTGTCATCCGGTGTGTACGAGTATTCGTTCAAATAGCCAATTCCATCAAATCGGATGGCCCAGCGAATGGCTTGTTCGGGGTACAGGGTGCAGTAAAACCCAAAATAGAAATCCTTGTTGTATCGTTGTACCCGGATTTCCGGAAACTCCACAATGCTCTTGCTTCCGTGGTATAGGATCATGCCATACCCTCCCAACGTCTCTTTCTCTACAACAATTTTAGCCCAACGGGACGTCGTCTGTCAAGGAGGGGGGGTGAATCGCTCCGAAGAAAAGACGAAACCGCCAGGGCTTGGCTGCCTTGACGGTTATCCATCAAACATTCCATATAATCTTTGCGTCTCCATCC
>CAJFEW010000023.1:27226-29013 GCA_904374805.1 uncultured Neglectibacter sp.
TCGGCGGTCTTCCAGGACTTGGCCAGGTTGACCACAGCGCCAGCCTGGTCCTCTTGGCTCTTCAATTCCTCCATCCGCTCATAGAGAGCCAGACGGTCCCGCTTGAGCTGGCTGGCCTTCTGGTTGGCGATGGTCAATAGATCCTCGTTGAAGCCACCAGCCAGTATCGTATCCAGTAACTGCTTCTCTGTTCGCTCAATGGCCTTGACTTTCAGCTTTAGATCGTTGAGCTCTCCACTGCCTTTGTGAGAGCTGTACTTAGCCTCTTTCAAGACTGCCAATTTCTCGGCGATGCACTGGTAGACCATATTTTCCAGGTCTTCCGCATAGATGGTCACCTTAGGGCCTTGACAGACCCGCTGAGACCTACCGGTACAGTTGAAATATCGCCGTACCTCTCCGTTCTTGCCAGGCTTTCCCTTAATGGTGGTCATGGTGTGGCCGCATTGCTCACATATCACCTTTCCCGCCAACCAGCTGGTCGTGTTGCTGTAGCTGTTGGTGATCTGCCGGTTCTTCTCCAGTTTGCGCTGGCATTTGAGCCAGATTTCGGAATCCACGATTCCTGGGTGGCTCAGCAGAACCAGCCGCATATCCGACCAATCCGGGTTGCCTGCCTGGTGTTTGGTGTGTCCATAGAGCTGGGCACCAAACTCTCCCGTAAACTGGGAGACATCCGTAACGATTTCCGTCCCGTGGCGGTCGTAGTAGTCGTACACGTTGGAATCCGCCTTGACGTAAATGGGGTTTTTCAGCAGGGTGGAAAGCTTTGCCGTAGTCCAGTGACTGCCATCCAATGGCTGTTTGCCCTCAGCGTTCATGATATCCACCAGCCTGCGCAGGGAAACGGATTCCTGGGCATATACCTCAAAGAGATACCGAACCTGCTCCGCCTCAGAAGGGATAGGATCCTGGAGGTAGGCCTGGGAGACACGGTTGATGATGGATGTCCGCTCAAACTCGGCGAAAACCATCAGGATTTTGACGATCAAGTCCCCATAAGGGGAGGAGGTGTCAAACGCTTCCTGGGAGGACACAAACTCCACCTTATTTTCCTTAAACTCTTGCAGGATGTTCATGAAGTCGGAAAGGGAGCGGCTCATCCGGTCCAGCTTATACACAATCACCTTGCTGACCTTACCTTGGCGGACCAACCCCATCATTTTCTTAAACCCATCCCGGTTCATATTCCCTCCGGAATAGCCGTTATCGATGAAGGTGACCACCTTTTCCCCCCGTTCTTCTGGGCGGATCATCATCCTGCAATACACAGCTGATGCTGTTTTCCCGTTCTACAGATTTGCGGGCATAGAGAGCTAACGTGTCTGATACCTCCTTTCATAGACGTTGTTCTTAAGTTATGCGGGAATCTTCCCTCCTTTTAGGGCCCAGGCCAGTTCTTCCAGCAGCTTCTCCCGGTCCGCGATGTGAGCGGGGGAGAGGATGGAGTGTTCTACCCGGTGCGTGACTGACTTGATATCGGTGTACTCGGTCTGTAGTTGTTGAGTTTCCATAATGGATCACTCCTAGATTGCCCCGCATAGGGGCGTGGTGTTGGAATCCAGATCGTGATCCCTTCCGTCACTAGAATATGCGTGAAATCACAGCATATTTCCTGGTTTACTAAAGACAAGATTTCCTCTTTGGTGTAGGGAAAGAAGCAGCTGACCAGGGTGGGCGGCGTGACGGGAACCGCCCGCTGCTGGTAGCGCCTGTCATAATAGCTGCATTGCCGGACCAAGCCAAGGCCGTCCTTATAGTAGGCCAGGTCCAGGTAGATGGCCCGG
>CAJFEW010000024.1 GCA_904374805.1 uncultured Neglectibacter sp.
TCATCTGTCCAAAAAGCGTAAACGTGAGCTTTTGCTCGTTGCGTAACAATATTTGCTGATTTCGGGTCCTATTTTTTCATTTTTACTTTACAGTGCCGGCTTTTTCTCTTTTTACAACAGAACGGGCCGTTTGTCAAGAGGGTCTCTTCACTTTTTCCCTCTGTCCTCCCCTCGCCTTTTCGAGAAGCAGCAAAAAGGAGGAGCCCAGGCTCCCCCTTTCACAAATGGTCAAGTTTTCAGCATACCGATCGCGTCGGAAATGGTCTTCTCCATGGCTTCTCTGCCATATTTGTCCACATCCGCCTTGTTCTTCTCCCCGTGGGTCAGGCAGCCGGCGCCGCCGATGCAGCCGCCCACACAGGCCATACCCTCGATGAAGTTGCCAGGCAGCACATTTTTCGAGGCCTTCAGCAGGGCCGCACGGCAGGCTTCGATGCCGTCGCAGGGAACTGCCTTCAGGTCGAAGTCCTCCAGCCCCTGCTCCTTGAGGGCCTGGGCCACGGCGTCGCTCAAGCCGCCGCTGCGGGCAAAGATACGGCCGTAGTAAGAGGCGTTATCCAGCACGCCCTCCTCCAAGGACTTCAGGTCAATGTCACGGCTGTCGAACAGGGCCTGTAGCTCTTCGAAGGTGATGCAGCTGTCAATATAGGGCTTAACCCGCTCCTTCTGCACTTCCATCTTTTTGGCGGTGCAGGGCCCGATGAACACGACCTTGGCACCGGGAGTGGTCTCCTTGATGTACTTGGCAATGGTAGCTGCCGGAGACAGGTTGTGGGAAATGTGCTCCTTCAGCTGGGGGAACTGCTTTTCAATGTAGTCCACAAAAGCCGGGCAGCAAGAACTGGTGAGGAATTTCTTCTCCGCCAGCTCGGCAGCTTCTGCATAAGAGACCATGTCCGCGCCCAGAGCAGCCTCCACCACGTGGAAGAAGCCCAGCTTCTGAATGCCGGTGATCACCTGGCCCAGCTTGGCATAGCTAAACTGGCTGGAGATTGAGGGAGCAACCACGGCGTAGAGCTTATACTCCTTGTTGTCGTTGCTCTTTTTGATCAGGTCCACCACGTCCAGGATAAAGGACTTATCCACAATGGCGCCGAAGGGGCACTGGTACACGCAGGCGCCGCAGGAGATGCAGGTCTCGTTGTCAATGTGGGCGGCGCCGCTGTCCGCCATGCTGATCGCTTTGATTTTGCAGGCGTTTTCACAGGGCCGTTTCTGATTGACAATGGCGCTGTAGGGGCAGACCTTGGCGCACTGGCCGCACTCCACACACTTGGATTTGTCAATGTGGGCATGCAGGTGCTCGTCGAAGGTGATGGCGCCCCGGCGGCAAGCGTCCTCACACCGGTGGGCAATGCAGCCACGGCAGGCGTCGCTCACATTGTAGCCGGACATGGGGCACTCATCGCAGGCGATGTCGATGACCTCAATCACGTTGGGATTGTTTTTATCCCCGCCCAAAGCCAGTTTGATTCTCTCCTCCACAATGGCCCGCTCCTTATAGATGCAGCAGCGCATGGTGGGCTTATCCTTGACGATGAGCTTGGGAATTTCCGTATAGGCATCCAGCAGCCTGTCTTCAAAGGCATAGCGGGCAACCTCCCGCAGCACCTTATACTTCAGGTACTGAACCTGGGTGTCGAATTTTCTATCCTTAATCGGAATGGAGGGCATGTTTTTGTTCCGTCCTTTCTGGGAAGTTTTCTTTAGAAGTAGCTCACCTTGATCCGTTTGCCCATCTGCTTAAGGCACTCGCTCAGCTCTTCCACCAGGCGCATCTTGATGTTGAAGTTGATGGGCAGGTTGGGGTTCTGGTGGGCTGGGTTAATGGCCCTTCCCACAAAGAAATTGATGTCGGTGGCCTCTTCAAAGAGCATCCGGGAAATGAGAGAAGCGCCGTCTCGTTTATAGCCCCACTGGGTGTATGTTTCGTTGTCGGCCAAGAAGTCCTTGGCATAGTCCAACACTTTGCTGATGGTGATCACCCCTTCTGTCACCAGATCCACGCCCTCTATCTTCGCAGTGGGCGGGATTTCCGGATCCAGATAGTCCAAATTGGCGATCATAGGCTTCTTGAGGAAATCGGAAGCCAAGGTGGAAGTGGTGCCGCCGCAGACAATGTGTTTCCCCTCTTTGGAGAAAAACAGGGACATGTACTTGTTGACGTCCCTCCGGTCGGAAGGGGGACCAATCATCAAGTTCACCTGCTGCCGGTCCCGCACCTTCACCACGCAGACGGTGGTGTCGTCGCCAGGGTGGCCCCCATACAAGTGGTTGCACTCTTCCAGCAGGAGAGAAGCGTAGGTTTTGGCCGTGTAGCTCTGGTCGTACATCATCTCCAAAAACTTGATGATGTCCTTCCGCTCCCAGCCAAAGTTCAGAGACTGCCCCACGCCTGCGTGGATGGTGCCGTCGCTCATGGTGAACAGGAAATCGTTTTCCTGCAGCTTGATTTTGGATTTGTAGATCATCTTCCCTTCGATCTCCGTGCCCACCTTGGGGATTTCCACAAACTTGCCGTCCCGGATCAAAATGAGCAAGGGGTTGTCGTATTGGATGATCTCCGCTTCTTCGTTTTCAATGATGTGAATGATGGTAAAGGTGGAATAGGCCACGCCTCGCACAGCGCAGACCGGCAGTGTGGAGGCAATGGTGGAAACGCAGTCTTCCAGGCGCATATTGGCCGCCATCATCGTGGAGATGATTTTGGAGGTTAAGGAAGAGAGAATATTCGCCTTGACGCCGCTTCCCATTCCGTCAGCCAGAACAATCACGGTGGAGTTTTCCCCCTGCTCGACCACTTCCACGCGGTCGCCGCAGAGCTGCTCTCCCCATTTGTTCAAGCTTAAATATCCAATGTCGGTGCAAAGGTTATTCATCGCCCAAAGAATCCTTCAAGTTGGTCAGCGCAATCTTGGTCTCGGCAGTGGTCTCGCCCAGCAGAGAGGCGATCTCCTGCGCCATGCGCATCTGCTTTTCGATGACCCGGTCCGTCATCTCAATGGTCTGCTGGCTGATCTTTTCCTTATTCATGCGCTCGCGCTCTTCCTCCGTCACGTCGCGCATAATGCAGATCACAATGCGGTAGCTCTTGTCGTAAATGACCGTCTGCTCCACGTAGCGCTTGTACTCCGCCAGATACACCTTTTCGTCCCGCACGCTCTTTCCGGTGGCCATCACATCCAAGAACACCTTGGGGTCCAAAATGCGGATCACCTGGTCTCCCAGCACATCGGAGGCGTGGCGGATATTCATAATCCGGCAGGCGGCAGAGTTGATCTGCTGCACCTCCAAGTCCTCGTTGAGCACCATGATACCGTTGGGAGAGGTGCTGATGATGGTGTCGGAGAAGCTCTCCGCCTTCTGGGCCAGGAAAGGCAGGCACATGTTGATGTTTGCCTTACCCTGGTACACGGCGATGGCCTTCTCCCGGCAGGTGTTGTAGCCGCAGGCGCCGCAGTTGAGCTCCTGCTCGGGGCTGTTTTTGCCCATCTTCTGCAGGATCTCCTGGATCTCTTTTTCCCCGGGCATCTGCCGGTGCAGGCCGATGTAACGGTGGTCTTTTACCAGGTCTTTTTCGTTGGGCTGTTCCACTACAAAGTCCTTTTTGCCGGCATAGCGGTTGACCGCAATGGTGTCGGTCACAGGACGGCGGTGCTCCCGTTCCATGGCGGGGCCGCTGATACAGCTGCCCGCACAGATGGACATTTCAATAAAGCACTTTTTCAAGCGGCCTTCTTTAATATCTTCAATGGCAGCCAGCACATTGTCCACACCGTCTACCACCATGTAGGTGTAGTCGGGGGAATCGCAGTTCATGGTGCGTAGAATGCCGCCTGTGGTGGGGAACAAACGGGCTCGGCTCTCCTCCAGGGTGTCCTCCCCTTCCTCGATGGTGACGCCCTCTTGCTTGAGCCAGTCGGAAAGCTCTTCAAAGGTGAGCACGCAGTCCACCGTGCCGGGGTAGGCCTCTGCCTCGGCCTTTTTGGAGATGCAGGGCCCGATAAACACGGTTTTCACCCCCGGGTGCTCCTGCTTGATCTTCTGGCAATGGGCTTGCATGGGAGAGAGCACCGTGGCCAAATAGGGCAACACCTCCGGGTAGTACTTCTCCACCAGGGTGTTGACCGAATGGCAGCACGTGGAGATAATCACCTCTTGCTTGCCTTCCCGCACGATGTTTTCATACTGGGTCTTTACAATGGAAGCGCCAATCGCCGTTTCCTCCGCCGCTTGGAACCCCAGCTGCTTGAGCGCCTTCTCCATGGTGGCGATAGTGGCGCCGGGATAGTTGGCCACAAAGGAAGGCGCCACGCTGGCGATGACCGGACCGCTCTTGATCAACTGAATAGCGCTGGGCACATCATTGCGGATCTCCTTGGCGTTTTGGGGGCATACCACAAAACACTGACCGCAGAGAATACATTCGTCACTGACAATCTGTGCCTGGCCCGTGGAATATTTAATGGACTTCACGGGACAGTGGCGAATGCATTTGTAACAGTTCACACAGTTGGATTTCTTCAACTTTAAAAATTCAGCCATGGGGGGAACCACCTCTCACTAACTTAATAAGGGTCCGGGCACGGCAAACTCCATCAATGTATGGCCATTGATGGAGCTTCCTGCGATTCGAGTCTTATTTCACTTTGGCAAGGATTTCTTTCTCAAAGAAATCCTTCGTGGTCTCGGGAGAGAGGGAGTACAGCTTGTCGTCTACAGTGACGTTGACGCCGTTAACACAATTGCCCATGCAGAAGGTGCCGCCCAGTTCCACCTTATCTTCCAGGTGGTTTTCCTTGACCAGGTACTGGAGCTGCTCCACAATTTGACGGGAACCCTTCAGATGACAGGAACTTCCAATACAAATGGTTACTTTCATGATTGCATCCTCCTAAAATACATTGAAAATACTCCGTATTCAGTATTATTTAGAAAAAGAGGACGCGCCGCCCCTTGCAGGGCACCCCGTGCCATGGGGCGGCGCGGTTTCTCTCTTTCTTAAGGCTGGGATAAACGGTCCGCTCTTTCGAAAATCTGGAGCTTATTCGTACTCCACCACATTGACCCAGTGCATGAGGAACTCACGCTCTTCGGGCTTGCCCTTGACGGACTGGGAAGCAGCCACAATGGGCAGCCACTTCTGCACATACTGCTTGGCGGTGTCGGTCTTCTTGCAGAAGAGTTCCATGTACTTCTCTGCGCTGTCAATGTCGCCGGACAGCCAGAACAGCAGGTAGGTGCGGGCAGCGTCTGCGCTGGCGTTGCCCTGGGTGGCGTGAGCCCAGTCCAGAATGGAGTAGCTCTCCCCATCGGGGCTGATGACCACGTTGGTGGGGTTGAAGTCCCCGTGGCACAGCTTGTTGTGGTTAGGCATGGAAGCCAGGCGGGAATCCAGCTCATAGCGGGTGGTGGCGTCCAGACCGGTCTGGGCGATTTTCCGCTTCATCTTCTCCTTCAAGCGGTTGAGCATGGGGCAAGTCTTGGACTGGACTTCAATCTGAATGTCCACAAAGCGCTCCAAGTACTCTTCCTTCTTATCGGGATTTTCCGCAATCAGCTGCGCGATGGTTTTGCCCTCGGCATAGTCGGTGACAATGGCCCACTTGCCGTCGATCTTGGTGACCTCTTCCACACCGGGAATGGGAAGGCCGGTCTCTTCCACACGGGCGATATTCAAAGCCTCGTTGAGGATATCCGCCTTGGAATAGCCCTCGTCGAACACCTTGATCACATACTGCCCGTCCCGGTAGATGGTTTTGGAATTACGAACTGCGATAACCTTTTCCAGTTTCATAGTGATAACTCCTCCGTTTATATTACTTGCCGTAGTAGCACTTCAGGTAGATTTCTTTGATCTCGCTCATCAGCGGATATCTGGGGTTGGCGCCGGTGCACTGGTCGTTGAAGGCGTTCTCCACCATCTCGTCCAGAGTATCCAGGAAATACTTCTCGTCTACGCCGTAATCCTTGATGGTTTTCTTGATGCCGATCTTCTCCTTCAAATCTTCCAGAGCCTGGATGAAGTTCTCAAAGACCTCGTCGTCGTTCTTGCCCTGGATTCCGCAGAAGCGTGCAGCCTCTACATAACGCTGCTTGGCATGGGGGTACTGATACTGGGAGAAGGTACCCATCTTGGTGGGAACCTCAGCGGCATTGTAGCGGATCACGTCGGTGAGGATCACAGCATTGGCAATGCCGTGGGGCAGGTGATGATAAGCGCCCAGCTTATGAGCCATGGAGTGGTTCACACCCAGGAAAGCATTGGCGAATGCCATACCAGCCATGCAGGAAGCCTCAGCCATACGCTCACGGGCAAAGGGATCGTTGGCGCCGTTCTCATAGGCGGAGGGCAGGTAATCAAACACAGCCTTCATAGCCTTCAGAGCCAGGCCATCGGTGAAGGGAGTGGCCATGATGGACACATAGGCCTCGATGGCGTGGGTCATCACGTCGATACCGGAAGCAGAGGTCAGGCCCTTGGGCTGGGTCATCATGTTGTCGGCGTCCACAATCGCCATGTTGGGCAGCAACTCGTAGTCTGCCAGAGGCCACTTGGTGCCGGTCTTCTCGTCGGTGATGATGGCGAAGGGAGTCACCTCGGAACCGGTACCGGAGGAGGTGGGGATGGCAACCATCATAGCCTTCTCGCCCATCTTGGGGAACTTGTAGATACGCTTGCGGATATCCATAAAGTCCATGCTCATGGACTGGAAGTCAGCATCGGGATGCTCGTACATCACCCACATAATCTTAGCAGCGTCCATGGGGGAACCGCCGCCCAGGGCGATGATCACGTCGGGCTCAAAGTCGCGGATCTGCTTCACACCTTCCATGGCGCAGCCCAGGGTGGGATCGGGAGCCACATCGTAGAAGCAGGCGTACTGAATGCCCAGCTCGTCCAGCTTATCGGTGATGTTCTTGGTGAAGCCGCTCTTAAACAGGAAGGAGTCCGTGACGATAAACGCCTTCTTGCGGTTGTACTCGGTCTTGAGCTCATTCAGAGCAACGGGCATGCAGCCCTTCTTGAAATACACCTTCTCAGGCGTTCTGAACCACAGCATGTTTTCTCTCCTCTCGGCAACGGTCTTGATATTGATCAGGTGCTTGACGCCCACGTTCTCGGAGACGGAGTTGCCGCCCCAGGAACCGCAGCCCAACGTGAGGGAGGGAGCCAGCTTGAAGTTGTACAGGTCGCCGATGCCGCCCTGAGAGGAGGGGGTGTTGACCAGAATACGGCAGGTCTTCATAGCAGCCTGGTGCTTGGCCAGCTTTTCCTTCTCGGCAACGTTGATGTACAGAGAGGAGGTGTGGCCGTAGCCGCCGTCGGCGATCAGGTGCTCTGCCTTCTCGATGGCCTCGTCAAAGGTCTTGGCCTTGTACATAGCCAGCACGGGAGACAGCTTCTCATGGGCAAACTCCTCGGAGATGTCCACGCTCTCCACTTCGCCGATGATGATCTTGGTGCTCTCGGGCACGTCTACACCAGCCATGGCGGCAATGGTGTGGGCACGCTGGCCTACGATCTTAGCGTTCAGGGCGCCGTTGATGATAATGGTCTTGCGGACCTTCTCGGTCTCTTCCTTGCTGAGGAAATAGCAGCCGCGCTTTTTGAACTCATCCTTCACAGCCTTGTACACTTTGTCCAGCACGATAACGGACTGCTCGGATGCGCAGATCATGCCGTTGTCGAAGGTCTTGGAATGGATGATGGAGTTGACAGCCAGCACCACATCGGCGGTGTCGTCGATAATGGCGGGAGTGTTGCCAGCGCCCACGCCCAGAGCGGGGGTACCGGAGGAGTAGGCAGCCTTCACCATGGCGGGGCCACCGGTGGCCAGGATGATGTCAGCCTCGGCCATCAGGGTGTTGGTCAGTTCCAGGTTGGGGATGTCGATCCAGCCGATGAGGCCTTCCGGAGCGCCGGCTTTCACAGCGGCCTCCAACACCACTTTGGCAGCCTCGATGGTGCACTTCTTTGCACGGGGATGGGGGCTGATGATGATGCCGTTGCGGGTCTTCAGGGAGATCAGGCACTTAAAGATGGCAGTAGAAGTGGGGTTGGTGGTGGGGATTACCGCGCCGACCACGCCGATGGGCTCCGCGATCTTCTTGGTGCCAAAGGCCTTGTCTTCCTCAATCACGCCGCAGGTCTTGGTATCCTTATAGGCGTTGTAGATGTACTCGGCCGCGTAGTGGTTTTTGATGACCTTGTCTTCCACGCAGCCCATGCCGGTCTCTTCCACAGCCATTTTAGCCAGCGGAATACGCTGCAGGTTGGCAGCCATGGCGGCGGCACGGAAAATCTTGTCTACCTGCTCCTGGGTGTAGCTGGCGTAGATTTTCTGCGCCTCGCGAACCCGGGCAAGCATTCTTTCGAATGTTTCCGCGTTTTCCACAATTTCATACGTCGTTTTCGTGTTCATGAAATGATCCATCCTTTTTTATTTATTTTGTGCTGAATCTTTCCTTTAAGTGATTGGACAAGATGGCGAGGGAAACAGCCATGTTTTCATTTTGTACCAGAATTCCCTCGGGAACGTCCAGATGGACATTCGTGAAATTCCACACAGCCAGGATCCCACTTTTGATGAGCAGGTTGCACACCGCCTGGGCATGCTCCCCTGGCACCGTCAAAATACCAATGCGGACCTTCATCCGGCGGCACAGGTCTTCCAGCCGGTCCATAGGGAGGATTTTCTTTCCCTCCACCTCTGTGTTGACCGTGAGCGGGTCTGTGTCGAACCCAGCCAAGATGTTCAAACCGTACTGCACAAAGCCATCATAGGCCAAAAGCGCCTTGCCCAGCTGCCCGGCGCCAACCAGCACCGCGTCCTGTGCGTTGTCATATCCCAAAAAGCGCTCCAGTTCTCCTATGAGATCTTCCCGTACATATCCCACCTTGGGCCTGCCCGAACTGCTGATGGAGGCAAGATCCTTTCTCACCACCACGTGATTCATGTTCAGCGCGTCTGCAATTGCCGTAGCCGAGATGTATTTGGTAGCCTCCTGCAGCGACTTCAAGTAGCTGAGATATGTGGGCAGCCGCTGCAGCGTCTGCTTCGAAACGCTTCGGCTCGGCACTTTCCTCACCTCTTTCCCCTGACTTTGACAATATTTTAACATCTCCCCCCGGGCTTGTAAATTGGTAGGAATACTATATCGATATTCAATTAGCGATTTAATTTGTACACTTTGCCGCCTTGGTTAAACCCGGGGAAAATCGTGGTAAAGTCTTCTGAAATTTACAGGCAAAGCACACAAATTTTAAACAGAATCCCAGATTTGCTCACCCCTATTTTAGTATATTCTCCTTCCGAAAGCAAGAGCATTTTCAAAAAAGCCGAGGGCGGCCCTGTTTTTTTCCAGGAACCGCCCTCTATAGGGAATTTTACACAAAGCGCTGGGAACGAAGCTGCACAAAAAGCTCCCAGGAGCACAGCCCCTCCTCTTTCCAGCGGCAGCAGGCGCAGGCAGTCTCCCACTGTTCCCGGGAAACGGCCCGCAGTTTTTGCCCCGCCTCCCCAGGGAAAAATTCCTCTCCCAGAGAGACGCCAGTTGCCTGCCGGGCAGCTGCATCCCGGCGGGCCACATTTTCCGTTCCCAGGGCACAGCCGGCCTCTCCCCGCCGGTTGGGGCAGGCGGCGCACACGTCGTCGCACCCCTCCACCAGGCAGATCTCCTCCCCTGCCTGGAGCCGCTCCAGGACCTGCGCCATGCGGGACGCAAACGTCCCGTCGTACCCGCTTCCCTGAAACAGGGTGCAGCAAAACAGGTGGTGTCCCCGCAGCCGAATCATAGAGCGTTCCCCAGCTTGGCCTTTTTCAGGCTGAAGAGAATGGCCCGAGCTGCCCCGTAAGCCGCAACAACAGACACCACGTCCTTGAGCAGGTAGGGCAGGGAGGCGATGAGAAAGGCCTGCAGCGGAGAAACCGACTGCACCAAGGCGAACTGAACCGCCCCACACACATGGCAAACCACCAACCCGGCTACGCCCAAAGCCAAGGCCACCAGTTTTTTCCCCTGGGCTGCGCCCAAGCCGCAGAGATAGGCCATGGGCAAAAAGGCCCACAGGTAACCGCCGGTCATGCCCACAAAAGCGCCAACCCCGCCGGAGAACCCTGCAAATACCGGAAGCCCCACCGCCCCCAGGGCCAGATACACCCCCACGGACAGGGCGCCCATACCCGGCCCCAGCACATACCCACACAGGGCCACCGCAAACGTCTGCAAGGTGATGGGCACCCCTGTGGGCAGGGGAATGGCAATTTGAGACAAAACCGCCAACAAAGCGGCAAACACGCCGGTCAGCACCGTGCGTTGCATTTTACTCTTTCCTACAGGTTTCACTGCTGTTTTCCTCCTCTTCCCGGCGCAGCCAGTCTAAAAAATCTTTTTTGATTTGCACCTCTCCTGCGGAGAAGGCCTGCTCTCTCCCATCGGGAAGACGCAGCAGCAGCCGGGCCTCTTCGTCCACCCCCAGAACCAGCCCTTCCCCGGCCCTGTCCCCTTGGGTGTAGGTGACCTCCATACCGGTGAGCAAGGACCGCTTTGCGTACGCTTTCATAAAGGTCCGGTCCGGCAAGGCCTGGTAATAGGAGAAGAATCTATTTAGGATAGCAGCAGCCAGCCGGGTACGGGCTCCGGCGGGAACCTCCCCCGGAAACAGGGCTCCGGCCACCTGGGCCAGCTCCGGGGAAAAGCCTCCCTCCGGCTCTCGGATGTTGATGCCCATTCCCAACACCGCGTACTGCAGGCCTCCTGATTCAAAGTCCACGGCAGCCTCCGTGAGAATGCCGCAGACCTTTCTGCCCCGAAGATACACATCGTTGACCCACTTGATGCGGGCGTGCTGTCCTGTGACTTGATCGACAGCCTCCGCCACCGCCACCGCCGCAGCCGTAGTGATGGAAAGGGCCTCCTCTGCGGAAAAGCGAGGCCGCAGCAGCACGCTCATGTACAGCCCTGTCCCCTTGGGGGAAAAGAAGGTGCGCCCCAGCCGGCCCTTACCTTGGGTCTGTTCCTGGGCGAGCAGTACCATGCCTTCAGCTCCGCCCTGCTCTGCCAGCCCCTTGAGCACCGTGTTGGTAGAGGTGACCGACTCCTGCACCTGGATGGCACAGCGCTCAGCTGGCCCGGCAAGAAGACGGCGCACCCCTTGGGGCGTCAGGGCGTTTCGCTCGGACACCAGACGGTAGCCCCGGTTGGTGGCGGCCTCTATTTCGTATCCAGCCTCTTTGAGCCTGTTTACCGCCTTCCAAACCGTGTTCCGGGTAACGCCCAGTTTTGCCGCCATCTCCTCTCCGGAAAGAGGCGCATCCGCCCCTTCCAGCAGATCCAATATTTGATCGGAAACAGACATGGAGAACCCTCCTGCACAACGCAAAATAATCGATAGAAACGATGGACGGAGGAAGCCGCATCCTCCCAGGAGCGAGAAACCACGCCACTCCTGGGGGCGGGAACCTCTCCCCTACCTCTCTAGTAGGGTAGCACGTCCGATTCCTATTGTCAACCTCAATCCCTTGCAACGGGTGACAATTGTTTCAAAAAATAGAGCTGCCGCACGTGCGCGGCAGCTCGCAGGAAACTCTATGTATACAGAAACAGGCACAACCTGCCGCAGGTCTTTAGAACTCCACGGTCATCCCGTCGTAGCTGGCCAGCATGCCCTGTTCCTGGGCGCGGCGGGACAGCTCTTCGTAGCTGCCGCCTCCGTTGTGGGAAAAGTGGTTGCACACAAACACAGTCTGCTCGTCTGCCAAACCCATCTCCTTCAGCCGGTCCCGCACCAAGGCGTCCGCTTGGAAAGACATGTGATTGCGCATATTGTCCTCAAAGCCGTGGTTGCAGTCCAAGCTGACCAAGCCCAGCCGCAGGTCGGTGCGTCCCGCCAAATACTCCCACACACTGTCCAGGAAATATCCGGTGTCGTGGGCGTACAACAACGCTTTGCCCTGCCGCTCCACCAAGTAAAACAGGGACTCTTCCGTGTAACAGTGATCCGCCGGGAGGGCCGTCACCTGATAGTCCCCAGCCGAGAACGTCTCAAAGGCGTGCACTGTCTGGGCGTGCACCGTTTCCAGCACCTTGGGCTCTCGGGCAGCCAGGCCGTCCAGATAGTCGCGGCACACGGTCTCGTTCCCGTGGAGCGTCAAGGTGTACGCCGGCGCATGGTGGCCAAAGGGCTCCACCGTGGTCTGCAAATCCCCCGGATACCAGTGGTCCGAGTGGGAATGAGTCACCAGCAAATCCGTCACCTGCAAAAAATCAATGCCGTGGAGCAACCCGTGAAAATAGGTGTCCGGCGGGAAGTCCAAAAGCAGGCGGTCATCCACCAGCGCCTGAGAACGGGTGCGCATGCTTTTCCCACCCAGTTCCCGGGCCTTTTGGCACACAGGACAGAAACAGAAAGGCGCGGGCAGCCCCTCGGAGGCGGCAGTGCCCAAATAGGTGATTTTCATAGATACAAGTCCTTTCCAAAGGATGATTTGTTCCTCCTATTACCCTTTCCCAACGGGGAAAAACAGGAGCCTGCCAAGGCGCGCTGTCGCGGCTTGGGTCCAGCGTCACGCTGGCTTGAAGCTGTCTTTGAGCTTGACGGAGCGGTTGAAGACCAGGGCCCCTGGCTTAGAGTCCTTGCTGTCCACGCAGAAGTAGCCCTGCCGCAGGAACTGGTAGCTCTCCCCTGGCTTGGCCTCCCCCAGGCTGCTCTCCACTTTGCAGCCGGTGAGCACCTGCAGGGAATCGGGATTCAAGTAGTCCAGGAAGTTGCCCTCCTCGGGATTGGGAACTGTAAACAGGTTGTCGTACACACGGACCTCGGCGTCCAAGGCGTCAGCGGCGTTGACCCAGTGGATGGTGGCGCCCTTTACCTTGCGGCCGTCAGCGGGGTTGCCGCCCCGGCTCTCCGGATCGTACTCGGCAAAGACCTCTACAATGTTGCCCTCCTCGTCCTTCCGGCAGCCTGTGCAGCGGATGAGGTAGGCACCCTTCAGACGGCATTCCGGGCCATCGGGATAGAGGCGTTTGTACTTGGGGATAGGGGTCTCCAGGAAATCCTCCCGCTCCATGTACACCGTGCGGGAGAAGCTCACCGGGCGGGTGCCCTCTTCGGGCTTGTTGGGATTGTTCTCCACGTCAAAGAATTCGGTCTTGTCTTCGGGGTAGTTGGTGATGGTCAACTTGATGGGGTCCAGCACCGCCATAGCCCGGCGGGCGTTCCAGTTCAAATCCTCCCGCAGGCAGTACTCCAAAAAGGCGTACTCCACCGTGGAGTTCACCTTGGAGACGCCGTTGCGCTCGCTGAAATTGCGGATGGAGGCGGGGGTGTAGCCCCGGCGGCGCAGGCCGCAAATGGTGGGCATGCGGGGGTCGTCCCAGCCGTCCACATAGTTGCCCTCCACCAGGGCGCGGAGCTTCCGCTTGCTCATGACCGTGTTGTTGATACCCAGGCGGGCAAACTCGATCTGCCGGGGCTTGCTGGGCAAAGTCACGTTCTGAATGACCCAGTCGTAGAAGGGACGGTGGTCCTCAAACTCCAAAGAGCACAGAGAGTGGGTGATGCACTCCATGGCGTCTTCAAAGGGATGGGCGTAGTCGTACATGGGATAGATGCACCACTTGTCCCCGGTGCGGTGGTGGTTGGTGTGGTTGATCCGGTAGATGACCGGGTCCCGCATGTTGAAGTTGCCGGAGGCCAGATCGATCTTGGCCCGCAGGGTGTAGCGGCCGTTCTCAAACTCTCCGGCCCGCATGCGGCGAAACAGGTCCAGGCTCTCCTCTTTGGGCCGGTCCCGGTAGGGGCTCTGGGCGGGATGGGTCAAATCGCCCCGCATCTCCTTCATCTGCTCCGGGGTCAGCTCGCAGACATAGGCCAGGCCCTTTTCAATGAGTTCTTCGGCCCCCCTGTACATGTCCTCAAAGTAATCGGAGGCGTAGTAGAACCGGTCGTCCCAGTCATACCCCAGCCAGTGGATGTCCTCCTTGATGGCGTCCACATACTCCACGTCCTCTTTCGTGGGGTTGGTGTCGTCCATGCGCAGGTTGCAGATACCGCCGAAGCGCTCTGCGGTGCCGAAGTCGATGTAGATGGCCTTGGCGTGGCCGATGTGCAGGTAGCCGTTGGGCTCAGGTGGGAAACGGGTGTGGACCTGCATCCCCTCGGTGCGGCCGCCGGGGCCCATGTCCTCTTTCACAAAGTCGTCGATGAAGTTTGTGGAAGGGATTTCGTCGTAGTTGATTTTTTCACTCATGGCATTCACGGTTCCTTTCTAAGGGATTACGTTGCTGTATATTCCAAACCAGGGAATCAGCCCTGGAGTTTGGCAAGACCCAGCTGCAGCCGGCGCAGGGCCTCCTCCCGGCCCAGCAAAGTCAAAATCTCCATGGCCCCGCCGGGGGTGACCAAGGTGCCTGCTGCAGCAATGCGCACCGGCCACAGCAAAGTGCCGTTCTTCACGCCCAGCTCTCCCGCCAGGGCGATGAGGCTGTCGTGCAGGGAAGTCACGTCCCACTGGGGCAAAGCCTCCAGCACGGGGATGGCTGCCTGGAGCATCTGGGGGGCATTCTCCAGCGTGGCTTTGCTCTTTTTGTTCACAAAGAAGTCCACCGGATAGTCCGGCAGCTTCTGGAAAAAGTGGAGCAATCCGGGAATCTCTTGGAACTTGGTGATACGGGCCGGCAAAATGGAGTAAAGCACCTCCCAGGGTTTCTCCCCTTCCCCAAAGACCTCTTTGTAATAGGGCATGGCGTGGGCGGTAAACTCCTCCTGCCCCATGGCCTTGATGTACTCGGCGTTGAACCAGTTGAGCTTGTCGTAGTCGAACACGGCCGGAGACTTGCTGATGCCGTCCACAGAGAAGGCCTGCACCAGCTCTTCCAGAGAGAAGATCTCCTGGTTGTCCTTGGGCGCCCAGCCCAGCAGGGCAATGTAATTGGTGATCACCTGGGGCAGATACCCCTCCTGCACCAGCCCCTCAAAACTGGTGGAACCGTGGCGCTTGGAAAGCTTGGACACGGTGCCGTCCTCGTTCTTGCCCATAATCAGGGGCAGGTGCACGTAGGTGGGGATCTCCCAGCCGAAGGCTTCGTACAGCAGGTTGTACTTGGGGGTGGAGGTCAGATACTCGCTGCCCCGCACCACATGGGTGATGTGCATCAGATGGTCGTCGATCACGTTGGCGAAGTTGTAGGTGGGATAGCCGTCGGCTTTCAACAGCACCTGGTCCTCGATCTCCTTATTTTCAATGGTGATAGAGCCAAACACCGCGTCCTCAAAGGTGGTGGAACCGGTGAGAGGCACCTTTTGGCGAATGACGTAGGGAGTGCCCGCCTCCAGCAGCCGCTGGACTTCCTCTTCGGGCAAATCCCGGCAGTGACGGTCATAGCCGCCGATGCCCTCTTCATTGTGCAGGGACTCCAGCCGCTCCTTGGTGCAGAAGCAGTAGTAGGCCTTGCCTTCCCGCACCAGCTGCTCCGCGTATGGCTTGTACAGATCCTTGCGCTGGCTCTGGATGTAAGGGCCGTAGGGACCGCCCACATCCGGGCCCTCATCGTGCCGCAGGCCCACTTGCTCTAAGGTCTTATAAATCACCGCTTCCGCGCCCTCTACCAGGCGATCCCGGTCGGTGTCCTCCAGACGGAGCACAAAGCTGCCGCCTTGGGATTTTGCCACCAAATATTCGTACAGCGCCGTGCGCAGATTTCCCACATGCATAAAGCCCGTGGGGCTGGGAGCAAACCGCGTTCTGACTGTCGCCATAATCCGACTCTCCTCTTTTTCCTAGGGATTTCTCAATATCCTCTATTATAGCAAAAAATGGCGCTTTGGCAACAAAAATCTTCGCACATTCTCAGCCGGTTTTCCCCGCCTCTTCCGAGAGGACATACTCCTCCAGACAAAGGCCCAGCCGCTGCATGTTGGAGGCGTGCCGGCGGCCCACATAGCGGTAGTGCCAGCTCTCCTCTGCCACACCGGTCCAGCTCTCCTTTCCCGCCGGATACCGCTGGACAAAGCCATATGCCGCTCCATGTTCCTGCAGCCACCCATATGCCTCCGTCTGGGCAAAGGCGGGGCTGACCGGGCTAAAGTCCACCGCCAAACCGGTTTGATGCTCGCTGTGGCCGGGCAGGGCCACCGTCTGCAGGGCCTTTTCCCTGGCCTCCTCCAGGGAGCAGCCAGTCTCCTGCCACCGCTCCACCTGCTGCTGAAACAACACTTTCTGGCGCTGGGAGCTCCGATAGCCGGAGGCAACCCACAGCCACACGTTTTCCTCTGCGGCGTCTTCCAGCATGCGGGACAGGTCCTCCCCCATGCGCCGGTTTACCGCCTGGTCGTCCACAAAAAAGGGAAGCATTTCCCAATCTTGGGGAAGGGCCACCCTGCCGTTGACCAAGACCAACAGAGGGTCGGAAAGCTGCTGGTAGCCTACAAAGGGGGAAAGATCCGGAACCGCCGCGGCCTGGGCCGCCTGCTCTTGCTCCGCCACAAGCTGCCGGGTATGGCTGCTGTCCACAGCATTGAGCGCCACCACCGCGGTCACACAGAGGGCCACGATCCCTAAAGCCACAGAACGAGCCGATGGTTTTTCCATAAAACTGCGCCTCCTCGAAAAAAGACTTGCTTATTTTCTCCAAAAGGCGCATAGTTAATACAGCGGTTTATTCTCCCTTGCCGCCCCACCCCGTGAAGCTATGGACTGGTGCTATAGAGCAAGAGATACAATGTTCCGCTTTCTAGCCTTTTTAAAAGAAACGCACGTACTCCTTTTGTGGGCGCACACGGTGAAAAAACGAGCCAAACGCACCTGCAGCTCCTGACCACCTATTTTTAGATGTAAGAAAACGAGGCGATCCATATGGCAAAGATTTTTGTATACGGCGAGCGGGAAACCATGGTAAACTACGCGAACGCGCTGGAAGGGGTGGGGTTGGAAGCTCTGTTTTCCCAAGACCTCTCTTTGGCAAAGAGCTGCGACGGGCTGCTGCTCCCCGGCGGCGGAGACATCGACCCTGCCCGCTATGGGCAGTCCCCTGCAGGAAGTGAAACGCCGGATCCCCAAAGGGATGAGGCGGAGCTGTCCTTGGTGGCGGACTTTCTCTCCTGGGGCAAGCCGTTGCTGGGCATCTGCCGGGGCGTCCAAATGCTCAACGTGGCGTTGGGCGGCACTCTGATCCAGGACATTCCCACGGCTTTGGACCACAAACGGGATCCGGACCAGGGGGACCGGGTGCACCTGGTCACCGTGCCGGAGAGCAGTTTCCTCTATCCCCTGTACGGCGGGGAGTTGGCGGTCAACAGCGCTCATCACCAAGCCCTGGACGTTCTCGGTTCCGGCCTGCGCCTGGCAGCCCGGTCCCAAAAGGACGGGGTGATCGAGGCGGTGGAGGCCCCGGACAAGAGAGCCTATGGCGTGCAATGGCATCCAGAGCGAATGTCCTTTGCCCTGCGCCGGCCGGACACAGTGGACGGCCGCCCCATTTTTGAATTCTTCCGGAACCTGTTCCTGTAAAAATGTTTCCAGCGCCGTGATTTCCATCTTGACAACCCAACGCTTGGATGGTATAATTTGCAGCGTTGGTTATGCGCGAGTGCTGGAACTGGCAGACAGGCACGTTTGAGGTGCGTGTGTCTACGACGTACGGGTTCAAGTCCCGTCTCGCGCACCAGATCGAGTACCCATAAGGGTACTCTTTTTTTTGCCCCTTATGGGTATTCGCACCATTCAGAAATGGCTTGATTCCTAGATCTCTAGGTTTCTAGCCATTTTTTGATTTTTGATCATCGTTATTGCGGCATAAGAGCCGCATAGACTTAGCTTTTCCCGCCGTAAAATCACAAAATATTACACGAAATATCACACGAAAAAGAAGCGGAAGCTTCTAGAATTCCCCGTATTTTTCAGTGAGCAAACTCCCCTCTTAGAGATGGATTGGACAGGGGTTTTACTCGAAAGCGGCATCGGGTGGAACGCTCCGAAAGGCATTCGATCTTTTATGGTCCTTATGGAAGTTCACGCCAAAAAAAGTGGTGTATTCCCCACGATTTGGGAGGTACACCACTTTTTTTGAAACGTTCTTTTCACAAACCACCAGCTTGTGTGGTATAAGGAACCGTTTTCCGCCAGGCGCTCTCACAAGAGCATCTCAAACTCAATCTCGTGGCGCAGAGGGATCTGGTTCTCTCCCACTGCGGGAATGCCCGGTTTGAGCTTCCGGGCCAAATCCATGGCGTTTCGGTAAAAGTTGGACATATCAAATCCGCGCCGCTGATAGAAGCGCAGAGCCCGGATATTGTCGTTGGTGGTGATGAGCACTACCCGGCGGCACTTCTGGTCCCGGGCCTCTTGCACTGCCAGATCTACCAGCGCCGAACCAATCCCCTGGTTTTCCCGCAGGCTGTCCAGGGACAAAATCTCTAAAGTATCCCCCTGTACGGCGTAGGTGAGCAGCCCCACCAGCACGCCCTCATCCATGCAGAGAAAGCCTTCTGCGTCCCTCATATCCACCTCCCGGTCCCGGATCACCATGGTGGTCCCATGCCAGTGCTCCAGAAGGAATTTTAAAACTGTCCCTCGATCCTGCTCTTCCAACCTTGTGTAGTGCAAACTCCTCGCCTCCGTCTCTCGCGGCGCTCCCGCCTTTCTTGTAGAGTATTCTACCCCCCGGGAAAAAGGTTGTCAAGAAAGGGGCTTTTTTCAAAAGCAGCTTCCCCTGCCTAAAAAACAGACAAAAGGCCAGGATTGCTCCCGGCCTTTTTTGTCCCAGCTATGACAGGCTGTTACGGGAGATTCTCCCCTTCCGGGTCAAAATCCAGCGGCTTATCCTTGTAGTAATACTCCCGGTCGCGCTGGCCGATCTCCCGGAGCACCCGGCAGGGATTTCCCACTGCTACCACGTTGGCGGGGATATCCTTGGTCACCACCGAGCCCGCGCCGATGACGCAGTTGTCCCCGATGGTGACCCCGGGGCACACCGTGACAGAGACCCCAAACCAGCAGTCCTTGCCAATGTGCACGGGCTTGGCATAGCACAGCAGCTTTTCCTCCCCCTGGGCCGTGCGGATAGCCCGGCGCTCCGAGGCCACCATGGGATGCACCGGGGTCACAATGGTCACATTGGGACCAAAATTGCAGTTGGCCCCAATGGTGACCTCCGCGTCGTCCTGGACGGTGAAGTTAAAATTGGCAAAGGTGTTGGCGCCGATCTTGGTGTGCTTGCCGTAATGAAAGGCGATGGGACCTTGGATCCGCACGCCCTCCCCCATCTCCCCTAGGATTTCGCGGAGGATGGCGTCCCGCTTTTCAAACTCGTCCTCGTGGGTCATATTGTAATCCACATCCAGATTGTGGGTTTTCCGCTTGATGGCCACCAGTTCCGGGTCAGCCGGGCAAAACAGGATTCCCGCTTGGATTTTTTCCTCTTCCGGCACACAATGTTCAAACATAATTCTCGCTCCTTTTGCAAAAGGCCAGTGTGCGGCCCCACATCGGTCCTTGCCTTTCAGTTTTGTCTATGGTATGATTTTGCCATCAAAACCACGAAACCGGTAGGAAGGGCTCTTCGGGTTTCTATGGAAAATCCACCCTATTGCTAAGGGGCGCTTCCCTTAAAATCCCCGGAGTTTTCCACCCACTCTCCTATAAATAATCCGTCAAAGGTGATCCGTATGCTAGAAAAAAACCAGCCGTTTTCCCCCACTGGGAGCCAACGAGAGCAGCCTCCTCACGGCACGCCTTCTTTCCCTGTGGAGATCTTCGAGCTTTCCATCCCTGCATCGACCGTTCCCTGGCACTGGCACGAGGATTGGGAGTACGTTTTGTGCACCAGGAACCGGGTGAAATGCAGCACCGCCCAAGGGGAGATCGTTCTGGACCCGGGCTATGGGGCGTTTCTGGGCCCCCGGGTGATCCATGAAATCACGGCGGAGGACGGCAGCTGCGGAATCCGCTCCCTGGTGTTCCACCCCCATTTTCTGGGAAGTGAGGAGAGCTTGATCTGGCAGAAATATGTGGCCCCGGTCCAGGAATGCGGCGCCATCAAGCTGAGCCCGGACATCCCCTGGCAGTGGGACTGCATGCACTTTTTCTGCGTGGCCTGGCACGCCATGAACCAACAGGGAGCCGGCTATGAAATCGAAACCCGCCAGGCTCTGGAAAACGCCGTCTACCGTCTGTCCCTGCAAACGGAGTTTCGGAAAAACAGCCTTTCGGAAAAAGCCCGGCGAAACACCCAACGTCTGGAGCAAATGCTCCAATTTATCCAGCAGAATTACGGGGAGGAGCTGACCGTCTCCCAAATCGCGGACAGCGCTGCCATCAGCGAAAGCGAGTGCCTGCGCTGTTTTCGGAACAGCCTGCACACTGTACCCAGCCGCTATCTGCGAGACTTCCGCCTGCAAAAAGCGGAGACTCTGCTGCTCTCCACCCAGGAGACCAGCGCCAACATTGGGGCAGCCTGCGGTTTTTCTGACCCGGCCTATTTCACCAAGCTCTTCCGGGAAGTGAAGGGCTGCACCCCGCTGGAATATCGGAAGCGCCACAATGCCACGAGGATGTAGCCGGAAAACAGTTTTATCACACCTAGATCGAGGCCATCCCCACCGGGCAGGCTTCGAGCGCGCAAAAGCGGCTGCCGCAGGAGAGCGGCAGCCGCTTTGTGGAGAAGGGGCAATATATTTATCGATACAGGGGACCGTAGTGCTTGCAGGCGGCGAAGTCTGCGGCCTCGGTGTCCTTGGTGCCAAAAGCGGCCCAGGCGTGAGGACGGTACACCTTCTCCTCCGGCACGTTGTGCAGGGCCACGGGGATACGCAGCATGGAGGCCAAGGTGATCAAATCGGCGCCCACATGGCCGTAGACCGTTACGCCGTGGTTGGCGCCCCAGTTGGCCATAACGCTGTACACGTCCCGGAAGGCGCCCTCGCCGGTGGTGCGGGGCACAAACCAGGTAGTGGGCCAGGTGGGATCGGTGCGCTGGTCAATGGGGGTGTGGATGTCGTCGGGCAGGTTGGCGGTCCAGCCCTCGGCGATTTGCAGCACAGGGCCTACGCCCTCCACCACGTTCACCCGCAGCATGGTCACAGGCATCTCAGCGGTGCAGCGGAAGTGGCTGGAGAAGCCGCCGCCCCGGAAGTACTCGTAGTTGGCCCGGCGCCAGTCGGTGGCCTCCAGGCAGGCGTGCATGTCCTGCAGGCAGGCGTGCATGTCCTGCTCCGTCATCTCCCAGAAGGGCTTCATCACGTGCTCGCCCTTTTCATTGGTGGCGGCGCCGTTGCCGTCCAGAGCGGTGGCGCCGGAGTTGATCAGGTGGATAAAGCCGTGGGCGGCCACGCCTTCGGGCTTATAGCCGGTGACCCGCTCGCAGGCCTCGGGGCTCCAGTAGGTGCGCACGTCGTGGAAGCAGGGAGCCGTGCCGGAAACCAAGGTGCCCAGCAGCATGGAGACGCCGTTGAGGGTGTCGTTCTCCGTGGCGAAGGGGGTGGGCTGCTTGGGGCCGTTCCAGTCGAAGGTAGAGGCCCAGTCGGTCCAGTTGCGCTGTCCCTGGAAGCCGCCGGCCACGGCATTTTTGCCCAGGGCCTCCTCGTGCCAGCCCATCTCATCCAGCTTGGGGTTGCCGTAGAGAATGTCCCGGATGACCAAAGTCATCTTGGTGAGGAACTCCCAATCCTTGTCCGGAGGGACCACCTTGGACTTGCGGATCATCTCCGGCAGGTCTTTGCTGGCGTTGATATCCAAGCCCTCGTGGCAGTTGGCCTTGACCCAGGCGATGGCCTTCTCGTACTCCTCGTGGTCGTAGATCTCCAGGGTGATGCGGCGGGCAACCTCGGTCATGTCCACCCACTCGGGGCGGATGCCCAGGTACTTCTGGAACATACTGGCGTTGCAATAGCTGCCTGCAATGCCCATGGCCACACCGCCCACGTTGACGTAGGACTTGTTCTTCATCCAGCCCACAGCTACGGCGCACTTGGCAAAGCGAAGAATTTTCTCCGCAGCGTCGGGGGGCACAGAGGTATCCGTGGCCTCTTGTACATCGTGGCCGTAAATGGAGAAGGCGGGCAGACCCTTCTGGGCGTGGGCGGCCATGACGGCAGCCAGGTATACAGCGCCGGGACGCTCGGTGCCGTTAAAGCCCCACACGGCCTTGATGGTCCGGGGATCCATGTCGAAGGTCTCGCTGCCGTAGCACCAGCAGCGGGTGACGGTGAGAGTTGCCACCACATTCTGGGTGGAGAACTTGTCGGCGCAGGCAGCGGCCTCCGCGCCGCCGCCAATGGTGGAGTCCGCGATGACGCACTGCACAGGGGTACCGTCGGGATAGCGCAGATTCTCCTCGATGAGCGCCTTGGCGCTGTGGGCCATAGCCATGGTTTGCTCTTCCAGGCTCTCCCGGATACCGCCCCAGCGGCCGTCAATGGTGGGGCGAATGCCAATCTTTGGATACAACATGAGAAATTCCTCCTTCAAAAGTTTTAGGCAGTTGCATGACGCAACATAGTTTCATAGGCTTGATAGCTTGCTTCCCAACTTGCAGAATCCTGGGGCTCATAGCGGGTGACCTTCTCCGTGCGGGCGATGAGCTCCCGGCCTTGGGCAATGTTCTCCAGCTGGCCCAGGGCCTTTAGCTGGAGGAGGATGTTCCCCAGGGCGGTGGCCTCCACAGGTCCGGCTATCACGGGGATACCGGTGCAGGCGGCGGTCATGCGGCAGAGCAGGCCATCCTTGGCGCCGCCTCCCAACACGTGGAGGGCGGAGAAGCTCTTGCCGGTAGCCTGGGTCAGCTGGCCCAGGGCAAAGCGGTATTTCAAAGCCAGGCTCTCATAGATGCAGCGCATCACCTGGCCGACGGTTTCGGGAACCGGCTGGCCTGTGCGGCGGCAGAAGTCCCGCACCCGGCCGGGAATGTCCCCAGGAGGGGCAAACTCCGGCGCGTCCGGATCGATGAAGCTGCGCAGGGGCTGGGCCTCCAAAGCCAGACGCTCCAAGTCGGCGTAGGAGTACGCCTGCCCCTCCCGGCGCCACTGGCGGCGGCTCTCCTGAATCAGCCACAGGCCGATGATATTCTTTAAGTAATTGATCTTTCCGTTAGCGCCGATCTCGTTGGAAAGCCCCAGCTCCCGGCTCTGGTCCGTGAGAATGGGCGCCTCCAGTTCGCAGCCCAGCAGACTCCAGGTGCCGCAGGAGAGAAACGCCGCGTCCTTGTCCGGGGCGGGCAAAGCTGCCACGGCGCACTGGGTGTCGTGGCCTGCGGCGGCGATGACCTTGGCCCCCTGGTACTCCCCCACCACCGTGCCGCTTTTCACCAGGGGCGCAAACAGCTCCTGGGGGATGTGAAAGGCAGAGAGCACCTGCGGGCTCCAGCTGTGGGAACAGGGGTCCAGCAGCTGGCTGGTGGAGGCAATGGTGGTCTCGCAGGCCTGGGCGCCGCACAGGGCCCAGGCAAACAAATCGGGCATAAACAGCAGGCGGCGGGCCTTTTCCCACAGCGGGGGCTCCTGCTGCTGCAGGGCCAGCAGCTGGTACAGGCTGTTGATGGGTAAAATCTGGGTGCCGGTGGCCCGGTAGAGCTCACCGGCGGGCAGGGACCGGAAGGCCTGTTCCACCAGGCCAGCGGTGCGCTGGTCCCGATAGTGAACAGGGTCCTCCAGCAGGCGGCCCTCTGCGTCCAACAGGCCAAAGTCCACACCCCAGGTGTCAAAGGCCAAGCTGTCCACCGGGCCGGCCTTCTGAGCGCCCAGGCGGACGTTTGCCAGCAGGTCCTCAAAGTCCCAGCGGAGGTGGCCCTCCTTTTCCCGCGGGTTGTTCTCAAAGCGGTGCACCTCTTGGTAAGAGAGCGCCCCTTTTTCGTAGGCGCCCAAAATGGCCCGGCCGCTGGAAGCGCCAAAGTCAAAGGCAAGAACCCGGCTCATTGGACCACTCCCTTTTTCAGCAAAATGTTGGCATAGATGGCCGTTTCGCCGGTGGCCACAATGGCGTAGGCCCTTTTCGCCCTCTCGTAGAAGGCAAAGCGCTCCATTTTCTCCACGGCCTGGGGATCCTCCCCGTGCTTGGCCAGCAGCGCCCGGTACTCCTCCCAGATGGTGGGCTGCACGTCGTCCCCAGGGACCACCTCCATCAAGGCGGCGGGCTGAGACACGTACTGGTCCAGGGGGATGAGCTGCAGCACCGCGTCCAAGAGCTCCGGCACCGTGTGGCCGTCGGCGCGAAGGACCACCCCGTCTTTGCCCATGCTCTCCGCAGGAAAGTTCCCATCGGCCAGCACAATTTCATCGCCATGGCCCATCTCCGCCAGCACTTTCAAAAGTTCTGGGGAGAGGACGGCGGGGATACCTTTCAGCATGGTCTCACCCCAATCCGTTGTCAAATTTTTTGTAGCCGGGGTGACGGCCAGTCACCCGATAAAAGCCCCGCAGGTCGATGAGCTTTTGGATGTTCTCCCGGCTGATGTCGTGGCTGCCCCCCAGAATCACCGCGTTGATGGTGATTTTCGCCCACAGCTCTAAGCTCTCCATGCGGTAAAAGGCGGTGATCACATCGCTGCCCACTGCCAAGGCGCCGTGGTTTTCCAGCAGCATCACGTCGTGCTCCTCCAGATAGGGCTCGATGGCGTCGGGCACTTCGGTGGTGCTGGGGGTGCCGTAGGGAGTCAAGGGCACGCTGCCGATGACGGTGACATCCTCGATCATGTTGTACATATCCATAGCCTTGTGGGCCACGGCAAAGCCTGTGGCGCCAGGGGGATGGGCGTGAACCACACACATCACATCCGGGCGTTTCTCGTAGCAGCGCAGGTGCATTTTCATCTCGCTGGAGGGACGCAGGCCCTCTTGGCCCTCCAGGACCTTCAGGTCCTTGTCCACCCGCAGCAGCTTCTCCGGGGTGATAAAACTCTTGCTCATGCCCGTGGGGGTGCACAGGAAGTTGCCGTCGTCCAGCCGGGCGGAAACGTTGCCGTCATTGGCGGCCACCCAACCCAGCTGCCACATCTTGTGGCACACGTCGCAAATCTGCTCTTTCAACTCGTTGATACGCGCAGTATCCATGGAGGGACACTCCTTTCCTCAGTTGCCATATAGTTGCATTATATCGGATTGAAAGAATCCCTGTCTTGGGGTATAATCAAAAAAACTAGGAGAATATTCACTTTTTTGGAGGCTTTTCCATGCGCTACTTGGCCACCCACGAACACGCCCCGCGAGGCACCTTTGACTTTCCCATTGCACTGTATTATGTGGACCCCTCCCACCCCCGGTATGAGATGCCCTTCCACTGGCACATGGAGCACGAGCTGATTCTGGTGCTCCAGGGAGTCCTGCACCTCTCGGTAGAGGGGAAGGCCTGCGATTTGACCCAGGGGGACTGCATGCTCATTGGAGACGGCTCCATTCACGGAGGTACGCCGGAGGGCTGCATCTACGAATGTTTGGTCTTCGACCTGGAGCGCTTTCTGGCGGGGACCACCACCTGCGGCCAGCGGGTGGCTTTGCTCACCGAGGGAGACGCCCGGCTGGAGGGGAAATTCCCTGCGGGCGCCCAGGCTGCGGCCATTGTGAACCAGCTGTTCCAAGCCATGGAGACAGAGCGCCCCGGCTATGAGCTGACCACTATGGGCCTGCTGTGGCAGCTGTGGGGGGAACTGCTTGGAAAGCGGCTGCTGGGAACGGCGGAGCCTGGTCTACCTCGGGATATGCACCGGGCCCAAGCGGTGAAAAACGTGCTGCGGCGCATCCGTTCCAGCTACAGCCAGCCCCTCACGCTGGAGGATCTGGCCGCCGAGGCCGCCTTAGAGCCCAAGTATTTCTGCCGGGTGTTCCGGCAAATCACCGGGCGCACACCCATCAATTACTTAAACTATTACCGGGTGGAATGCGCCGCCGAGCTGCTGTGCACCACCCAGGGGAGCATCACGGACATTGCCCTGGAGTGCGGGTTTGGGGACGTGAGCTACTTTAGCCGGATGTTCCGCCGGTACAAGGGCCAGACCCCCGGCCAGTACCGCCGGGCCCATCCGGTGGCGGGCTGAAGCAGAAGCCGGCCCCTTCGGAATCCGCTAAACAATACCCCCCCCTTCGACGGCCTTTCCTTGCTTTTTTTCCTGGTTTCCCCTACAATAGTGTGGAAACTTACACAAGCGAGGTACCGCTCTATGCATACAAAAGAAGTGTCCGAGCTGCGCCGCCGGTGGCAGGTGGAGAAAAACGCCGTGAAGCGGATTTACGGCTGCTACGTGAACGCCAGCGGGGAGATCGTCACCGATCTGGACGAGCCCCTGTCCCTCATGCCCCAGGAGGAGGCGGAGCAGTATTTTTCCCTGCTGAAAAAGGCCCTCTCCGGCAAGCTGGGGAAAAATTTGATCGACTTGGTGTTCTCCACCCAGCAGGTGGCGGACAGCGACGAGCACCGGCTGCTCATGGCCCTGCGGGACTCTGGCCTGCAGGACGGGAAAGCCCGGCAGGCCTTCTACCAAAAGGCTGTGGAGAGCCTGCACCTGGAGGGCAACTACCTGCTGCTCCTGGCCCACGACACCTACGATGTGCCCACCAAAGCCAAGGACGGCGCCGCCCTGGAGGACGGGGAGAACGTCTTTTCCTACCTCCTCTGCGCGGTGTGCCCCGTGAAGGAGGGCAAGCCTGGCTTAGGCTACTACGCCGGGGACAACGAGTTCCACTGCTTCGTGCCCCAAACCGTGGCGTCCCCAGAGTGCGGGTTTCTGTTCCCCGCCTTTGACGACCGGGCCGCCAATCTCTACAACACCCTGTTCTACTGCCGGAAACCCGACGCCCTGCCCCAGGAGTTTATTGAAAACGTATTCCACACAGACGTGCCCATGGCCGCGGAACAGCAGAAGGAGACCTTCCGGGAATCCTTGGCGGAAGCCTTAGGCCAAGCTTGCAGCATGGACGTGGTCCAGGTGGTGTACAGCCAGCTGGACGGGATGCTCACGGAGCACAAGGAATCCGGCAGCAGCGAGCCCCTCACCGTCACCGCCAAGGACTTGGCCCACATCCTCCAGGGCTGTGAGGTGCCGGAGGAGAGCGTCCAGGCCTTCCAGGCCCTGTGCGATGAGAAGTTTGGGGAGGGCGTGGCCCTGAACCCCGCCAATCTCATCGACCCGGGGAAGGTGGAGATCAAAACGCCCCAGGTGTCCCTCACCGTGGAGGCGGACTACTCCCCCCTGGTGCAGACCCGAGTCATCGACGGGCAAAAGTACTTGCTCATCCCCGCCGGGGAGGGCGTGGAGTTTAACGGCCTGGCGGTGCACATTCCCCAGGAGGAAGCGTAAGAGTCTCCCCCACCTGAGAGCGCCGCTTCGAAAATACACAACCCCTTGGGGTGCGGAACACATCCATGGCCTGCAGCTGTGGATGTGTTCTTTTTTGGGTGTGAACTGCCCTCTGTGTTCTTTGCAGGAGGGGCGTCAGAAAACTTTTCTCTGGAATTGACACAGCGTCAGAAAGGTGCTATAGTGATCTTATCCAGAAACTGACACCGTGTCAGTTTCCACATTCCCGTAGGGATAGGAGGAAAACTGTACCCATGAAATCCAAAGTTTACTTCACAAGAGAGATCACCCCGGAAAAGGTGGTGGAACTGTACCGTGCCCTGGGCGTGGAGCTGCCTGGCAAGGTGGCGGTGAAGGTCCACTCCGGCGAGAAGGGCAACCAGAACTTTCTGCGGCCGGAATTTTGGCGGCCCATGGTGGAAGCCGTGCAGGGCACTATTGTAGAGTGCAACACGGCCTACGGCGACGCCTCCGGCGGCGTGCGGGACAACACCGAGTCCCATTTAAAGCTGCTGGAAGAGCACGGCTGGAACCAGTACTTCCCGGTGGACCTTATGGACGCAGAGGGTCCCGACCTGGTGTGGCCCATTCCCAAGGGGAAAATTCTCAAGGAGAACCTGGTGGGCAAACACATTGCAAACTACGACTCCATGCTGGTGCTGGCTCACTTTAAGGGCCATCCCATGGGCGGCTACGGCGGCGCCCTGAAGCAGCTCTCCATTGGCTGCGCTTCCCGAGCCGGCAAGGCGCTGATTCACTCCGCCGGCAAGACCGACGACCGCTTTGCAACCTGGCAGCAGCACGCCAGCGCCGTGGAATTCCCCGAGGCTATGGCAGACGCCGCTTCCAGCGTGACCGAGCACTTCCAGGGCAAGATCGCTTTTGTCAACGTGATGAAGAACTTGTCGGTGGACTGCGACTGCTGCGCGGTGGCCGAAGACCCCTGCATGGAGGACATCGGCATGCTGGCCTCTCTGGATCCGGTGGCCATCGACCAAGCTTGCATCGATTTGGTTGTCAGCTCCGACGACCCGGGCAAGGAACACTTTATGGAGCGTGTCAACAGCCGCAACGGCATCCATACCATTGAGGCCGCTGCAGACCTAGGCATGGGCTCCCGGGAGTATGAGCTGATTACGCTGTAAGGAGGCTGTGTATGCGTAAGATTTTAGTGGCGTACTTTTCCGCCAGCGGCGTCACGGCGAAAGCTGCCCAAGCCATTGGGGAAGCCGTGGGCGGCGACCTGTACGAAATCGCCCCGGCCCAGCCCTACACCGCCGCGGATCTGAACTGGAACAACCAGCAAAGCCGCAGCTCTCTGGAGATGAACGACCCCGCCTGCCGTCCCGCCCTTGCCACCCAGGTGGAGCACATGGACCAGTACGACACAGTGTTTGTGGGCTTCCCCATCTGGTGGGGCGTGGAACCTCGGGCGGTGGACACCTTTTTAGAGAGCTATGACTTCGCCGGAAAAACCCTGGTGCCCTTTGCCACCTCCGGGGGCAGCGCCATGCCCTATGCGGAAAACCATCTGCGTACCCAGTACCCGGCGCTCTCTTGGAACGAGGGCAAGCTGGTGACCAGCCGCACCGCCGGGGCATGGGCCTCCACTGTCCTGGGAGAGTGACCTGTGGACAACCGTTTGGAAAGGCGCACCGCCTCCCGGCGGGAAGAGATTCTAGACGCCTGCGCCGCGCTGTATGAAACCAAAAGCTTCCGGGACATCACCATCCAGGAAATTGGGCAAAAAACCAGCTTTTCCCGCACCTCTATCTACAACTACTTTCAGACAAAGGAAGAGATCTTCCTGGGACTGCTGCAGCGGGAATACGAAGCCTGGAGCCAGGACTTGGAACAACTCTGCCAAGGTGATGCCCTCTCTCCCCCTTCCTTTCCCACCTTGGTGGCCCACACCTTAGAGCCCCGCCAAACCTTGCTGAAGCTGCTGTGCATGAATCTGTACGACATGGAGCAGGGCAGCCGGCTGGAAAACCTGGCGGCTTTCAAAAGGGCTTACGGCCGTTCTAGAGAGGCGTTGACCCACTGCCTGCAAAAGGCCTTTCCCCACTGGACCAAGCAGGAGGAAGACGCCTTTCTGCTGGGCTTTTATCCCTTTCTCTTTGGAGTGTATCCCTACACCACCGTCACGGAGAAACAGCGGGCCGCCATGGAGCAGGCAAACCTGCAGCCGCCCCGCACCACAATTTTTCAGCTGTGCCGCCAGATTCTGACCAAACTGGTGGGATAGGTCCCCACAGCAAAAAATCCACCTTGTGTACCCCAGGGCACACAAGGTGGATTTTTCTTTTTTGAAAAAACACTGCTTGCCACCAAGTATTTCACCGGCCGTTTACGGGGCCGTTCCCTGCAGAAAAGCCTCCGGCAGGAAGGGCAAGTCCGGCGTGGGCGCGGCGTGCACATGGCGAGGCTTTGTCAGAAAGTGCAAAGGCACCTGCTGGGCATAGACCGCCAGCACCTGGTTCATCCCTCGGTTCATGGCCTCCAAGGCTTCCCGGCTGTGGGGAAGTTCCAGCTCCTCTTGGGCGTAGTTATCCCGAGCGTCCGGGGAATAGCCGTCCATGCCCGCCAGCCAAATCTCTTTCACATCCAGCTGCAGCAGCAGCCGGAGCAGCATGAGACCGGCGTTGTCCCGGACAGGCTCCTGATCGTTGAGCAGGCTGCCGTAGTCCACGCGGTAGGCCTCCTCCCCCGCCGGGATGTTGGAGGTGACAATCAACTGGCTTTTGGGAGATTTGTGCATCTCCCACCGGCGGCGCAGATTGCTGAGAAAAATGTACCCCGTGGCCAGATAGGGATATTTAAAGTTGACGCTGACCGTCACCACCCCTTCCCTGCGGGCAAAGGGCAAAATGGCTTCCCGCTCCTCCCCGGCGCTTCTGCCAGGGGCGATCACCAGCACGGTCTTACCTGCGAACGCCCGGCGCAGCTCCTCCAGGGAGTCCCCGCTTGAATCCCGCTGCATATAGCGCAGGTACAGCTGCTCCCCGTAGGCGCGGTCGAAGCTCTCCCGTTTTTCCGGATCCATGGCCTGGAAAATACAGTCCATATCCTCCACGGTCAGGGTGTTTTTCTCCGCCAGAAACAAGGCGTAGTTGGGATGGACGCCATAGCGGGCGGAAAGATAGTTGGGCAGCGAATAGCCCCAGGGCTTTTTTTGATAAAAAGGCTGGAGCACCCGATCCATGGCCCGGAGCAAGGGCCTCACCCTGTAGGCGCCGCCTGCGTTTTCATTGAGATACTCCAAAAACAGCTCCGTATTTACGTTTCCGGCGCCCCGGCCCATGCCCCACAGGCTGCAGTCCACCAGCAGGGAGCGCTGGGTGGGAAGATCCACCAGCGTTTGGGCGTTGGCAAAGGCCAGCTGCAAATTGTTGTGGCAGTGGAACCCAATGTGGATGTGGTCCTCCAGATTGTGTTCCATCAGAAAAAACAGCCGCAGCATCTCCTTGCGCTTCATGGTGCCGAAGCTATCCACCAGATAAAAGGCATAGGGAGAAAGCCGGTTGGCCTGTTGGATCAAGTCCAGAAACTCCCCGTCGGTGTAGCTCAGGGCCACCATCGGCTGCAAGAACACCCGGTACCCCTTCTCCTGTATCTGCCGGGCCGTCTCCAAAGCGGGAACCCGGTCTTTTTTGTGAAAGGTCAGCCGTATGCCGTCCAGGGTGGTTCCATCCCAGGGGGGCAGCTCCTCCACAGGGAAAGAACCGTAATCCAACAGGGCCACAAAGAGCTTGCCCCGCCTGTTTTCCGGCAGAATCCGGGCCGCCTGCTGGGGGGTGTTAAACCGTGTGTAGTCCTCTTGGTAGGGGGAACGCCGGGTGAGAAAACCGCACTCCACAATGTCCACCCCAGCCTCCAGCAGGCTGTTTACCAGATATTGCTGGTTGTGAAACCCGAAGTGACAGTCGTTGCAGTACCCTCCGTCCCGCAGGGTACAATCCAGCACGCGGATGTTTTTCACACCTCTGCCCCCTTTCCGTACTGTAAGCGGTACGTAAAAATTGCATCTGCTAGGAGAAAATCTTCCGCTTCGTCAATGTCGCAGCTCTCTATCTCCCCCACGGAAACCAGGCAGGGCCTCTCCCCGATGCGGCGGTTCCACTGGGTGATCACCTGGGAACGGTACACGTAAAAACCGCTGGTCTCCTGGTACAGAGGCGGCAAGTCCTGGGTGCGGGGGATGTTGTCCAGCTGATAGTTCCAGGGCTTTCCATCCTTCCACAGGAAGTCCTGCAGCTCCTTCACCGCCAGGGCGGAGTCGTAGGCGCCGGACAGCACCGCGTCCAATCCCTTTTGAATGGATTCCGGGCGGATAAAGGGAGCCGTGGCGTGGGTCATCACATAGATGTCCGCAGGCACGTCTGCGGCAAAACGGCGCAGCACCTGGTTCATTTTGGTGGAATCCTGGTCCAGGTCCTTCCCCCGGGGCAGATAGCGGACTCCCTCCGGTATATAGGCCTGAATCTCCGGGCTGCTGCAATAGACATAGACCTCCTGGATGCCCTTAACCTGCAGCAGGGTGGAAAGTATGTACCAACAAAGGGGCTTCCCGTTGGTGAAGGCTTTGATATTTTTTCCAGGCAGCCGCTGGCTGTTTAATTTCATGGGCACTACGGCCACAGTTCGCATGGATATTCCTCCTTAGGCAGACAGCTCTTTTCTCTGTTGGGCAAGAAAGGCCGCACACTCCTCCCAGGTTTGGGGGAAGAAAAACAGGTCCGGCCGGGCCGCGCACAGCTTGCGGGTCTGCACCAGCACCTTGTGGCGCAGCCTTTCCGGGTGCTCCACCAGATCGCACAAAAATAGGGCCCGGACAGGCTTGCCGAACACCCAATAGGGATTGGTGGCCGCCGAGGAGCCCACCGTGATAAACAGGGTGTGAGAGAAAGAGTGGTTTAAAACAATCAGCTCCCAGGGCACGGCCGTGCTGGCATTTGTAGCGTAGCCCGCCTGCTGAAAGCGGTTCTCCGGGTTGCGGGGATGGGTTTTGACAAAAATGTTTTCCTTGCCCACCAAGCCGGCAATCCGGTCTACCAGGGCCACATCGCCGATGTCCACCTGGTCGCAGGGGTAGGACTCCTCGAAAAACAGGAAGGGCTGGTCGTACCTATCCGGCAGGCGGTCGTAGGAGAAGATGGCATTGAGCAGCGCCAGGGTTTCCGGGGCGTAGGTGGGAGACAGTTTGTACACCGGGCAGGCAGGCGTCCAATCCAGCGTTTCCGGATGAAACAAATAGAGGGCCTGCACCTTCTGCACCTGGTAAAGCTGCAGCTTCACTTTCCAGCTGGAGCTCTGCACCAAGTTTCCCACCAGGGGGGAATAGGTCTCCGCCCCATCCTCAAAAAGCTGCCAAACCAGCTGGGGGTTGCGGCGCCGCAAGCCCAAAATCAAGTACTGGTTCAGCAGAGAAATATTGGAAAAAAGAAACACGTCGTAGCGCCCCTGTACCGGGACAAACCGCTGCAGCAGCTTTTCCGGGGCCAGCAGGCCTTGGCAAATGTTTCCCACGGTCTTTCCCCAGGCCAAGCGGTTGAGCCTTTTTTCCTCCACAAAGAGAACATCCCCGTAGGGCCACGCCTTTTGGGCGCTTTCCCACAGAGAGCGGGCGCCGTTCATTTGATCGCTGATCAGCAGGTCCGCCTGGGCGTCCGGATAGTACGTCGCCAGCACCTGCACAGCCACCAGCAGCTGGTAGGGGGTACAGCAAATCACAAGCACACGCTTTCTCATAGAACCCATTTCCTCCTAAACCGGTCCCAGCCCCCTTACAAAGGCAAAACAAACGGGGCCTTGGTTTCGTTTTGCCTAGTATACAGGGGGAAACGTACGCTTTTCGACGGATTTTCGTTAAATGTTGGAAAAGTCACAGCGGGGACAGGCAGCGTCTTTCTCCCCTTTTTTAGCGGAAAAATAGGCTGCATCGTTCACAATTGCTGCGTTGAATCAGGGGAAGTTTTGTGGTACAATGTCGTAATAAAAAAAGGAAGAGGAGGTGGGCTTTTGCCGGACTCCAACATCACCAAACGGGCATTGGCCGCCGCGCTGAAAGAGCTGATGGAGACAAAGCCTTTTTCCAAAATCAGCGTCAGCGATATCTGCCAGGCCTGCGACATGAGCCGGAAAAGTTTTTACTACCATTTTCAAGATAAATTCGACCTGGTGAATTGGATTTATTACACCGAGTGCGTCGCTGTGTTGAAAGAGAAGAACTTTGACACCGGCTGGGACCTGTTAGAAGACCTTTGCCTCTATTTTTACAACAACCAAAGCTTCTACCGGCGCACCTTGAGCGTGGATGGGCAAAACTCCTTTTCCGAATACTTCCGGGATATTGTGGCCACCATTCTGGCGGTAGATATGGAAGAGATCTTCGGGAAGGACAAATACCTGCACTTTTACGTGGACTTTTATACGGACGCCTTTCTCTGCGCTATCAAGCGCTGGCTTCTGGATAAAAACTGCATGCCCGCCAAGCAGTTCACCGGCCTGTTGAAGAATTGCCTGCTGCGCACCTCCGGCTCGATCCTGCAAAAACTCACAACCTCCCCTGAATCCGCCGGAGAATAAAGTGCCGACACTGGAAAAAGCCGCCCTCTTGTGGTATGCTAGGGAGGCAGTTTCTATAGATATAAAGAAAAAGGAGTGGTCGCTACGGAAAGCCTGCTGTTCTGTCTGAAATCTTTTCTCTTGGGTATTGTAGAGGGAATTACAGAATTTCTTCCCATCTCCTCTACGGGTCATCTGATTGTGTTTGAAGACCTTCTGCGGTTTGAGGCCTCGGACCAGTACATCAACACTTATTCCTATGTGATTCAGCTGGGCGCTATTTTAGCGGTCATTGTGCTGTATCGAAAAAAGATTTTCGCCACCTTGCAAAACCTGTTCCCCAAAAAGGAGGGAGGCGTTTGGGTACGGCCTTATTCCCAAACAGGCCTTCGGTTTTGGATCACCTTGGCCATTGCCTGCATTCCCGGCTTTCTCGTGGTCATGCTGCTGGGGGATGTGGTGGACACCTATCTGTTCAACGCCGTCAGCGTTTCCATCGTCCTCATTTTAGGGGGCGTGGCCATGATTTTGGCGGAGCGGTTCCACCCCAAGAACACCGCTCGTCCCCAAAAGGGAAAGTGGCTGCACGTTTCCACCAAGCAAGCTTTGATTGTGGGAGGGTTTCAGTGCCTGTCGGTGATTCCCGGCATGAGCCGCAGCGCCTCCACCATCATTGGCGGCTGGTTTGCCGGACTCTCCACCACGGCCAGCGCGGAATTCTCCTTCTTCCTGGCCATTCCGGTCATGGTGGGCATGAGCGGCTTAAAGCTGATTCAGCTGGGTGGGTTTGGCTCCATGAACGCCACAGAGCTCCTAAGCCTGGCCATTGGGTTTGTGGTCAGCTTTTTCGTGGCGCTGATTGTGGTGAAGAAATTCATCGCCTTCCTCCAGAAAAAGCCCATGACCGTTTTTGCTGCCTATCGGATTCTGTTCGGCGTGGTGGTGCTGGTGCTCAGCGCTGCTGGTGTGGTCAGCGTTACGGCTGGCTGAGTCTCTTCTCTGCCCTCTTGGGCCGCGGGTTTTCCGCGGCCTTTTCTTTTGCCCTGTTTCAGGTCTGCCGAAGATGGGGCTCTTTGCTGATTTGAAAAAATTTGAAAAATAATGTTGCAATTTGATAGAATATGTGCTATTGTTAGGACAGCGAGGAGACGCTCCCGCAGATTCTAGAAGGATGTGAGTTGTTATGGCATTAAAGATTGGTTTACAGCTATATTCCGTTCGGGAACCAATGGCTGTGCAGCCGGTGGAAACACTGCAAAAAATTCTGGAAGCCGGTTACCGCTATTTGGAGCCTGCCAACGCCAGAGCCGGCCAGGATCCAGGCATTGGCTGGGGCCTTTCCGCAGAAAAACTCTTGGAAATTCTCCAACCTTATGGAGCGCGGGTTTCCAGCGCCCATGTGGGGCCCCTAGACGAAAGCACCCTGCCCTCCATTGTGGAATACCACAGCACCATCGGCAACCGCAACATTGTGCAGGCCATTGAGTTTTACACAGGGTACGACCACCTGATGCGCCGCTGCGAGGATTACAACCGCATCGGCAAATATTTGGTGGAACACGGGATGAACCCCCTGCTCTATCACAACCATTACCACGAGTATCAGATGTTCCGGGATAAGCCGGCGCTGTATCACATGCTGGAGAACACAGACCCCCGTTATGTGAATTTCGAGGTGGACACCGGATGGGTCAAACGGGCCGGGCGGGACCCCTTGGAGGAAATGCGCCATGTAGGCAACCGCCTGCGCATTATCCACATCAAGGACTTTGCCCACACGCCGCCCAACCTGCTGCTGGGAAAAGAAGAGCCCATCAGCTGGGAAACCTTCGGCGCCAACTCCCAGCCGGGAGATGTGATGCATCCCGAAGATTTTACAGAGCTTGGAGCGGGCATTATGAATATCCAGGAGATTCTAGACACAGCCGATGCCCTGGGGGCAGAATACGCTGTGCTGGAGCAGGACGAGTCTGCAAAGGATATTTTGGAAAGCATCGCCATCAGCTATCAGAACCTTCGCACCTATAAAAATATCGAACTATAACTCGGGTTTCGTATACAGTTGGAAAAGGAGGATTTTCGCATTTCGGCAAACGGAAAGCGGGGATCCTCTTTTTTATGGGCGAAGCATCTTTAAAAAATGGTAAAATATGGTATAATTTGAGAAAGGAACAGCTATGAAAAAATACATTGGCATTGACTTGGGCGGCACAAATATTGCCGTGGGAATTGTGGATGAGGAATGCCGCATTCTCTTCAAACACAGCCGCCGGACCCAGGCCGATCTTCCCTTTGAGGCCATTGTAGCGGATATTGCCGATACGGTTCGGGAAACGCTGGACCTTGCAGGTCTCACGTTCGCCCAGATGGAAGCGGTGGGCTTGGGAACGCCCAGCTGCATCAATCCCCACACAGGTTTGCTGGTGCACGCCAACAACCTGCACTGGCGCAATGTGCCGCTGCGGGAGGAGCTGGAAAAGCACCTTCCCCTCCCCCTCTTCATTCGCAACGACGCCGACTGCGCCGCCTTGGGAGAGGCTTTGGCAGGGGCTGCAAAAGAGTACGAGCACGTTTTGATGGTCACCCTGGGAACCGGTGTTGGGGGAGGCATGATCATGGGGAAGCAGATTTTCAACGGCTGCGACCACATGGGAATGGAGATCGGCCACACCAAACTGGTCTTCCAAGGGGTGCAGTGCACGTGCGGCCAGTACGGCTGTTTTGAATCCTACGCCTCTGCTACGGCGCTGATCCGGCAGACCCGGGAGGCCATGGAGCAGCATAAAGACTCCCTTTTATGGAAACTGTGCGGCGGAGACGAAGCTGCTGTGACCGCCCGCACCGCCTTTGACGCCGCTCGCCAGGGAGACCCTGTGGGACAGGCCTTGGTGGACCGGTACATCGCCTATTTGGCAGCGGGACTTTCCACGCTCATTGTGCTGTTCCGTCCCCAGGTGATCCTGATCGGCGGCGGCATCGGCAACGAAGGAGAGGCGCTGCTTCAACCTCTGCGCCTGCAGATGGCCCAATCCACCTATGCGGCAGAGGAAATCGGCGTCCCGCCGGTACGTTCGGCCGCCTTGGGAAACGATGCGGGAATCATCGGCGCTGCCATGCTGGGCCGGGGACAAACATAAATTAAGGAAAGGAATGGCTATTTCATGATTGCATCCGAAAGGAGAAGGTACATTTTGAACGCTCTGAACCTGCGGGGCGTTATCAGTCTGAAGGACACCGCCCGGGAGTTGGGTGTGGCGGAGATCACGGTGCGCCGGGATTTTGAAAAGTTGGAAAGCGAAGGAAAGCTCAAGCGTGTGCAGGGAGGCGCCACCTCCTTAGAAGAGCTGGACGGGGCCGAGCTGACTATGACCTCGAAACTCCCCATGCACATGCATGGAAAAGAAGCCGTCGCCCAGTATGCCGCCGACCTTGTGCGGGACGGGGAATGTGTGTTCATTGACGGCGGAACAACCATGGTTCCTTTTGCGTCTGCCATCATGCGGAAAAATGTGCGCATTATTACCTACAACACCATGGTTTTGAAAAAGCTTTCCAACCCCACTGCACAAATTATCCTGATCGGCGGAGAGTACCGCCCTCATTACGAGATGAATGTGGGCACCATCGCTCAGGATATGCTTCAGATGTTCTACTTTGACAAGGCCTTCTTTGGATGCTCCGGCGTGGATCTTTCCCAGCGGGTTGCCTATACCACAGAGACGGAGAGCTTAAAGATGAAACGGATTGCCATGAGCAATTCCAGCCACAACTTCCTCTTGGTGGATCAATCCAAGTTCTCCTCTCGGGGCTTTCTAAAGTTCTGCCCTACCGACCAATTCGAAGCCATTCTCAGCGACTCCCTTCCGGACACGGAAGAAGAACTGCCGGAAAACCTGCGCTCGGTTGCACAGGATTCGCCAAAATGATAAAAAATGATAAAATTTGAGAAAAACAGATTGAATTCTTTCTGAACATGTGCTATTATACCCTTGTAAGCGATTCAAAGAATATCAAAATGGATCCTACAAGGGAGTGGTTTTGTAATGAAAACAACGGACAGCAGAAAGCGCAAGCTTTTGGAATCCTTTCGAAACGGGCTGATTGTCTCCTGCCAAGTGCAGCCGGACGACCCCATCTATTCCGAAGAGATGCCGGTAAAAATGGCCCAGGCAGCCCAGTGGGGCGGCGCCGTAGGCATTCGGGCCAACACGCCGGAGCAAATCCGCGCCATCAAGTCTCAGGTTGATCTTCCAGTGATTGGCCTCTACAAAATTTGGACCCCCGGAACCGATGTGTTCATCACCCCTACGTTGGAAGCAGCCCGAGAGGTGTTTGCAGCCGGGGCGGAAATTGTCGCCCTGGACTGCACCGATCAGCTGATTGACGGGCGGCCCGCCTGGGAGCTCCTGCCCCAGGTGAAGGAAGCGCTTCCGGAGGCCATTTTGTTCGCCGACGTGTCCAACTATGAAGAGGCCCGCCGGGCCGTGGATCTGGGCGCGGACATTGTGGGACCCACCCTGTACGGCTATACGGAGCAGACCAAGCACATTGAAGAACCCAATCTTCGGGAATTCGCCCGGATGTGCCGCGACCTGAGGGACGAGGCTTACTTGATTATGGAAGGCCATATTTACACCCCGGAAGACGCCGTGAAATGTTTGTATTTAGGCGCTCATGCGGTTGTGGTAGGCAGCGCGATCACACGGCCCCACTACACCACCAAGCGTTTTACGGACTTGATCTCCGGCTATCGGAAGAACTGGCGGGAGGATGAGTTGGCCCGCCACGGAGAGTGAGAAGGGGGCGCAAGCTTTTATGGCAAAATTTGACGTAAACGGCGCGCAAAACGTGGAAGTCAGTCAGAAATTCCCCTGTGAAAAAACCCCCGAAGAACAGCTGCGCATTATGAAGGAATACACCCGGGTCCACCGGGAACACCTGCAAAGCGGCCGGGAGGAACGGGAAATCGCCTGCCTGCAGGTGCTGTATCCCCGGCTGTTTCGAAGCATTGAGGACTGCGATTGGATAGCCGGGCGCATTGATTTTCTTCCCATCGGGTTTGGCTGTGTCACTTCCCTGGGCGGCGTGGGGCACTACTGCGTGTTTAACAAGCTGCTTCAGTTCCGGGAGACGCTTCCCGCCGAGGACCGGCCTCGTGTGGACGCCCTATACAACTACTGGCTGGACCACGACTTGAAAACAAAGTACTGCCGGGAGGTGTTGACCGACGACACTGTGGGCCGTTTCATTGACTGCGAGTATCCGCTCATTGCAACGGCCAGGCTTTCCGGCATGATGCTGGACTATCCCAAACTGTTGGATTTGGGCATTGGGGGATTGCGCAAGCTTCTCCAAGAAAAAGCCAGCGCCCAGCCGGAAAACGCCTTTTACCCAGCGGAGCTCTCCTGCCTGGAGCTGTTCGCCACCTGCGCAGACCACCTGCGGACCCTGGCACTGGAACAGCGGGAGCGCGCCTCGGAAGCGCGCCGGCATCAGCTGACGCGGATTGCAGAGGGCCTGCTTTGGATTCGGGAGGGAAAACCCAGAACCTTCCACGAAGCGCTGCAGCTGTTCTGGCTGTTTGCCCTGCTGGCCGGGGTTATCAACTACGGCAGGCTGGACGACTATTTGGGGCCCTACCTGGCAAAGGACTTGGAAGAAGGGCGCCTCACCCAGGAAGAGGCGTACCAGTACGTGAAATCCCTGTGGACCATGATCGAAAACCGTCGGACCACTGTAAACGGCCGTGTGATTGTGGGAGGCCGGGGACGCAAGCATCCCAAAGAGGCGGACATCTTCCTGCACATCGCCCTGCAGGTGGCCAAAGAGTGCCGGTATGTGGAACCGCAGTTCACTTTGCGGGTGGACAGCGAAACCCCAGAGGACGTGTGGGACGAAGCCATGGACGCTTTGGGCGCCGGGGCCACCTATCCCACCATCTACAACGACGATGTAAACGTGCCGGCGGTCCAGTTTGGCATGCGTGTGGATGAGAAAACCGCCGAGCAGTACGTGCCGTTTGGCTGCACAGAATTTGTCATTCAGGGGCAGAGCACAGGAACACCCAACATCTGTATGAACCTGTTGAAACTCTTGACCATCCTGCTCAACCAAGGGGTGGATCCCATGGACGGCATTCGAAAAAACGGCCCCGTTCCCCTGCGAAAGCTGGAGGACTACCGCACCTTTGAGGAGCTGTATGGGGACTACAAGAAGCTGTTGGACCATTACATGGATTTGTCCATCCACGCCCAGCTGTACTCCTACGAAGCCATGAACCGGGACGTGTCTTTTCTGTTCACCAGCCTGCTGATGGACGACTGCCTGGAAAGAGGCAAAGCGCTGCTGGACGGCGGGGTGCGGTACCTGGGGGGCACCAATGAGATTTACGGCATTTTCAACGCTTCCGACAGCCTGTGGGCGCTGAAGGACCTGGTGTTTACCCGGAAGAAGTACACCCTGCCTCAGGTGGGAGAAGCCCTGCTGGCCAACTTTGCAGGGTACGAACAGATGCGCAAAGACCTGTGGAACTGCGACAAGTACGGCAACGACCTGGACACCGCAGACGGCATGGCGGTGGACCTTTACCGGTTTGTAGCCCAGGGGGTGCGCAACCGGGGCATTGCGGCAGGCATGCAGTATTTCCTTGTGGTGATCAGCAACAACCAGCTGAACACCGAATGGGGCCGCCGCACGGGAGCCTCTCCGGACGGGCGTCTGGCGGGCATGTATATGAATCCTGCCAACAACCCGCAGGGAGGCGCCAACGTAAACGGTCCCACAGCCATGCTCAACTCCCTGGCTAAAATTGAAGCCAAATATCACGCGGGCGCCGTCCAAAACATCAAGTTCTCTCCCACCTTCTTCGCGGAGAACCGAGATGCGATCAAGGACCTGTTCAAAACCTATTTTCAAAAGGGCGGGCCCCACATTATGGTGACCGTGGTGGGCCGGGGCGTTCTGGAAGACGCGGTGAAACATCCGGAAAACTACAAGGACTTGATTGTCCGTGTCAGCGGCTTTTCTGCGGTATTCGTCAATTTGGAGCCGGATATCCAGCAGGAACTTATGAGCCGCGTGCTCTATGACTGACCGGCAGCTTCTGCATCTCTTTGACATACAGCGCTTTTCCCTGCACGACGGGCCAGGTATTCGCACAACCGTCTTTTTCAAAGGCTGTAATTTGCGGTGTCCCTGGTGCTCCAACCCGGAATCCCAGCGAAGGGAAAAGGACCTGCTGTACATGGAAAATTCCTGCTTGGGCTGCGGCGCCTGCGCCGCCCAGTGCCCTCAGGGAGCGATCCGCTTTCACCCAGGTGAGCTGCCGGTTTTCCACCGGGACCGCTGCCAGAGATGCGGCAGATGCGTGCAGGTTTGCCCCGGAAGCGCCCTGCGCCTTGCAGGCATGGACCGGACCGTGGAGGACGTTCTAAACCTGGTGGAGCGGGACAGGGCCTATTACGAAAGAAGCGGCGGAGGGCTGACGCTCTCCGGCGGAGAGCCCTTGCTGCAGCTGGAAGCAGCGGAAGCCCTGGCCTTCGGGGCCCAAAACAGAGGCCTTTCCGTAGCCCTGGAAACCGCCGGCGACGTGGACCCAGAGCATTTTTCCCGGGTGGTTCGGTGGGTTGACCTGCTTTTGCTGGACGTAAAACACAGGGATCCCCAGCGGCTGCAAGCGGTGACCGGCGCCCACTTAGACCGGATTCTATCCAACTTGTCCCAAGCACGCTCTCTGACGAAGGAAATTGTCCTTCGTGTTCCCGTCATTCCCGGCTTTAACAATGAGCCGGAGGACCTTCGGGGAATCCTCCGCTTGGCCGCCCAAACCGGCGTTTCCCAAGTGGACCTGCTTCCCTACCATCTTTTGGGAAAATCTAAATATACACAGCTGGGGCGGGCCTACCCCTACGAGGACAAATACCCCGCCTTGGAAAAAGAGAGCCTCATCCCCTGCCAAACCTGGGGGGACGAGCTGCACCTACAGGTGACCATCGGCGGCAAACGGCTGCCGTTGTCATAACCTTACATTTCTTTTAGGAGAAGACCATCTATGAAAACCTGGAAAGTTGCCTTAATTGGCTGCGGATCCATCGCAGAAAGCATTTACATTCCGCAAATGGCCCACATTCCCCAAACAGAACTGGTGGCTGTGTGCGACATCATTCCTGAGCGGGCTCAGAAATACGCAGAGCGGTTTCACGTGCCCCAGTGGTATCCCAACATTGACGAGCTGCTGGCCCACTGCGATTTTGACATTCTCATGGACACCGCCTCCATTCCCGCCCACCACGAAATCAACATGAAAGCTCTGCAGGCCGGAAAACACCTGTATTCCCAAAAGCCTGTGGGCCTGACGGTGGAGCAGGTGACGGAACAGATGGAGGCAGCCCAGAAAGCTGGAGTCAAATTTGCCGCTTCCCCCATCCATCCCCTGCGGCCGGACATTCTGTTCATTCGGGACATGATTCAAAATGGGGCCATCGGCAAGGTCACCATGGTGCGGGCCCACACAGCCCACGGCGGGCCGGAGCATTTCCAGTACCGGGATGCGGATCCCAGCTGGTTCTTCGAACCTGGCGCCGGGGCCATTTACGACATGGGTGTGCACGGCCTGACCATGGCTGTGGCCGTGCTGGGACCTGCCAAAGAGGTGTCCTGCACCGCTGTGATCTCCCAGCCGGAGCGGGTGGTGCGCACCGGCGCCTTCGACGGCAAGAAAATTAAGGCGGACTATTTGCCGGACAACTACCTGATCACCCTGAACTGGGGCGACGGATGCATTGGCGTGGTAGACGCCGGCTTCTGCCAAGTGGCCTCCACGGTGAACATGCTGGAGGTTTACGGAACCAAGGGCACCCTCACCATTCTGGGACAGATTAAAATTGGCGAGGGCGATGGAGTCCGCATGTACCTGGACAGCCCGGAACTGAAGGTCCGGGGCTGGCTGGATCCCCTGTCCCAAGACCGGCCTCCCAGAGGAGAATTTGAGCAGTGCGAGTGCCTCTCCGATCTGATCCACGCCATTGAGACGGACACCACGCCTACGCTGGATCCCAAGATCGCCCGCCATGTAGTGGACATTATGTGCACCATTCCCCAGGCGATTGAGGAGAAGCGCACCCTGCCCTTGCACACCACCTTTTAACAAACCCCTATTTCCGTTTTGGAGAGGATGTGAATCCCTTTGATCGCCACAGGAATTTTTACCGGGTATTATCCAGACACAGTGGACGGCGTCATCCGCCAGATTAAACGGGACGGTTTCTCCTGCGTGCAGCTGGACGTCTCCTTTAAGGATTGCGACGCCGCCAAGGAACATCTCACCAAGGAGCGCGCCCAGGAGATCCGCGACAAATTCCGGGACGCCAATCTGCCTGTTGTGGCTGTTTCTGCCTACACCAATATTGTGCACCACGACCTCGAGCAGAGAAAGCGGAATATCGCCTATATCAAAGGCATGATGGAACGGGCCCTGGACTTGGGCTGCCCCTATGTGGCCAGCGAGACAGGCACCTACCACCCAGACAGCGATTGGGTTTGGCACGAGCGCAACGGCACTGAGGAAGCCTACGAGGAAACGGCGGAGATTCTGTACGACCTGGTTAAATTTGGCAGAGAGGTGGGTGCCACCTTCTTGGTGGAAAACTACGTGAACAACGTGATCGGCTCCATCCAGCGGGTGCAGCAGCTTTTTGACGAGATCAACATGCCCAACCTGAAGCTGATCTGCGATCCCACCAACTTCTTCACCACAGAGAACATCCACGATGTGGACGGCACCCTGCGGTCTATCTTCCACGCGTTGTCCGACAAAATGGTCATTGCCCATGCGAAAGACATCAAACCGACACAGGACACCCGTGTAAAGCGGGCGGATATTGACGCGGATGAATCCCATGTGTTCCGCGGCGCCGGCGGTGTGGAGCTTCCCGCTGCTGGACTGGGCCTGTTAAATTACAACCTGTATGTATCTCTTTTGGCAAAACATCATCCCAACATTCCACTGATTGTGGAACACGTGGACGCCGGGGATATTCCCCGGGCGAAACGGTTTGTGGATGGCGTCCTGAAGCACCAGGGCGTTTAAAGAAGATTCCCAAAGGCCCAGAGATGCAGGGGGCTGCTGCGTCGTGCAGCAGCACCCTTTCCTTTTGGTGCGGCTGAACTGGAAGACGGGCAATATTCTTCTTTGCTAAAAGAGCGGGTGCTGCTGTGTCATACAGCGGCCGCTTTCCTTTTGGTGCGGTTGGGCCTGGAAACGGGCAATGTTCTTCTTTGCTAAAAGAGCGGAGGGCTGCTGCGCCATGCAGCAGCTCCCTTTCCTTTTGGTGCGGCTGAACTGGAAGACGGACCATGTTCTTCTTTGCTAAAAGAGCGGAGGGCTGCTGCGTCATGCAGCAGCTCCCTTTCCTTTTGGTGCGGCTGAACTGGAAGACGGACCATGTTCTTCTTTGCTAAAAGAGCGGGGGGCTGCTGCGTCATGCAGCAGCTCCCTTTCCTTTTGGTGCGGCTGAACTGGAAAACGGGCAATATTCTTCTTTGCTAAAAGAGCGGGGGCTGCTGCGTCATGCAGCAGCTCCCTTTCCTTTTGGTGCGGCTGAACTGGAAGACGGGCAATGTTCTTCTTTGCTAAAAGAGCGGAGGGCTGCTGCGCCATGCAGCGGCCCCCTTTCCTTTTCTTCTTTGCTAAAAGAGCGGAGGGCTGCTGCGCCATGCAGCGGCCCCCTTTCCTTTTGGTGCGGCTGAACTGGAAGACGGGCAATGTTCTTCTTTGATAAAAAAGGAAAAAGTTTTGCAATAAAATGAAAATATTTTGCTGAAAAAGCTTGAATTTGATCAAATGTTGTGGTATTATCTGAACAATAATAAACCAAAAACGCTCAAAAGGAGTTGTTTTGAAAATTCTGGTTTATCGCACAAGGGAGGATGTACCATGAAAAAAAGCAGAAAACTTCTTGCCATCCTGCTGACAGTTGCCCTTGCCCTCTCCTCAGCCGCATGCTCCGGAGGGGGAGGCTCCCAGGCCTCTGGGGAATCCTCGGGAACACCGGAGAGCTCTCAGGCTCAGACGGAAAGCTCCCAGGCTCAGACGGAAAGCTCCCAGGCTTCTGAAAGCAGCACAGCAGAAAGCAGCGCCGAAGAGGCGCCCGCCGCGGACATGACTTCCTATCCGCGGGAAGAGTCCCTGTACTACGCCCCAGGACAGTGGGGCGCGCCGGTTTCCAACAACCCGCTGGCTTCCAACCCCAACTACGCGGCTATGTCCCAGTCGGATATGGCCCGGGAACTGGTTTGGGAAACCCTGTACATGTGGAACCCTTCGGACGAAACAGCCTATCCCCTGCTGGCAGACGGGGAATACCAGTGGAATGAGGACCAGACGGCGATCACCGTGAAGCTGAAAGAGGCTGCCCATTGGAGCGACGGCACCCCGCTGACCGCAGCCGATGTGGAGGCCACCTGGGACGCCCACGTGAACTACCAGAGCAACACAGGCATTGCCTACAGCCCCTACATTGCCGACGTGGTGGCCATTGACGACCACACCGTGGAATTCCAGGCCAACACGGACAACCTCAACCGCATGAAAATGCTGGAGTATCTCCCCAAGGTCTACGTGATGCAGAAGGCCTATCTGGAGGAGCTGGACGCTCAGCACGGCGGCGACGCCACGGCGGTGAAGAACGAGCTGATGTGGGACGCCCCCACCACGGCCCCCTACCATCCCTTAGAGCAGAACGACCAAAAATGGGTCATTCAGCGGGATGAAAACTACTGGGGGCAGGACGCGTCCATGTGGGGCGAGCTGCCGGCACCGAAGTACATCATCTGCAACATTTACGCCAACAACGACGCCTACAACCAGGCGTTCCAGGCGGGCGACATTGATGTAAACCAGGCGTACATCGCCAACGTGGAAACCCTGTGGGAAGACATGGGACTGCCCATCTCCACCTACATTGAGGAACCGCCCTACAACGCCCCTGGCACACTGCCCACGGTGGTGTTCAACACCCAGCGCCCTGGTTTGGACCAGCCTGCTCTGCGGAAGGCCATTGCCATGGCCACGGACTATGACCAGATCATCGCCTCCGCCATGTCGGGGCAATCCCCTACCTTTAAGGAATATCCCCGCACGCTGTTCAACTGGTCGGAAGAGCAGCAGAGCCTGATTTTGGATCCCGAAGCACTGGCTCCCCTGCAGTGGGAAGGGCAGGATGTGGAAGGCGCCATTGCCCTGCTGGATGAGGCAGGCATTGTGGACACCAACGGCGACGGCAACCGGGAATACAACGGCGAAGAGCTCTCCTTCCAGGTGGAGTGCCCCACCGGTTGGTCCGACTACGAAGCAGCCCTGCAGATTGTGCAGGAAGCAGGCAAGGCCATTGGCATTCAGATTGAGACCTATTTTCCTGAATCCGCCCAGTACACCGACGACCTGCAGGCTGGCAATTTCGACATCACGTTGACCTCCTTCAGCGGCGGCATCTCCGGCGCCTACACCGTGTTCTATTCCTACATGTACGGGTTTGGCGGGGAGTTTGCCGAAGGGATGACCACCAACTACGGCCGGTATTACAATGAAGAAGCGGACCAGCTGCTGATGGAGCTCTCCAACGAACTGGACGAGACCCGTCAAAAAGAAATCTACCAGCGGCTCAATGAGATCTACCTCACCGACGTTCCCAGCTTTGCGGTGATGTACCGCCCCTATGTATTCCACAGTGTCTACGAAGGGGTGTGGACAAACTTCCCCAGCGAGAACGATTCCACAGATCCCAAGATTCCTCCCATGATCTGCACAGACGGCTACGGCATTGCAGCCCTGTACAATCTGGAGCTGGTGAACGGCTGAGCCCACTCCTTGCGCAAACAGAACGAAAGCAGGAGGCCTCTCCCCCACGGGAGCAGGCCTCCTGCTTTTTGTGTGCTGGATATTGGCAGAGCCAAGGAGCAAGGCAAAACCACCTCTAGGAGGGGTCATTCACCATTATAGCAGCTTTGACGTTGCTTTTGCCTAAGCTCTAAACTCCCACCGGCATAGCCGACGGTTTTTGAAGCCCCCCGCGCCAAGGCGCGGGGGGCTTCGCTAAAGCACCAAACCAAAAGAAAAGGAAGTGATCCCTCACTTCCTTTTCCAAAAGCTGCACCGTGTATTTAGGTCACATCCATCCAGTACGGGTCTACCCAGTATCCCCAGGTCTCGTTCCACCGGCGATACTGCAGCTTTCCATTATAAAGACGATACTTCATTACAATTACATCTTTACGCGGTTCAATGGCCATTCTATTCACCTTCTTCTTTAATTATATAATCTTGTGAAAGCATCAATTCCAAGACATATTCATCATTAACAGGGATAAACTGGCCATCCGACAGCACTGCAGCATATGACCCATCTTCATACTTAAACAGATAAGAAACATCTGTTATCTCTATCTCCGCCGAATCCCGTGAATAATAGTCGGCAACCGGCGGATCATACTTTGGCTGAATCACAAAGAGATAGCTGGCAAAGAGCAGGGCCACCGAAACGGTGAGCAGCGCTAGGCGATGCCAGGAAGCCCTTTTGGCGTTCTCCCCGCGGGTGATCATGTGAAACCGCTCCAGCAGGGCGTTGTCCATACGCCGGGGCAAGAGGTGGGTTCCCGCCGAAAAAGCGGGGTTCTTTTCCTCGCCCCCATCCCGCAGGGCGCTGAGAATGGCCGTTAAATAGGCGATTCTCTCCGACTTGGAGCGGCCGTCCGTCACGGCCAGGTCGCACTTGATCTCCAGCATCTGTTCCACGTCCCGGTTCAGCAGATAGACCGCCGGATTCCACCAGAAGACGCACACAAACACGCAGGTCAAAAACCGCACTGTCAAATCTCGATGCACAAAGTGGGTGTACTCGTGCTGAAGCACGTAGTACAGCTCCTCCTCTGTGTAGTCCCGATGGGGAAGCAAAATACCCTTCTTCCGGATGCCGATGCCCATAGGGCCGGGAATATCCGGACAGACAAATACGCGAACTTGCAGGTGCTTGGAGCTTTCCTCCTGCACCCGGGCGAAAACCTGTTCCGCCAGAGGGCTGCGGTTGTGCTGAAAGCGCTCCAGCTTTCTCTTTTCCCACAGATAGCGTCCCACAAAATAGAGGAACCGGCACACGGCCACGCCAACCCACAGGATAAACAGGAGTTCCAACAGGTTCAACTGGAAACCCTGCAGGGCAACTTCTCCAGCACGGGCCAGCTCAAACAGAGCGGCATACCCTTTTTCCAAGCCAATGACCTGCACAAAGGGAAGTTCCAGCGGAACCGCCATGCGAAAAAAGCAGAGAAAATACAAGAACAGCAGCGTGGACACGCCAAAGCTTCGGATAAAACCAGGCTTCTTACGCAGCAAGTGCACCAGAAGAATCAGGACCGTGCTGCACAACATGGCCATCCAGAAGCTAAAAACGGAAACGGACACCTTCCATCAGTCCTCGTTTTTGTAGGTCTCCAAAATCTGCTCCAATTCCTGCAGCAGGTCCTTGGGATCTTCCACCGGACAACGGGCTGCCAGCGTCACTGCCGCCTTGGCGAACAGGGACGTGTTCACGCCGTGATTTTCCGCCAGCTGAATGTAATACTCCTCTTTGGTCAGGAGACAGTGGAACTTTCTGGCGTAGTGGTTTCCCACCCGCAGCATGCCGCAGGGTTCAATGGCGCCCTTCTTCTCCAGGGAACGAATCATAACCTGCAGGTACTGATCGCTCCAGGTGCGTTCGGTGCACTTGGCCAGGATTTCACTGGCAGCCAAGGGCTCGCCGTAGTCCCAGAGAAAGGACATCAACTCTTCTTCTCGTCGTGTTAAAACAATTCCCATTTTTAAAACCTCATGAACATGTTCCCGTATATGTTTACAGAAACTCTGAAATCACAGTAGATTACTTTTTTGTCTTGCTCATAATAATACCGCATTCGCCAATTTTTGTCAATAGCTTGCGACAAATTTTATTTACATTTCGTTGGAGCAAGAAGGAGAAAAGTCCCCTTCCCCTTTCTGCACCCGAAAATAGAGCCGGTCTTCCGAAAAGGTCACCCGCTCTCCTTTGGCTTGGTAGTGGGCCCGGATGCAGTTCAGAGCATCCTCCTCCATCTCCCCCGTCCAGCAACACTCCCCCGGCGGAAGCAGACAAGCGACGTCCTCCCCTTTGTATCCCACACGGTAGCGGTTGCCCCTTTCTTTTAGCTCTCCATTGAGCAGCACAAGGTCTGCATACTGTATTTCCATGGCAGAATGTCCCCCTTTCCCGTGGATTTTCCTCCTTTAGTATCTCGTATCCGGAGCCGTTTTGCAAGCCCCTGGAGAGGTAAAGCTCTCCCGATCATACAAAAAGACCGCGGAAAACCCGCGGCCTTTTTGCTTTAAATGAGGATGTATTTTAGAAGACGTATACTCTAAAGAAACACCGACCCGGCGCCAGGG
>CAJFEW010000025.1 GCA_904374805.1 uncultured Neglectibacter sp.
AGAATAAATGGGGCGCGGAGCAGCGCTCCACAACTGGAAACCAAGACACGAAACCCAGGGAAACAGCGGCCCCTGGCCGCGCCTTTCCCGACTGGCCCCTGCGGGAACAGACGGCCCCGCCAAACCAGCGATACAACCAACCCAAAAAGGCCCGGACCTCCCGGGCCTTTTGCTTTTCCCCTTCCCTCCCCGGGGATTTTAAGGTATAATAGTCCTGACAAACGGGAGGGTACATCCAAATGAAGCATCTTCTTCTCATCGCTACCGGGGGCACCATCGCCTCCCGCCACACCGCAGAGGGCCTGGCCCCCCGCATCACTCCGGAGGAACTTTTAAGCTACGTCCCCGACGCAGCCTCCTTCTGCTCCATCGACACCGTGCAGCCCATCAACCTGGACTCCACCAACATCCGGCCGGAGCACTGGCTGCTGCTGGCCAGCCTCATTGAAGAACACTACGACCACTACGACGGCTTTGTCCTCTGCCACGGCACGGACACCCTGGCCTACACGGCCTCCGCTCTGTCCTACCTGCTGCAGCACACGGCCAAGCCCATTGTCCTCACCGGGGCCCAGCGCTCCATCGACGAGGACACCACCGACGCCAAGGTGAACCTGCTGGACGCCCTGCGCTATGCCTGCGCCGGAGACAGCGGGGTGTGCATCGTCTTTGGCAGCCACGTGATCGCCGGCACCCGGGCCCGAAAGTCCCGCACCAAAAGCTACAACGCCTTTACCAGCCTGAACTTCCCCGACCTGGCCAGCGTCCACGAGAGCCGGGTGGTGCGCTATATTCCCTACGAGCCCCAGGGGGAGCCGGTGTTCTACCACAAGCTGAACACCCGGGTGTTCCTGCTGAAGCTGACCCCAGGCATGGACCCCGCCGCCTTTTCCGCAGCTGGACAGCTGTGCGACGGGCTCATCATCGAAAGCTACGGCATGGGGGGCATCCCCGACGTGTATTTGGAGGAGCTGGACAAGCTGATCCGCCAGGGGAAAACCGTCATCATGGCCACCCAGGTGCCCCAGGAGGGCAGCGACCTCTCCGTCTACCAGGTGGGAAAACATGTGAAAGAGCGCTATCACCTGCTGGAGACCTACGACATGACCTTGGAAGCCACGGTGACCAAGCTGATGTGGGCCATGGGCCAAACCAGCGATCCCCAGGAAATCCGCCGGCTGTTCTGCACCACCGTCAACTACGACATGCTGTTTTAACCACATTCCCTGTACCCTAGAAAGGACGTATGTATGAAACGGATTTTACCCCTTTTTCTAGCCCTGGCTCTGCTTCTCACCGGCTGCACGGCGGTCGTTTTCACCACAGAGTCCACCAGCCAGACGGCCTCCCAGGTGGACAGCTCCTCTCCGGCAAGCGCCCAGGAGAGCGGGCTGGAGAGCGCCCCCAGCAGCTCTTCTTCCCCGCAGACAGACGCCGAGGAGATCTCCCTCACCGACTCCAACGGCACGCAAATCACCTTGCACACCCGCACGCCCCGGGTGGTGGCGGCCTATGGCTCTTTTGCAGAGGCCTGGCTGCTGGCCGGCGGGGAGCTGGTGGGCGTCACCCAGGACGCCCTGGAACAGCGGGACCTGGGCCTGCCCGAGGACATGGCCGTGGTGGGCACCGTAAAGGAACCCAACGCCGAGGAGATCATCGCTTTGGAGCCGGACCTGGTGTTGCTGGCCAGCGACATCACCGCCCAGGCGGACATCCGGGACGTGCTGGAGAACGCCGGGATTTCCTGCGCCGCTTTCCAGGTGGACACCTTTGCGGACTATAAGATCATGATGGAACAGTTTTGCGGCGTCACCGGCCGGGACGACCTGTTTGAGGAAAACGTCACCCAGGTAGAAGAGCAGATCCAAGAGGTTCAGGCAACGGCTGCCCTGTCCAGCAGCACCCGGCCCAGCGTGCTGCTGATTCGGGCCTTCTCCACAGGCATCAAAGCCAAAACCGACGACGAGCTGGCCGGGGTCATCCTGCAGGACCTGGGTGCCCACAACATCGCCGACGACCACCCCTCCATGCTGGAGGATCTGAGCCTGGAGGAGGTCATCGCCGCAAACCCGGACTACATCTTCGTCACCACCATGGGGGACGAGCAAAAGGCCCTGGAGTACTTAAACGGCCTCATCGACCAGAACCCCGCCTGGTCCCAGCTTTCCGCCGTGCAGGAGGACCGGTACATTGTGCTGCCCAAGGATTTGTTCCACTACAAGCCCAACAACCGCTGGGGGGAGAGCTACCAGTACCTGGGGGAAATCCTCTACCCGGTGTTCTTTGATGAAGCGTAAAACGACCCTGGGGCTCGGGGGGCTGGGACTGCTGGTGGTGGCAAGCGCAGCCCTGGGCGCGGCGGTGGGCTCCACGGTCATCGACCTGCCTGCTGCCCTCTGGGAACTGCTGGCCGGAGAGGCCTCCTCTCCGGACGCCCGGATTCTGCTCCACGTGCGGCTGCCCCGGGTGTGCGCCTCCCTGCTGTGCGGGTCCGCCCTGGCGGTCAGCGGCATGCTGATTCAGGCGGTGCTCTCCAACCCTTTGGCCTCCCCCAACGTGATCGGCGTCAACGCGGGAGCGGGGTTTTGCACCTTTCTGGCCATGGCCATAGCCCCCGGCATGGCGGGAGCGGCGCCCTTGGGAGCCTTTATAGGGGCCCTGACGGCCACCTTGCTTGTGTACGCCGTGGCGGCAGGGGCAGGCGCTGGCAAGCTGACCATCATTCTGGCCGGGGTGGCGGTGAGCAGCATTTTCACCGCGGGCACCAACACCATTAAGACCTTTTTTCCGGACACCCTCTACAACGGCAGCACCTTTTTGATCGGCGGGTTCTCCGGGGTGAGCTTTGCAAACTTGTCCCCCGCCTGGCTGATGATTCTCCCAGCTTTGGGGCTGGCCTGGCTGCTGGCCCGGCCCACGGACGTGCTCTGTCTGGGGGAGGAGACCGCCCACAGCCTGGGCCTTCCCGTCAAAGCCACCCGCTTTGGGCTCATCCTCATCGCCTGTGTGTTGGCAGGGGCAGCGGTGAGTTTTTCCGGACAGGTGAGCTTTGTGGGACTGCTGTGCCCCCACATGGTCCGGCGGCTGTTCGGCCAGGGGCGGCACCGGGTGCTGCTGCCTGCGGCGGCCCTGCTGGGGGCCAGCTTCGTCACCCTGTGCGACCTGTTGAGCCGGGTGCTTTTCGCCCCCTATGAAATCCCCGTGGGCATTCTGCTCAGCTTTTTGGGCGGACCCTTCTTCCTGTTCCTGCTGATCAAACAGCGCCGCCGGCCCCTGCCGGGGAGAAGGAGGGGATCCCATGATTGAACTGCGCCACGTGACCGCCGGATACCCAGGCCACCTGGTGCTGGAGGACGTCAGCTTGACGCTCCCCTCCGGGAAGATCACCGCCTTGATCGGCCCCAACGGCTGCGGGAAGACCACGCTGCTCCGCGCTGCCTGCGGCCTGCTGCCCCTGGCGGGAGGACAGATTTTCTTCGGCGGCCGGGAGCTGGGCCAGTTCCGCCGCCGGGAATTTGCCCGGCTGGTGGCCCTTTTGCCCCAAACCCGAGATGTGCCCGCCATCCGGGTGGAACAGCTGGTGGCCCACGGCCGCTATCCCCACCTGAGCTTCGGCCGGGACCTGACCCAGGCCGACCGGGAGAAGATCCGCTGGGCTATGGAAGTCACCGGCACCACCGCCCTCCAAAACAAGGAGCTCTCTCAACTCTCCGGCGGAGAACGGCAGCGGGTGTATCTGGCCATGACCCTCTCCCAGGACACGGACATCCTCTTTTTGGACGAGCCCACCACCTATTTGGACATCGGCCAAAAGTATGAGATGCTGGAGCTGATCGCCCGGGTCAACGCCTTGGGAAAAACGGTGGTCATGGTCCTCCATGACCTGTCCCTGGCCTTCTCCTACAGCCACCAAGTGTTGGTGCTGGAACAGGGAAAAATCGCCGCCCAGGGGGAGGCCCAGCCGGTGTTTGACAGCGGCGTGCCCGCCCGGGTGTTTGGAGTTTCCTCCCAGCGCATCACCCTAGACGGTCGTAAAGAATACCTGTTTCTCCCCCATTGAACGCAAGAGCCGCTGCAACTTCGCAGCGGCTCTTGGACTTTTCGGCAGGGGCGCCGTCCCCCTTTCCCTCCCCCACAAACGCAAGAAAACCGCGGCGCGCTCTGGTGGGGGAGGACGCCTTTGTGTTATACTAGATCCAGAGCGTTTTAAAAACGTGAAAAAGGGAAAAGGGCTGTTTTTCATACAGGCCCCACAGATGGGGCACGGCCCGCCCCCCATTCACAAGGGAGAAAGGAAGATGGCACAATGGCACAATGCACCCTGGGATTTATCGGATTTGGAAACATGGCCCAAGCTATGGCGAAGGGCTTTTTGCAGCACGGCAACGGGGAGGGCCTCCAGCTGTGCGCCTGCGCCAAGCGCTGGGAAAAGCTCCAGCAAACCACAGGGGCCCTGGGGGTGGTCCCCTGCCAGAGCGCCCAAGAGGTGGTGGACCGCAGCCAAGTGGTCATCCTGGCGGTGAAGCCCCACCTGATTGAGGAAGTCCTGGCCCCTCTGGGGGAGAGCCTGGGGGGCAAAATCCTGCTGTGTGTGGCGGCAGGCTGGCCCTACGCCCGGCTGGAGCAGGCGCTCCCCGCCGGAGTCCATCACCTGAGCCTGATGCCCAACACCCCTGTCTCCGTGGGGGAGGGTGTGGTCCTGTTGGAGGAGGAGCACTCCCTGACGCCGGAGGAACTCCGGCAGGTACAGGCCCTGCTGGGCTGCCTGGGCACCGTGGAGACCGTCTCCACCCAACAGCTGTCCATCGCCGGGACCTTGGCCGGCTGCGGGCCTGCTTACGCGGCCATGTTTCTGGAAGCCCTGGGGGACGCCGGAGTCCTGCATGGCCTGCCCCGGGACCTTTCCTACCGGCTGGCCGCCCAAATGCTGGCGGGCACGGGAAAACTGCAGCTGGAAACGGGAGAGCACCCGGGCCGCCTGAAGGACGCTGTGTGCTCCCCAGGGGGCACCACCATTGTGGGGGTGGCCGAGTTGGAGCGGAGAAATTTCCGGGGCGCGGTGATCTCCGCCATTGACGCCGTGCAACACAAGGGAAAATAAGATATTTTTCCTATTTTCTCTGAAAAAAGGATGATTTTTTTAGAAGAAATTGGTATAATAGGGGTATTCTAATTTTCCTGGGAACAGGCCGGCCTTCCGCTGGGAGCCCTTCCCCCGGCGAGACCGCCTCTGCCTGGGATTCACTGAGGTGACTGTCAATGCTGAAAAATTGGATACGCCCGGAAAAGCCCGACGGGGAGGAGATCAAGCAGCGCCTGAAAGCGGCGCAGGAAAAGCTGGAGGAGCAGCAGATGAAGCTCAAGGAGCGCAAACTCCCTGTGCTGGTGCTCATTGAGGGCTGGGGCGCCGCCGGCAAGGGCAGCTCCATCGGGCAGATCATCCGCAACATCGACCCCCGTTTTTTCAAGGTGTTCACCATGCCCGCCAGCCCCACCGAAGAGGAGAGCCGCAAGCCTTTCCTCTACCGGTTTTTTGAAAAGATTCCCGAGGCCGGCAAGTTCACCTTTTTGGATTCCGGCTGGATGAACCAGATCATGGAGGAGCGCCTGAGCGGCCAGCTGGATGACAAGGCCTACACCCAGCGGGTGGAAAGCGTCAAGCACTTTGAGCGGACCCTCACTGACAACGGTTACCTGGTGCTGAAGTTCTTTTTCCACATCAGCAAAAAGGAACAGGAAACCCGCCTGGAAAACCTGCTGGGGGACAAGGACACCGCCTGGCGGGTGAGCAAGGGGGATCTGTGGCAAAACCGCCACTACGACCAGTGCCTGGAGACCTTCGACCGGTATTTGGACGACACCAACACCCCCAGCGCCCCCTGGTACATTGTGGACTCCAAGTCCAAAAAATTTGCAGAGCTGCAGGTGATGGAAACCCTGTGCGTGGGCATTGAAACCGCCCTGCACAACGAGAGCCTGGCGGTGCCTCTGCTGCAAAACGTCTTCCCCCTGGTGAAGATGCCCAAGCTCAAGGACGTGCCCCTGGACAAGACCCTTTCCGAAACCGAGTACAAGCAGCAGCTGCGGGAACTGCAGGCCAAGCTGGGCAAGCTGCACAACCGGCTGTACCGCAAGCGGGTGCCGGTGATTATGGTTTACGAGGGCTGGGACGCCGCCGGCAAGGGGGGCAACATCAAGCGGGTCACCGGCGCCTTGGATCCCCGGGGCTTTGAGGTGCACCCCATCGCCAGTCCGGAACCCAAGGAAAAGGCCCGGCACTACCTGTGGCGCTTCTGGACCCGCCTGCCCAAAACCGGACACATCGCCATTTTCGACCGCAGCTGGTACGGCCGGGTGATGGTGGAGCGGCTGGAAGGCTTCTGCAGCGAAAACGACTGGCAGCGGGCCTACTACGAGATGAACGAGTTCGAGCAGGAGCTCCACAACTGGGGGGCTGTCATCTTGAAATTCTGGGTGCAGATCGACAAGGACACCCAGCTCGCCCGCTTCACCGACCGGCAGAACACCCCCTCCAAGCAGTGGAAGATCACCGACGAGGATTGGCGCAACCGGGAGAAGTGGGACCTGTATGAGCAGGCGATAGATGAAATGCTCCAGAAGACCAGCACCACCTACGCCCCCTGGCACATTCTGGAATCTGTGGACAAGAAATACGCCCGCATCAAAGCCCTGCAGATTGTCATCGACGCCCTGGAAAAGGCCCTGTGACCCATGCCTTTTCTCCGTAAAAAACCGTCTGTACAAATTCCGGCCCTTGCCCCCTCTTTTCGGGGATGCAAGGGCTGGTTTTTTCCGTGGGAGAGGCTGCAAAAAGGGGCTGCCGCAGAGTGCGGCAGCCCCTTGCTTCTCCTGGTTTTTAGGCGAAGGGATTTTCCGTCTTGTAGGGCAGAGAGGCGGGCTGGTTAAAGCCGATGTCCTCCACGCCCAAAAGCTTGAACAGTTCGAACAAAGCCTTGCCGTGATGGCCGAAGGCCACCGCCCCGTGGTGGGGATAGCGCTTCTCCAGAAGCACGTGGCGGTAGAACCGGCCCATCTCCGGAATGGCGAACACGCCGATGCCCCCGAAGGAGCCGGTGGGCACAGGCAGCACTTCCCCTTGGGCCACATAGGCGCGCAGCTTCCCATCGGAGGTGCTCTGCAGCCGGAAGAAGGTGATGTCGCCGGGAGCGATGTCCCCCTCCAAGGTGCCCCGGGTGAAGTCCGGGTCGGAACCGGCAGGCTCCAGCAGCCGGTGCTGAATCAGCTGGTATTTCACAGCCCGGTCGGCGCACAGCTTGCAGCTGGGAGTGTTGCCGCAGTGGAAGCCCATAAAGGTGTCGGTGAGCTTATAGTCGTAACCGAACTTGCCGGCAATTTTCCCCTCATACAGGGAGGCGGGCACGGAGTTGTTGATGTCCAGCAAAGTCACCGTGTCCCCGGAGACGCACAGGCCGATGTACTCGGACAGGGCGCCGTAAACATCCACCTCGCAGGCCACGGGAATGCCCCGGCTGGCCAGGCGGGAGTTGACATAGCAGGGCTCAAAGCCGAACTGGCTGGGGAAAGCGGGCCAACATTTGTCTGCAAAGGCCACATACTGGCGGCTGCCCTTGTGGTTCTCCGCCCAATCCAGCAAGGTCAGCTCAAACTGGGCCATGCGCTCCAGCAGGTCGGGATAGTATCGGCCCTCGCCCATCTCTTGGGCCATGTCGGCGCACACATCGGCAATGCGGGGATCCCCTGCGTGTTCCTTGTAGGAGACCAGCAGGTCCAGCTCGCTGTTTTCCTCAATCTCCACACCCAGGTCGTACAGGCCCTGAATGGGAGCGTTGCAGGCGAAAAAGTCCTGGGGCCGGGGGCCGAAGGTGATGATCTTCAAATTCCGAACGCCCAGAACCGCCCGGGCGATGGGCACAAACTCCGCCATTTTCTCCGCAATCTCCGGAGCGGTGCCCACCGGGTATTCGGGGATGTAGCCGGCCAGGCCCCGCAGCCCCAGGTTGTAGGAGCAGTTGAGCATGCCGCAGTAGGCGTCTCCCCGGCCATTGATCAGGTCCCCGTCCCCCTCGGCAGCCGCCACAAACATGCAGGGGCCGTCAAAGTACTTGGCGATGAGGGTCTCCGGAGTTTCCGGGCCAAAGTTGCCCAGAAACACGGTCAAAGCGTTGCAGCCGGCCTTTTGGACTTCCTCCACAGCGGCCAGCATGTCCTTTTCGTTTTCCACGGTGGTTTGGGCCTCGTAGACGTCCAGACCACGGGCGGCGCAGGCTGCCACCACGGCGGCCCGGCGGCTTTGAGAAAGGGCAATGGGGAAACAGTCCCGGGAGACTGCCACAAGGCCCAGTTTTACCTGAGGGATATTGGTCATTTGTAATTCCTCCCCTATTGAAAATCTTACATGTAAATGCTGCTGCGCATTGGTTCCACGCGCAGAGTAACTACTTCTATCTTAGCGCAATCCCCCCAAAAACACAACACCTTTTTCAGAAGAGGGAAAAGAGCTAACCGCTGCGGCGGATGCATCGCCGCAGCCAGTTCCTGCGGAAGAGGGAAAAGTGCTGGCCGTCTCCGCGTTTCCCGGCAAGCAGGCCCACTGCAAAACGAAGGGCGCCGCCCCTTGCAGGCAGCGCCCTTCTGCGTTCCTTTTCCTCACAGGTTTTCCGGCATAGGCTAACCGCTGCGGCGGATGCATCGCCGCAGCCAATTCCTGCGGAAGAGGGCAAAGTGTCACAGGTTTTCCGGCATAGGCTAACCGCTGCGGCGGATGCATCGCCGCAGCCAATTCCTGCGGAAGAGGGCAAAGTGCTGGCCGTCTCCGCGTTTTCCGGCATGCAGGCCCACTGCAAAACGAAGGGCGCCGCCCCTTGCAGGCAGCGCCCTTCTGCGTTCCTTTTCTTCACAGGTTTTCCGGCATAGGCTGACCGCTGCGCCGGATGCACCGCCGCAGCCAGTTCATACGCAGATAGTAGATGATAAACACCACCGCCGCGATCACCCAGGTGATGGGGTAGTTCATGGCCACCATCTGCATGGTGTGCATGGCGGGGACCAGAGCCACCAGAGCCAGCCACAGAATGCGCAGGCCGCACACCCCAAAGCAGGTGATCACCATGGGCTGGAAGGCCTCCCCCGCCCCTCGAATGGCGCCGGAGAAAATCTCAATAAACACGTAGGTAAAGTAGCTGGGCCCCAGCACCCGGAAGAAATCCTGCCCAATGGCGATGACCGCCTCGTCCCCGGTGAAAAACCGGAGCAGGGGCTCCATAAACAGCAGCAGCAGGATACTCAAGGCAATGGTGGTGCCCAGGGCCATGCCCAGGCAGATGTGGATGCTTTTCTTCACCCGGCCATACTGCTGGGCCCCAAAGTTCTGGCCCACAAAGGTGGTGATGGCAATGCCAAAGGCGCTCATGACCATCCAAATGAACCCGTCGATTTTGCCGATGGCCGCCCAGGAGGCAATGGCGTCTGTGCCAAAGGAGTTGATGCTGGCCTGTACCACCAGGTTGGAGACGGAGTAGAGCACCGACTGCAGCCCGGCAGGCAGCCCAATGCGGATGACGTTGCGCAGAATGCTCCGGTCAAAGCGAATCTTTTTCAGCTCCACCCGGTAGGACTCCCGGGTGAGCATGAGCCGGAGCATAATCAGCACCGCGCTGACCACCTGGGAAAGCACTGTGGCGAAGGCCACGCCAAACACGCCCCAGTGAAATACCAGCACAAACAGCAGGTCCAGCACAATGTTCACCAGGCAGCAGACAATCAGCACATACAAGGGCATGCGGCTGTCCCCAATGGCCCGCAGCACACCGGTGCCCACATTGTAAATCATGCTGGCGATAATGCCGCAGTAGTACACGTTCATGTAGGTCAGGGCGTCGCCCATGATCTCCTCCGGCACCCCCAAAAGCTCCAGAGACACCCGGGAGGTGAGCAGCCCCGCCACCATGATGATCAGCCCCCCGGCCAAGGCCAGGGCCATAGAGGTGTGCACGGCTTTCGAAACATTTTTTGCGTCTCCCGCGCCGAAAAACTGGGAGATAATCACCGTGGCGCCGGAGGACACCCCCACAAAGAAGCCCACCAGCAGGTTGATCCAGGTGCCGGTGGTGCCCACCGCCGCCAGGGCGCTGGTGCCCACATACTGGCCCACCACAATGGTGTCCACCGTGTTGTACAGCTGCTGGAAAAAGGTGCCGATCAAAATGGGGAAAAAGAAGAGCAGCAGCTGTTTCCAGATCACGCCTTGGGTGATGCTGTTTTCCTTGTTTTTCTGGGTCTGCGTCATGCACCCGTTCCTCCCTCTTGTTTTGGTTCATCTAAGGCAAATCCCTTTCGCCGGGACAAGGCGCCCATCCGCAGATAATAGGCCGTGACCAAAATGATGGCGGCAGCCGTCCAAGCGCCCACTTCCGCGTAGTAGATGCCCTCCTGCCCCATCCAAATGGGCAGCAGCAGAGCCACCCCAATGCGCACCACCATCTCCGCAAAGCCGGAGAACATGGGCACCACCGTGTCTCCCAGCCCCATGAGAGCAGACCGGTAGATGTGCAGCATGTACAAAATGGGCAGGCACACGCTCATAATGGACAGGTAGTGGTAGGCGATCTCCATGGAGGCCTCCACCTGCTGGGGATCTCCGGAGATAAACAGCCCCAGCACCAAACGGCCAAACACCAGCATGGCCACCCCAATGATCACCGAGGTGACCAAAGCGATCAGCGCTGCCGAGCGCAGGCCTTTTTTAATCCGCCGCATCAGCCGGGCGCCCAGATTCTGCCCCACGTAGGAAGTCACAGCAAACCCGTAGGAGGTGGCGGCAATCTCCAAAATGCCGTACAGCTTGTTGGTGGCCGTAAAGCCTGCCAAGAACAGCATGCCATAGCCGTTGATCACAAATTGAACCACCATGCTGCCCACGGCAATGATGGCGTTTTGCAGGGCCATGGGGAAACCCAATTTTAAAAGGGTCAGAGACAGCCGCTTTTCCAGCCGCAGGTCGGAAACCCGCACCTGCAGAAGGCTGATGCGCCGCACATTCAGGAAGCAGTACACCGCCGAGGCCACCTGGGAGACCACTGTGGCAATGGCCGCCCCCGCAATGCCCCAGTGAAAGCCAACGACAAACACCAAATCCAGCACCACGTTCAGCAAAGCCGCCACCACAATGGCATACAAGGGCGTTTTGGCGTCCCCCAAAGCCCGCAGAATCGCCGACAGGAAATTGTAGGCCATAATGGCGGGAATGCCTCCGTACACAATGCGCAGGTACAAAAGGGCGCCCGGCAGCACATCTTCCGGGGTGTTTAAAACCCGCAGCAGAGGCTCGGCCCACAGCTGGCCCCCTACGCCCAACAGCACGGTAAACACCAGGCACAGGGACACCGAGTGCCCCACCGCCCGGGACAGCTCCCGGTAATCCTTGGCGCCAAAGTGCTGGGCCATCAAGATGGAAAAACCCTGGGTCAACCCTTGAATGATCCCCAAGACCCCCCAGTTGGGGCTGTCCGCCGCCCCCAGGGAAGCCAGGGCGCTGACCCCCACAAACTGGCCCACCACAGCCGTGTCCACCACGGTGTACAGCTGCTGAAACACGTTGCCCACCATCAGCGGCAGGGCAAAAGCAATGAGCAGCCGTGTGGGAGAGCCCTCTGTCATGCTGCGAATTCTCTGTGCCATAAAACGACCCCTTTCCACATACTCACAGATCTTCCGGGCAAAAAAGTACGACGAAGGCAGGTTCCGGTTTCCCTTCTTGCTGCTCACGCCGTGTAGTCTCAGAATATCTTATCATGTCCCAAGCCCCATTGCAATCACTATTTTTCCGGCTGGAACATATTTTTTTGCTTTCTCCAAGGCAGCTCTCACTCCAGGCAAACCCCGGCCGCTTCCGCCCTTTTGCCGTGTTTTTCCAAAAAGCTCCGGATGGCCTCCTGGCATCCCTCTGGGTCCACCCCAAAACTTTGGGCGTGGCCTGCCCCAGGCACCAGCAGCAGCTCTTTTTCCCCGGAACAGGCGGCGTAATTCTCCCGGGTCATGGAGACCGGCACAAAATCGTCCGCCTCCCCGTGGAGAAACAGCACCGGCAGCCGGGTCTTTTGCAGGGCCTGGCGGGTGTCTGCACCCCGCAAACTCACCCCGGCCCGCAGCCGGGCAATCCCCTCCAGCACATACAGCAGGGGAAACGCCGGCAGGTGGTAGTCCCGCCTGGCCACGTGGGCCATAATCTCCCAAGGGGTGGTAAACCCGCAGTCCGCCACAATGCCCCGGGTGTTTTCTGGCAGGTCCAGGGAGGAGGCCATCAGCACCGTGGCAGCCCCCATGGAGATGCCCATGAGGAACAGGGGCTTTTCCCGCCCAAACCGCTGGGCGGCATAGCGGGCCCAATCCTGGCAGTCCAGCCGCTCCTTAACCCCGTAGGTAATGTACCGGCCCTGGCTCTCCCCATGGGAGCGCTGGTAGGGCAGCAGCAGGTCATACCCCAGGTTGTGGAGGAACTCCACCTCCAGGGCAAAGTCCACCGTGGCCAAAGACCGGTACCCGTGAAAGGCCAGAATGGTCCCGCGGGATTCCCCCGGAGCAGGCAGATACAAGGCCGTCAGCTGCAGCCCGTCCCGGGAGCGAAGGCTCACTTTTTCCTGGGTGTGGCTGCGGATAAACGCCTGGGCCTCTTCCATGCGCTGGCGGAACGGGTGCCAGATGGTGCCTTTTTTGAGAAACTCTTCCTCTTGCTGCCTTCTCTTTCCCCGCACCATGGAAAAGCGGAAGAAAAACAGGCCGGCTCCCAGCAGCACTAGCAGCGCCGCTCCCAAAATGCCCAAAAGCACCCATCCCCACAACACCTTTTTCGACTCCCCTTTGCCCCGCCCTAGGGCGGTTTTTTCCATTTTACCACAGGCCGCGAAAGAACGCCAGCCGGCGGTTGTAAAAAAACCGGATTCTTTACACCTAAACCACTGGCGCTTTTCCCCATTTCGCGCTACAATGGGACAAAAAGGCGGCGCCCTCTCCGGCCGCCTACTGAGGAGGCTTTTGCATGATTTCCGCGTTTCACCACCAGCCCGACCGGGGCGCCCTGCGTACCCAGAAGGCGTGGATCCCCCTTTCCGAAAACCAGCTGGCCGCAGGCCGCTGCCAAGACATTGCCTGGGAGCTGGCCGGCACCACCCGCGGCCTGGACCTGTCCATCACCGCAGAGGAGACCCCGTTAAAGGAGTGGGTGCTCCGCTGGGATTTGGAGTTTCCCCTGAACTGCCGCTTTCTGGGCGGCGCCTGGGAGCGGGGCTACGGGGACATGGAGTGGCGGGGTTTTGTCCCGGAGCGGGTGATGCCCTGGTACTTTCTGGCGGACAACGGCCAAGAGGTGCTCTGCTTTGGGGTGAAAGTCCAGCCCCATGCCCTGTGCTACTGGACGGTGGACCCCCACGGCTTCTCCCTGCACCTGGACCTGCGCTGCGGCGGGGAGGGCGTCCGCCTGCAGGGGAGGAAGCTGCCCGCCGCCAGCGTGGTGTTCCACCGGTGCGGCCTGGCGGCTTTTCCCGCTTTGCAGCGGTTTTTAAAGGTGCTCTCTCCCCAGCCGCTGCTGCCCAGCCAGCCGGTGTACGGCTCCAACAACTGGTATTACGCCTACGGGAACAGCTCCCAGGAGGAGATTCTTCAGGACACCGACTATCTTCTCTCCCTGACCCAGGGTCTGGAAAACCCGCCCACCATGGTCATCGACGACGGCTGGCAGGTCTTTCACAACCAGGAGCCCGGCTACAACGGCGGCCCCTGGCGCCAGGGCAATGAAAAGTTCCCAGACATGGCAGGCCTGGCCCGGCAGATCTCCACCCGGGGCGCCCGGCCCGGCATCTGGGTGCGGCTGCTGTGGAACCGGGACCCGCAAATCCCCTCCAGCTGGCGCTCTCGCCGGGATCCGGAATACCTGGACCCCACCGTGCCGGAGGTTCTCCGCTATGTGCAGGAGGATATCCGCACCCTGCGCGCCTGGGGCTACACCTTGATTAAGCACGATTTCTCCACCTTTGACCTGCTGGGGCGCTGGGGATTCCAAATGGGCAGCCAAATCACAGACGGGGGCTGGCGCTTTGCCGACGAAACCGTCACCACAGCCGAGGCCATCCTGCACCTGTATCAGGCCATCTACCAGGCCTCCCAGGGCGCTTTGATCCTGGGGTGCAACTGCATGGGCCATCTGGGCGCCGGATGGATGCACCTCAACCGCACCGGGGACGACACCAGCGGCCGCCTGTGGGAACGCACCCGCAAAATGGGGGTGAACACCCTGGCCTTCACCTTGCCCATGCACGGCAGCTTTTTCGCCATTGACGCCGACTGCGTAGGCGTCACCGGGGAGATCCCCTGGGAGCTCAACCGCCAGTGGCTGTGGCTGCTGGCAGAAAGCGGCACGCCCCTGTTCACCTCCATCCGCCCGGGAGTGCTCACCCCCGACCAGGAGGAGGAGGTCCGCCAAGCCTTCGCCCTGGCCTCCCGGCACACCTGTGCGGAAGCTTTGCCCCTGGACTGGCAGAACAACACCTGCCCGGAAAGCTGGCTGCTCTCCCACCAAAAGCGCTCCTTCTCCTGGTTCCCTGCCCAGGGCGCCCTGGACTTGACCACCTGACAGCCCCAGTCCTGCCGCAGCGGGAAACCTTTGCCAAAAAATCTCCCAAAAAACGGCCGCGCCCCAGGAGCATCCCTGGACAGCGCGGCCGTTTTGTCACGGGCGGCTATGGCGGCCCCGGTAGGGGCCAGCTTTTTCCGAAACAAGCTTTCCCAACCCCAAAAAGGTGGGAAGACCCAGCAGAAGGATCCCCGCCGCCAGCACCACAGGCGGGCCCCACAGGGCGCTGAGAAACTCCACAAACCCTGCCGCTCCCGGCAGGACGGCCACCACCTTCCCCACAATATTCCCATGGGGCAGCAGGGTCTCTTTGTCCGGGGACTCCCCGTCCCCCCGGGCGATGAACTCCCCGTCCACGGTGCCCACCAGCCGGGTGGCCTTCCCGTCCAGGGCCAGCACCATGTCCCCCATCCCATAGGGCGGTTCCTGGCCGGAGGGGGACATTGCCACAGCCAGATCCCCCTCCCGCAAAGTCGGGGACATGGCGTCTCCCTCCACCGGGGCTAGCGTCACCCCGGCCAAGGAGATTTCCTCTTGCTGGAACACCTGCCGCTGGACCGTCAGCCACAGGCTCAGCGCCAGCAGACAGCACCAAATCGCCGCCAAAATTCCTCGGATCACTCGAATTGCGCCCATGGGCACACCCCCCTCTGCTTTTTTCCAGCATAGCATGTTTCGGAAAAACTTTCCATACCTTTCCGCTCTTTTTTGGCGGAACTTCCAAGAAATCTCTCCCCGCCCTGGATTTTCCGCCGCCGCTCTGGTATACTTACAGAAAAAGCACCCACCCCGGCCTGCCCGGCTCTCCGGCACGCTTGGGTGGGCGCCCCACGGAAGATTCTCCAGAGAAAGGTGGACCCCTATGCTGCGCATTGCCCTTTACAGCAACGACTCTCAATTCCTGGCCCAGGCGCCCCGGAAGATTGCCGCCCATTTGCAGGACGCTTCCAAAGAGGTCTGCCGGTTTCGGGGATTTCCCCTGTTTCAAACCACCTTATTTGAGCCGGGGGAATCCGGCTTTGACCTGAGCCTGGTGGACCTGCGGGACGACCCCGCGCGAAATATGGAGTTTGTCCGGGAGCTGACCCGGGAAAGCTGGCAGCCGGTGATGGTGCTGGCTCCCGGTCCGGAATACGCCATGGCCGCCTACGACGCAGACGTAATGGCCTATTTAGTGGAGCCCTTTGACGGCGCCCGGGCGGCCTCCCTGCTGCTACGGCATTTCTCCCGGGAGCTTCTGCCCCAGGAGAACTCCTTCTCCTTTAAAACCCCGACCGGCACCCAGGTGCTGGCCGGGGAGAGCATCCTGTTTGTGGAATACCGCAACCACCGCATGCTGGTACACACCGCCGCCCCCAAGCCCCTGATCACCTCCGTGAGCCGGATCCCCTTTGGCGAATCCGCCGCCCAGCTGCTGGAGGACCGCCGGTTTGTCCGCACCCACGCCGGATATCTGGTGAATTTGCTGCACGTCTCCCAGCTGCGCCGCAGCTCCCTCCTGCTGGACAACGGCGCCTGCATCCCTGTCTCCCGAGGCCGCAGCCGGGAAGTCAAAGACCGCTTCCAATCCCTCTTCCAATCTCCCCCGCTTCCCCCGCTTTCTTGAAAGAAAGCTTGGCAAAGAACTTTGCTTCGCGCTTGGGGCCGCTCGCTGACGCTCGGGCGGTGTAAGTCTTCAGCGCGCGTTCGCGTAGGCAAGAAAGCGGCTTGTTCCGTGCGGCCACGCACCCGCCCTTGCCGCAGGCAAGAAGGCGGCCTGTCCCGTGCGGCCACGCACCCGCCCTTGCCGTAGGCAAGAAAGCGGCTCGTCCCGTGCGGCCACGCACCCGCCCTTGCCGTAGGCAAGAGGGCGGCCTGTCCTGTGCGGTCACGCACCCCCTTCGGGGGGCCAGGGGGCAGAGCCCCCCTCAGGAGGGTTAGAAGGGGGCACAGCCCCCTCCCGGGGGGCGCGGGGGATGCCTCCCCCGCAACGAGTCTTAAGAATAGACAACTCCTCCTCGCCGTCAGGCGCGCAGACAATGTGGGTTTTCCATGCACGTTCGCGTGTTCCCACCTAGCTGCAGGAACGAAACTCCCGCCCTTGCCATAGGCAAGAAGGCGGCCTGTCCAGCCCGGCCACGGGCCGGCTCGTCCTGTGCGGCCACGCACCCGCCCTTGCCGTAGGCAAGAAGGCGGCTTGCCCGGGGTGCAACCCCCCGCCCTTGCGGAACGCAAGAGGGCGGCTCGCCTGGGGTGCACCCCCCGTCACGGGCTTTGGGATTCTAGAAGGGCGGTGTACAGCTGGGACTTGCGGTAACCGGTCTCCTGGGCCGCCTGACGGGCCGCCTCGCTGGAAGAGAGACCTGCCGCCGCCAACTCCCGGGCCAAGGCGGCAGCCTCCTCCAAGGTGTACCCCTGCTGGGGGGCAGCGGGGGCTTCCCCTCCGGCAACCACCAGCACAAACTCCCCCCGGGGCTCCTGCTCACGGTAGTGGGCGGCAGCCTCCCCCACCGTGGTGCGCCACACCTCCTCGTGAAGCTTGGTCAGCTCCCGGCACAGGGCGATTTTCCGGTCAGGCCCAAACACTTTGGAAAAATCAGACAGGGTTTTCCGCAGCTTGTGGGGGGCCTCGTAGAAGATCATGGTGCGGGTCTCCCCCCGCACGGCCTCCAGGTGTTCCTTGCGGCCCCGCTTGTTGACGCTGAGAAACCCCTCAAAGGTGAAGCGTCCCGTGGGCAGCCCGCTGAGAACCAGGGCGGAAAGGGCCGCCGTGGGGCCCGGCACCACATAGACGGGAATCCCCGCCTGGGCGCAGGCGGCCACCAAAGTCTCCCCTGGGTCGGAGATGGCCGGCATGCCCGCGTCGGAGACAAGAGCGCAGGTTTCCCCTGCCTGGAGCCTGGCCACAATGAGAGGGCCGTGCTCCAGTTTGTTGTGCTCAAAGTAGCTGAGCAGCGGTTTTTTGATGCCGAAATGGGTCAGCAGCCGCAGGGTGACCCGGGTGTCCTCGGCGGCGATGAAATCCGCCGCTGCCAGGGTCTCCCGGGCCCGGGGGGAAAAGTCCCCCAAATTGCCGATGGGCGTGCCCACCACGTACAGAGCGCCCCGCTCCAGGCAGGCGCCCTCCTCTCTGTCTTTTCGCTCCATGTTGTGCCCCCTACTTCCGTTTGTGCTCCGGATTGTCCCGGTAGTCCCCATAAATTCTTTCGATCTCCTCCGTGGGAGAGCCGTCCTCCCTCTCCAGCAGAAGCACCGGTTCCACCTCCATGCCGGGAGCGCCGCCGGACCGGCACTCCAACAAAAAGAGGAAGGGCGCCTTGCCCGCCCGCTGCTGCACCAGCCGCAGCCGCTTGGGCTCCAGCCGGCAGCTGTGAAAGGCCTCTATGGCCTCTCCCAGGCGCTGGGGCCGCAGGCAGACGCACAGCCTGCCTCCAAACCGCAGGGCGTGCCGCGCGGCCTCTCCCAGCTCCTGCAGGGAAAGGGTGTCCCCCTGGCGGGCGGTGCGCCGGGCCTGTCCCCCGCAGGGGATGCCCGCCCCGGGCGCGGTGTAGGGAGGGTTGCAGGCAATCCGATCCAAGCTGCCGGCGGGAAAAAGCCACTGCCGCAAGTCTCCCTCCACAATGGTAATCTCCCCGGAAAAGCCGTTTGCCTCCACCGATTGACGGGCCAAGGATGCCGCCTCCGGCTGCAGCTCCACCCCCACAAAGGACGCCCCCTGGCTGCGCACCCGCCACAGCAAGGGAATCACGCCGCAGCCGGTGCCAAAATCCGCGCAGCGCTCCCCTCGCCGGGGCATGGAAAAATCCGCCAGCAGCACGGCGTCCGTGCCGAAGGCGTGGTCTTTGCTGACTAAAATACGGCTGCCCCCAGAAAGGGGCTCCCAATGCGCTTCCATACGGTTCCTCCCGGATAAAAAACGGAGCCCGCTGGGGAAATCCCCGCCGGACTCCGCTTTTTGCATTTTTACCGATCCGAAAACCGGAATCAGCCCTCCTGGGGAGCGCCCACAGGGCAAGTGCCGGCGCAAGCGCCGCAGTCGATGCAGGTATCGGGATCGATCACATATTTGCCGTCGCCCTCGGAGATGGCTCCAACGGGGCAATCGCCGGCGCAAGCGCCGCAGGCAATACATTCGTCGCTGATGACATAGGGCATGGGGAACACCTCCATTTGAATTATCAAGTTCATTGTAACACATTTTGTTAAAAATGCAAGTGTTTTTCCCCATCTCCCGGCAAATTCCCGGGAAATCCCATGGAAAAACCCAGCCAAAAACCAGCCGTTTCTCAGGTTTCCTCCAGCTGTTTCAGCTCTTCCAGCTCTTTGCGGCCCACCTTGATTTTCCCGTCCCGGAGCACCTTCACCTCGCTGACTTTAAACACCTTGGGGGCTCCCTCCGGGTCCTTGTCCAAGCGCACGGTGAGTTTGCGGGTCAGCAGGTTTTGCTCAATCACCACGCCCTTGCCCTCCGGAGTAGAGACCAAGGCGTTCACCTTGGGGGTGGTGCGCAGCAGGTCCTGATAGGCCTCCTGCTCGTATTTCAAACAGCACATGAGCCGCCCGCAGGCTCCGGAAATTTTCACCGGATTTAAGGACAACCCCTGCTCCTTGGCCATTTTGATGGAAACCGGGGTAAAGCCCCCCAAAAAGCTGCCGCAGCAGAAGGGCCGGCCGCAAATGCCCATGCCCCCCAGCATTTTGGCCTCGTCCCGCACGCCGATCTGCCGCAGCTCAATGCGGGTGCGGAACATGCCCGCCAAATCTTTGACCAGCTCTCGGAAATCCACCCGGCCGTCGGCGGTGAAATAGAACAGAATCTTGGAGTTGTCAAAGGTGTACTCCACGTCCACCAGCTTCATCTCCAAGCCCCGCTCGGCAATTTTCTTCTCGCAGGCGCGAAAGGCCTTTTTCTCCTTGATGTGGTTTTCCGCCACCTTTTTCAAATCCTCCGGGGTGGCCCGGCGAATCACCTTGCGCAAAGGCTGCACAATGGATTCGTCGCTGACCTCCCGGTTCTCCAGGGCCACCTCGCCACACTCGGTGCCCCGGGCGGTTTCCACAATGGCCATAGCGCCCTTTTCCAAAGTTTCCCCCTGGGGGTCAAAGTAATAGACTTTTCCTGTATTTTTAAAGCGCACGCCGATCACTTCGGCCATAGACGCGCCTCCTTTCCTAGTGGCCTCTCAGCGCCCGGCCGCCTCCCGCAGCCGCACGCACAGGTCCGTGGTGAGCAACGCCATATTGGCGTTGCGTTCCAACTTCTGCCGGTATTCCTCCGCCAGGGGCGGCAGGGCCATCAGCTGTTTTCGGGGCAGGGCGCTGAGCCGGTCCGCCGCCTGGGGAGCGCCGCCCAGCACCGCCTTTCCCCCTGCCCGCAGCACGCAGGCGTCCCGGAAAATCAGCCCCAGCCGGGAGAGCACCTCCCGGAACAGCTCCCGATCCTTCTGCAGGGGAGCCGCCGCCAGAAGAAGCCCCTCCTCCCGAGGGTCCGTCACCGCCAGGGCCATGGCCTGGGCAATGGAAAACGCCTGGGCGGAGGTCCCTCCCTCCAGCTCTTCCAACATCCGGCCGATGTTTCCCCCGCACAGGGCCGCCAGTTCCCGAGCCCGCTCCAAGGACAGGTCGGGCCGTTGGGCCTGCACAGCGGCCGCGGCCTCCTCCTGGGAGGGAGGCTCCAGATGAAACGCCTGCACCCGGCTGCGAATGGTGGGCAGCAGCTGCTCTGCCGAGGGGGAAACCAGGAAAAACACCCCGTGCTCCGGCGGCTCTTCGATGAGCTTGAGCAGCTTGTTTTGGGCGGGCTCCAAGGTCCGGCTGCCCAAAAGGAGGATGTACACGCTCACGTCCGCCTCCTCCGGCATCCGGTAGGCGTCGGCGGTCACCTGGGCCACAGCCTCAACAGTAAGGGAGCGGGTCGCCCCGCTCCCTTCCACCACACGGATATCGGGATGTGTTCCGGCTTTGGCCCGCACGCAGGAGGGGCACACCCCGCAGGGGGCATGGGCCTGGTCCCGGCACACAAGGGCCTGGGCCAGCAGCCTGGCAAAGGTCCGCTTGCCGCAGCCCGCCTCCCCCCAAAGGAGCAGGGCGTGGGGAAACCGTCCCCCCTCATAGGCCGCGGACAGAGCCGCCTTTACCTCCTGGTTGCCTAAAAAACCGGGAAACTCCATCAGACTTTCTCGAACCGGTCCACGTTGAGCACGAAGATGGTGGAGCCGCCCACGGTGACTTCCACAGGGAAGGAGGAGTACATGCCCACTTCCATGGTGGAGGTGCTGGGCACAATCTGGGTGCGGCGGCTGGAATACTTGGCGATAATGCCGATCACCGTATCCACCTTGTCGTCATCCACGCCGGAGATAAAGGTGGTGTTGCCGGCCATCAAAAAGCCGCCGGTGGTGGCCAATTTCGTCACGGAGAAGCCCTCTCGAGTCAGTGCGGAGGACACCGCGCCGCTGTCGTCGTTGCTGACAATTGCAAGGATCAGTTTCATAGTCTACCATGCCTTTCCCGGCCTAGGGGGAACCCTGCCCCACTGCCCGGCCGATTGAAGAATTCGTCAGCCCACCGGACCCCAAGGCCGGCGGATGTGACGGGGATACTATGGTTATTCTACCATCAAACCAGGAAAAAGGGAAGGTTTTTTCAAAATTTTATGAAAAGTTCCCGGGCGCCTTGCCTCGTTCCCCGGCGGTGTTCCCGCCGCTCCTCCTCCTGCAGCGTTCGGCGCACTTCCCTGCGGGCCAAAAACAGGGCGGTCAGGTTGGGCAAAGCCAGCAGGCCGTTCATCGCGTCTCCCAGCTGGAGCACGGTCTCCAGGGGCAAAAGGCACCCCAGGGCTGCGGCCACTCCCGCCCCCACCGCGTAGACCGTGCCGCCCCGGCCCCGGGTCAGATAGAACAGCCCCTCTCTGCCATAGCAGCTCCAAGCCACCAGGGTGGCTACGGCAAACAGCGCGGTGCACAGGGAGACGGCTCCGCCCCCCACCGGCCCCCAGGCGGCGGAAAAAGCGTACAACGTCAGCTGGGCTCCCTCCAGCAGCGGCGACCGGCAGCAGAGGATGCACAGGCCCGTCACCGTGCACAGAAGCAAGGTGTCCACAAACACCTGAAACATGCCCATGTACCCCAGTTCCACCGGCGTGCGCCCCTCCACCTCCTGATAGGCAAAGGCGGCGCTTCCCAGGCCTGCCTCGTTGGTGAACACCCCCCGGGAGATCCCGGTGCCCATGGCCAACAGGGCGCCAGCCGCACCTCCGGCCCCTGCCTGGGGACAAAAGGCCCCTTGAAAAATGCTCGCCGCCGCCCGGGGCAGATTTTCCCGGAACACCCACAGCACCCCCAGGGAGGCCCCCAAAAACAGCAAAGTCATACAAGGGACCAGCCGCTCTGTGATCTTGACCCCCCGGGCCAAGCCGCCCCGGGCCACAAAAAACGCCAGCAGCCCCAGGGCCAAAGCCGTCCCTCCCGCAGGCACGCCCAGGGAGGAGAGGGCCGCCGCAGCAGCCTGGGTTTGGGCCATGTTCCCCATGGCCAGGGAAGACAGCACGCAGCCTCCCGCATACAGGGCGGCCAAGGGCCTGCCCCAGCGGCGGCACCCCTGGCGGATGGCGCCCAGCATGCCCGCCGCTTCCCGGTGGCGGGCCGCCAGCACATTCTCCGCGAAGACCGTCCCCATTCCCAGCAGGCCGGACACCCACATCCAAAACAGGGCGCCTGGCCCCCCTACGGTGATGGCCGCAGCCACTCCCACAATGTTTCCCGTGCCGATGGACCCGGCCAAAGCCGCCGTCAGGGCCTGAAAGGAGGAAATCTTCCCCTCTCCGGGGGGCTGCCTCCAGGCGGCCCCCAGCCAGCGGCCCGGCCGGCGAAGCTGCAAAAAGCCGGTGGAACAGGAGAAATACACCCCCGCCGCCACAAGCAGCCCCAGCACGGGCCACCCCCACAGCAGGGACCTGAGGGCCTCAAGCATGTTGGAAAGGCGCCCCCAGCACCTCGGCTAAGCCCCGGGCCAGCGCCAAGGCCACCGCCCCTGTGTTCCGGGTGAGCCAGGCCTCGTCCTGGGGATTGTCCCGATAGAGCAGCCGCACCAACACCCCGGGGACGGGCCCCTCTCCCAGCTCCGGCAGGGCGTCCTCTTCCACCACCTGCAGCAGTTCCGGCTGGGGATACACCCGGCCTAAATGCTCCCCCAAAATGCCGGCCCCCCAGGCGCCCTGGGCGTCCCCCCGGCGAAAACAGAGGCAGGGGCCTTTTCGGGAACCCTCTTGGGAGGCGGGGGCCTGCTGGGAGCACAGGGCCACTTGAAAGTCCCCCGGGGCCCCTTCCCCAGGCGTCCCGTACACCAGGGAGATCCCGTTGTGGGACAAATGAGAGGCCAAGGCCCCGTGGATCTGTCCCATCCAATAGGCCTCGTCCCCTCCGTTGAGATAGGGAGCATCGGGAGCTCCCGGCATGGTGAAAATGATCGCTGCCATCACGGCGCACTCCTTTCCTGCTGGGTTACCTGTGATACAGTATAGTCACCGGACAGCCCTTTCATTCCACCAAATCCCCTGCCTGCCAAAGGCTCACTGCAAAATCTGCCACACGCTGCAGGTGTGCAGCACGCTTCCCCCCAGCACAAACAGGTGAAATACCCCGTGGATGTAGGGCACTTTTTTCCCCACGCCGTAGAGCGCCGCCCCTGCGGTGTAGAGAATGCCCCCGCCCAAAAGGCACCAGAAGGAAAAAGCCGTGGCGGCCTGCAGAAAATCTCCCATGGCCAGCACCACCACCCAGCCCATGGCCAGGTAGCAGCCCATGGAAAATTTCCGGAACCGCTCCACGCTCACCCCGTTGAGCACCACGCCCAACACCGCAGCGGCCCACACGACGCCAAACAGGGCCCAGCCTTTCCAGCCCCCCAGGCACACCAAGGTGATGGGGGTGTAGGTGCCGGCAATGAGCAGGAAAATGGTGCAGTGGTCCAAAGAGCGGAACACCACCTTGGCCCGGTTCAGCCCCAGTCCGTGGTACAGGGTGGAAACCGTGTACAGCAGCACCATGGTGCCCCCAAACACCCCTGCGCACACCATCTGCAAAGGCTCCCGCCGGCAAGTGACCAGCAGAAACACCAGCGCCCCGGCTGCAAACAGGGCGGACACCCCGTGGCTCACTGCGGAGAAAACCTCCTCTCCCAAAGTGTAGCGGGGCAGGCCCAGGGCCCGCCGCTTCTGGGCCCGCAGACCGTTTTTCCGCCGGCGCTCCGCCTGCCGGACTGTCAACGTGTACTCCACACCATCGCCTCCACTCTTTTGAAAAAATGTTCGGGACAATCCCTGCCTGTTTCACCGGGGTGACACGGCGTGATGGTCCCCTTTCCGTATAATCTGGTTTTTAAAACTAGGTATAATCATAGATTACACCATATCTCACAGAAATGCAAGGGGAAGTTTGCTGTTCCCCCTACTTTTCCGGAACTTTCCCACAGTTCTGGAGAAACTCCATTGACTTTTTCTAAGGGATGTGCTACAGTGGCTGTAACCGTCATGTATGGAGCGCCCCACCGTGAAGGGCGCTTGTTGGGAAGCAATCCAATGCTGCGGCTGCTTTCCGTCTTCTGTCAAACCGCCGGGGACGCCCCCGGTTTGTTTGCCATGCAGGGGCGGCAGGCTCCGGCCTGCCGCCCCTTTTTGTACGCCTGCAACGTTTTAACTTCTTTCGAGGTGTAGTATGAGGCATCCAACCCAAAAAAATTCCAACATTCTCCGGTTTTACCCCTTCACCAAGGGATTCCGGGGACGCTTTCTCCTGGCTGTGGTCCTGGTGATTGTGGCCGTGGTGGCCAACTATATGACGCCCCAGGTCATTCGGGTCACGGTGGACTCGGTCATCAACGACACCCCCTTTCAGCTGCCGGGCTTTCTGGTGGCGTGGATCGACGCCCTGGGGGGCCGGGCGGTGCTGCGGCAGCACATTGTCCTGTGCGCCCTGGCCTCTTTGGCCTTCGCAGCGGTGGCGGGGCTTGCCAACTACGGCTCCCGCATGAACCTGGCCAAGGCCTGCGAGGGCACCGTGGCCCGCATCCGCAACACCTTGTTCGACCACATCCAGCACCTGCCCTATGCCTGGCACAACGCCCACTCCACCGGGGACATCATCCAGCGGTGCACCCAGGACGTGGACCTGATCCGCAATTTCGTCAGCGACCAGCTCATGGAGGTGGTGCGCACGGTGCTGCTGATTGTGGTCTCCCTGGCGCTGATGTTCACCATGAACGTGGAACTCTCCCTGCTGGTCTGCTGTTTCGTGCCGGTGGTGACGGTTTCCTCCCTGATCTTCTTTGTGATCACCGGACGGAAATTCCAAACCGCCGACGAGACCGAAGGGGAGCTCACCGCCCTGGTCCAGGAAAACTTGACCGGCGTGCGGGTGGTGCGGGCCTTCGGCCGGGAGCGGTACGAGATCGACCGCTTTAATGAAAAAAACCAGGCGTTCACCGACCAGTGGGTCAACCTGGGCAAAATCATGGGGGTCAACTGGGGCCTGGGGGATTTCTTCGCCGGGTTCCAGGTGCTGGTGATTCTGGTTGCCGGGGTATTTTTCGTAGAGCGGGGCGCTTTGACCGCAGGGGAGTTTCTGGCCTTCACCGCCTACAACTCCATGCTGGTGTGGCCCTCCCGCAGCTTGGGCCGCCTGCTGGCGGAGCTGAGCAAAACCTCCATCTCCTCCACCCGCCTGTTCGAGATTCTGGACGCCCAGGAGGAGCAAAACGGCGAGAATCCCCAGCACCCCCCCATGGACGGGGACATTGTCTTCGACCAGGTGAACTTCGGCTACAACCAGGAGACCGGCGTGCTCCATGACGTGAGCTTTACCATCCGGGCGGGGACCACCTTTGGCATCCTGGGGGCCACAGGCTCCGGCAAATCCACCTTGGTGGCCCTGCTGGACCGGCTCTACGAGCTGCCCCGGGAAAACGGGCAAATCACCATCGGCGGGGTGGACATTCGGGAGATCGACCTGTCCTACCTGCGGAAAAACATTGGCGTGGTGCTCCAAGAGCCCTTCCTCTTTTCCAAAACCTTCCGGGAGAGCATTGCCGACGGCGCCCCCCGGGCGGACCTGGAGACGGTGCGCCACTACGCCCGCCTGGCGGTGATTGACGACGCCATCGAGCACTTTGCCCAGGGGTATGAAACCCCCATTGGGGAACGGGGGGTGACCATCTCCGGCGGGCAGAAGCAGCGGGTGGCCATTGCCCGCATGCTCATGCAGAACACCCCCATCAAAATTTTTGACGATTCCCTCTCCGCCGTGGACATGGAGACCGACGCCAAAATCCGCCAGTCCATCCGGCAAAACGTGCGGGGCACCACCATTCTCATCGCCCACCGGATCACCACCTTGCTGAGCGCCGACCAAATTCTGGTGCTGGACCAGGGCCGGGTGGCCCAGCTGGGCACCCACCAGGAGCTGATCGCCCAGGAGGGCATCTACAAACGGATTTACGATATGCAGCGGGGCAACGCCGAAGAGGCGTAAAAACGCCGGAGCGCCTTTGCACCCCGGGAGTTTTCCCCCTTTTTCCTTACGAGGTATTTTCTATGAACCTAGAACAAATCGAACGAAACAACCAGCAGGGCCGCTTTGCCTCCCTGAAAACCTGGGGCAAACTGGTGCCCTTCCTGCGGCCCTACTCCAAGCAGCTGGCGGTCATTGTGATCTTCATGCTGCTGGCCGCCGGCTGCGACATCACCTATCCCCTGCTCTCCGGCTATGCGGTGGACACCTTTGTCACCCCCCGCACCAGCCGGGGCATTGGCGGCTTCGCCTTGGTGTACGGCGGCGTGGTGCTGGCCCAAACCATCGGCACCATGATCTTTGCCCGCATCGCCCTAAAGGTGGAGATGTACTTGGGGCGGGATTTGAAAAAGAAGCTCTTTGTCCATTTGCAGACCTTGAGCTTCTCCTATTACAACACTACGCCAGTGGGCACCATTGTGGCCCGGGTCATGAGCGACACCAACCGGATCGGCTCCGTGTTCGCCTGGAGCCTGTCCGACATCTTTTGGAGCGCCGCCTATGTGGTGGGCTCCATGGGCGTCATGCTGGCCACCAACTGGCGGCTGGCCTTGCTGGTGATTGTAGTGGTGCCCCCCATCGCCCTGCTGACCCTCTACTTTCAAAAGCGGATTTTGGCCATAAACCGCCAAGCCCGGCGCATCAATGCGGAGATCACCCGCCACTACAACGAGGGCATCTCCGGGGCAAAGACCTCCAAAACTTTGGTCATCGAAGACAAGAACACCGCCGCTTTCCAGCAGGTCACCAGCCGCATGCGGGACACCACTGTCAAAGGCGTGGTGCTCAACGCCGTCTATGTGCCCATCATCGGCTTTCTGACCGCTTTGGCGGTGGCCTTTGTGCTCACCGGCGGCGGGAACATGGTGCTGGGAGAGGCCATCGGCATTGGGGAGCTGACCGTGTTTGTAAACTTCGCCCTGGGCATCGCAGACCCCGTGCAGACCTTGGCCCGGACCATCTCCAACTTCATCTCCACCCAGGCCAACATCGAGCGGGTGTCCGCCCTGCTGGAGCTGCAGCCCGACATCACCGACACCCCCCAGGTGGTGGCAAAGTACGGCACCGCCCTGGATCCCAAACGGGAAAACTGGGAGCCCCTTGTGGGCCACATCACCTTTGAGGACGTGACCTTCCGCTATCCCGACGGGCAGGAAAACGTGCTGGAGCACTTCAACCTGGACGTGCCTGCGGGCACCACCGTGGCCATTGTAGGGGAGACAGGGGCCGGCAAGTCCACCTTGGTGAACCTGGCCTGCCGGTTCTTTGAGCCCACCGGAGGCCGCATCCTCATTGACGGGAAGGATTACCGGGAGCGCAGCCAGCTGTGGCTCCACTCCAACATCGGCTACGTGCTGCAAACGCCCCACCTGTTCTCCGGCACCGTAAAGGAGAACATCCGCTACGGCCGGCTGGACGCCACCGACCAGGAGATTGTGGCGGCGGCCAAGCTGGTGAACGCCCACGACTTCATCACCCACATGGAACACGGTTACGACAGCGACGTGGGCGAGGGCGGGGGCCAGCTCTCCACCGGGGAAAAGCAGCTGCTCTCCTTTGCCCGGGCGGTGCTGGCCAACCCGAAAATCTTCGTGCTGGACGAGGCCACCGCCTCCATCGACACCCACACGGAAGCCTTGATTCAAGAGGCCATCTCCACCTTGCTGGAAGGGCGTACCAGCTTCCTCATTGCCCACCGGCTTTCCACCATCCGCAAGGCGGATCTGATTTTGGTGGTGCGGGCTGGGAAAATCATCGAGCGGGGCACCCACCAGGAGCTGATGGATCGGGGGGGCTACTACGCGGACCTGTACCAAAAACAGTTTGAAACCGAAAGCACCCAACAGGTGCTCAACGGCTGAGCCCCTTCCCACGCGCTGCAGGGGAAACGATGTCCCCTGGCTCCACCCCCGGCAAACCCGGGGGTTTCCTTTTTCCTGGCGGCAGCAAAAAAGGCTGCTGCACCAAGCAACAGCCCTTTCCCCTTCTGTTACAGCTTCTGCCCCAACGCGAAGGCAGCGCACTGGGCAATAAATCGGTCCCGGCTCTCTGCAAAGGACCGGCTCCCCCAAGTCCAGGGCGGGTCTCCCTCCCGGACGGGGTGTTTGTCCGAGACCATAAGAGCTACGGTGCACGCCATGCCATAGTAGGTGCACACGGTGGCCACAGCGGATGCCTCCATATCCACAGCGGCGCAGCCCAGCCCCCGCCACTGCTCCTCTTTCCAAAAAGTCTGCCGGTAAGGGGCGTCTGTGGTCACTGTGGGCAGCCGCCGCACCGGGAAGCCCGCCCCCTCCAGGCACAGCCCCAAGGCTTTCCCTTGGACGGAGGGCACGTCCACAAAGCCCTCTGCCTGCCGGTAGTGGAGGGAAGTGCCCTCCTCGCTCCAAAGCTGCCCCGGCAGCAGCACATCCCCCACAGAGAGCTGCGGGGCAAAGCCGCCGCACAGTCCCACCAGCAGCACCTCCTGCACCCCCAAGGCGTGAAGGGTCTCCACTGTGCAGGCGGCCTGGGGCGCCCCATATCCCCCGTGCAGGAAACAGACCTGGGAATTCCCCTGCGCCTGGTACACCGGCGAGTGGGCAATAAATCCAGGCAGCTGCTCCATGGTCTGGGACACAGCAAAGCGCTCCCGCAGCACGGGCAGGCCTTTGCCCAGGCAAAACACCACCGCCCGGGGCGGTAAAGTGGGCATCTCCCTGCCTGGATACTTGCTCTGAATGTGTTTTCCCGGCTGGATCACCGGGGCGGAATCGTCCGTTGGTGAAAACCACTGCATAGGAGTCCTCCCTTTCTTCCAAAAAGCAGCCTAGGGCGAACCGCCCGCTTACACCCGGTTTGCCATTTCCAGCAGCAGCCGCTGGGTGTCCTCCCAGCCCAGGCAGGGATCGGTGATGGACTTGCCGTACACCCGCTCTCCCTCAATGGGCTGGCAGCCCTCCTCCAGATAGCTTTCGATCATCACGCCCTTGACCAAAGCCTGCAGGTCGGGGCTGTGGCGGCGGCTGTGCAGCACCTCGCTGACGATGCGGGGCTGCTCCTTGTACTGTTTGTCGGAGTTGGAGTGGTTGGCGTCCACCACCGCCGCCGGGAAGGAGAGCCCCCGCTTTTGGTACAGCTCCCACAGGCGCATCAAGTCCTCGTAGTGATAGTTGGGCACGCAGGTGCCGTATTTGTCCACCCCGCCCCGGAGAATGGCGTGGGCCAGGGGATTGCCGGTGGTGGTCACGTCCCAACCCCGGTACAGGAAGGTGTGGCCGCTCTGGGCCGCCTGAATGGAGTTGAGCATCACCGACAGGTCGCCGCTGGTGGGGTTCTTCATGCCCACGGGGATATCCATACCGCTGGCGGTGAGCCGGTGCTGCTGGTTCTCCACAGACCGGGCCCCCACCGCCTCGTAAGAGAGCACGTCGTCCAGATAGCTGCGGTTCTCCGGGTAGAGCATCTCGTCGGCAGCGGTCAGGCCTGACTCCTCCATCACCCGCAGGTGCAGCCGCCGGATGGCGATAATACCCCCCAGCAGGTCCGGGGCCTTGTCCGGGCTGGGCTGGTGGAGCATTCCCTTGTACCCCGCCCCGGTGGTCCGAGGCTTGTTGGTGTACACCCGAGGGATCAGCAGCAGCTTGTCCTCCACCTGCTCCTGAAGCTTGGCCAAGCGGGACACATACTCCAGCACCGCGTCCTCCCGGTCGGCGGAGCAGGGGCCTACCACCACCAGAAATTTCTGGCTGTTCCCTGCAAACACCTCTCGAATCTCCTCGTCCCGCCGGGCCTTCAGCTGGGCCAGGGCCGGGGTAAGGGGATACTCCTCTTTCAGCTCCCCAGGGCCCGGCAGCTGGCGATTGTACTTCATAGACATGGCGTGTTCCTCCTGTGGTTATTCCTTCTCCTGGTTCTGTTCCAGCAGCCGCCGGATGCCCTCGTCTGTATAGGACAGCAGCTTGCCAAACCGCCAGGCGATGTCCCGGCGCACTTGGCTGTAGGTGCCCTGGGCCAGGGCGGCGGCCTTCTCCCCTTTCAGGCCCAGGTACTCTTGCAGGACCCTTTCCTCCTGGTAAAACAGGGCGTTGTACTTCCCCCGGTTCAGAGACAGGGGAAATAGGTCTGTGAGCAGGGGCTCATCCTCCACGTACAGCTTCACCCCGTACTTTTGGCACAGGTCTTCAAAATAGGGCAGGTATTCGTCCCGGGCCGCCCGGGTGTCGCAAGGGTGGGCCAGGGCGATCTGCTTCACCCCCGCCCGGACCATCTCGCAAAAGCAGTCCGCGGCCCCCAATTCATAGGAAAAATGGTCAAGAGTCTTCATGGCTGTCCTCCTTTTCTGTGGTCTCCGAAGGCTCTTTGCCGCCCTTGGGCGCCAGCTGGCCTAAAGCCGCCCCCAGCAGCATTCCCAGGGACATGGCCTGCCCCAGCTCCATATGCAGCACCCCGGCCAAGCCTGCGCCCAAAGCCAGCCCTAAGCACATGCCCTCGGTGAGATAGTTCTTCCTGCCCCGGCGGCCGTTGGCGGCCAGCAAGGCGATGGTCAGCCCCATGGCCACAAAGGGCAGGGCCGCGTTGAAAAAGTCCGCCATACAGCATCCTCCTTAGACCGTCACTCCTCCAGCACCTTTTCCAGGAACACCCGCTCCCGGAAAGCGCCGTTGCGCTGGGCCTTTTCATTTTTGGCCTGGCGGATCTCCCTGTCCGTCCAGCCCTGGAGATGGGCCAGCTCCTCCAGCACCTCCAAAATGTCCCCCAGCTCTTCCAGGTTCTTGTCCGCCAGAAACTCCTCCACCTCTTCCCGGAGCTTGTTCTCCAGGCACTGGATGTACTCTTCATCATCCAAGGTGTGGATCACTGGTGTGCCTCCCTGCTCGCGGATGATGTCGGGCACATTGTCCCGCACCAGTTTGTTGTACACCTGTTCTTTCATACCTTTTCTCCTTTCCCCTGCACCTGCGGTGGGCGAGTCGCGCACGGAGGCTGCGCCTCCGAACCAAGGGGCGATTTTCTCCCTAACTGCCCGCGTTCTCCCCTGGGGCAGTGGTTACACCACCTGGAAAATATAGAATTTCAAATAGTCCGTTTCCGGCACATTCCACAGCACGGGATGGTCCGGGGCCTGGGCCCGGGCTTCCACCAGCCGCAGCTCCACCTGGGCGTCCGCCGCGGCGCTTTGGAGCATCTTCCGAAACAGAGCGTCGGTCATAAAGTGGGAGCAAGAGCAGGTGGCCAGATACCCGCCCCGAGGCAGGGCCTTCATGGCCCGGTAGTTGATCTCCTTGTAGCCCCGCTGGGCGTTTTTCACCGTCTTGCCGGACTTGGTGAAAGCCGGCGGGTCCAGGATGATGGTGTCATACTCCCCCGGCGTCAAGGCGGGCAGCAGGTCAAAGACGTTGGCCACCTCATACTCCACCGAGAGGCCGTTTAAGGCGGCGTTCTCCTTGGCGCATTGGATGGCTGTCTCGCTCACATCCACCGAGTGGACTCGCTGGGCCCCGGCCTGCGCGCAGTTGAGCCCAAAGGAGCCGGTGTGGGTAAAGCAATCCAGCACCTTTCTTCCCGGGGCAATGCGGGCCACGGCAGCCCGGTTGTACTTCTGGTCCAGGAAGAAACCGGTCTTCTGGCCGTTTGCAAAGTCCACCTGGTAGCGGATGCCGTTTTCTACAATCTCCGTCACGGTGGAGTCCGGCGCCGGACGGCCAGGCAGAGGATACCAGCCCGTGTTCTGTTCCAGCCCTTCCAGCTGGCGGATCTTCACATCGTTGCGCTCATAGATGCCCCGCACCGGCTGACCGTCCGCCTCCAGAGCCTCCACCAACGCGGGGAAAATCCAATCTTTGCGCAGCTCCGTACCCAAACACAAGGTCTGGGTCACCAGAATATCCCCAAACTTGTCCACCGTCAGGCCGGGAAAGCGGTCGGCCTCCCCGAAGATCACCCGGCAGCAGCCGGTGTCCGGTCCCATGACGGTTTTCCGGTAGTCCCAGGCGTACTGCACCCGGCGGCGGAAAAAAGCCTGGTCAAAGGTGTCGTTGGCATTTTGAGAGAGCAGCCGCACCCGGATTTTGGAATGGGAGTTGTAGGTCCCCGTGCCCAAATACCGTCCCTTGGGGCTGCGCACGTCGCAGAGGGCCCCGTCCTCCGGGGCGCCCTCTCCCCCGGTGATCTCGTTGTCAAACACCCAGGGGTGCCCCTCCTGGGCCCGTTTTGTCCCTCTGGCGTCGATGGTGACAAAGGGATAGGGTCGGTCGCTTTTCATAGGGTCGCTCCTTTCTCTTCTCTCCCCACAGGCGCGGGGATATACTCCAAATCCACCTCGTGGCAGCCGGGCTCGTCCCACACCTGGAACTGCCGGAACCCCACCTTTTCATAGAGCTGTTTGGCCGGGCCGTTGCCCCAAAGGTAGGTGGTAACCATCTTTTTCAGGCCCTTTTCCCTTTGGAACAAAGCGATGAGCTCCTCCAGGGCCGCCGTGCCCAACCCCTGGTTTTGACAGTCCTTGCCGATGGCATAGTCCCACAAAAACCAGGTGTCATCCTCCAGCTGCCGCAGCAAAGCAAAGCCCACCAGTTCCTCGCCCCGGTAGATAGCAAAAGCCTCCACGTCCGGGCGTTGGGTCTGTTTGGCGATCTTCTCCGGTGTGGACAGCCACTTCTCCTGGCCGGGAAGCAGCTCCACCTTCATGGAGGCGGAAGGGACAAAACGGAACATGTTACTTCTCCCTCCTCGTCAGCTTCACCACGCACTCGATGTGCTGGGTGTGGGGGAACATATCCACCGGCTGGATGGCCTCGATCCGGTAATGGTTGGCCTGGAGGAACCCCAGGTCCCGGGCCAAAGTCTCCGGGTCGCAGGAGATGTACACCACCCGCTTGGGGGCGCAGGCGCACAGGGCGGTGAGGAACTCCCGGCTGGCCCCGGCCCGGGGCGGGTCTAGGAACACCACGTCCCAGCGCTCTCCGTTTAGGGCGGCCTCTTCCAAAAAGTCCCCGGCGTCCCCGCAGGTGAACCAGGCGTTTTTCGCCCCGTTCTCTTTGGCGTTTTGGATGGCGTCCCGCACTGCGTCAGGATTTACCTCCACCCCCAGCACCTGGCCGGCGCCCCGTTTGGCCGCCACCAGGCCGATGGTGCCGATGCCGCAGTAGGCGTCCAACACTTTTTCCTTGCCGGAAAGCCCCGCAAATTCCATGGCCTTGTTGTAGAGCACCTCTGTCTGCACCGGGTTGATCTGATAAAAGGACTTGGCGGAGATGCGGAAGGTACACCCGCACAGCTGGTCCACAATGGTCCCCGAGCCGTAGAGCACCTTCTCCCGGTCTCCCAGCACCAGGGAGGTGCGCCGGTCGTTGATGTTCTGCAAGATGGTGGTGATCTCCGGGTGGAGCTGTAAAAGCTTTGTCACAAAGTGTTTTTTGGCGGTGAACACAGGCGTGCCCGTCACCAGCACCACCATCACCTGCCCGGTGGAAAAGGCCCGCTTTACCAGCACGTGCCGCAAAAAGCCCCGGCCGGTGTTTTCGTCGTAGGCGGTGAGCTTAAAATCCCCCAGCAGCTTTCGGACAGAGACGATGATCCGGTCCGCGGTTTCGTCCTCGGTCTGGCAGGAATCTATGGGCACAATCCGGTGGGTGCTGGACTGATACACCCCGCTGACAATCTTTCCCCGGCGCTTGTCATAGGAGAAGGCCGCCTGCACCTTGTTCCGGTAGTGGTAGGGGTTCTCCATGCCCACCAGGGGAGACACCTTGCCAAACTTGCCCAGCAGCTTTTGGCAGCGGTCCTGCTTCCACGCAAGCTGCCGGGGATAGCTCAAATTCTGCAGTTGACAGCCGCCGCACTTGCGGTACACCGGGCAGGGGGCGTGAACGGCCGTCTCCCCCTGGGGTCCTTGGGGACGAGCCGGCGCAGAACGCCGGGGCGCCGGCCGGGAAGGGCGTCTGTTTTCCATGGGACATCTCTCCTCTGGGAAAAGTGGGGAAAGGCTCGCCGGGATGTCCCAGCGGGCCTTTCCTAACAGGGCAAGGCCCTGGTCGTTTCGCCTGGGGCTGCCGCGCCCCGGCGGTTAAAATTTACGGAATCGCTGATACCGCTGCTGCAAAAGCTCCTCTACAGGCAACTGCTCCAGCTGGGGCAGGGTTTTCTCCAGCTCTTCCCGAATGGCCCCATAGGTGAGGGCAAAGTCCTTTTCCTCCGAGAAAACCTGCTCCACCACCCCCAGCTCCTTCATGTCCTGGGCAGTCAGGCGCAGGCACTCGGCGGCGTCCTTCACCTTTTTGGAATCCTTCCACAGAATGCTGGCGCAGCCTTCCGGGGAGATCACCGAGTACACGGCGTTTTCCAAAATCCACACCCGGTCTGCCAGGGCCAGGGCCAAGGCCCCGCCGCTGCCCCCTTCGCCAATGAGCACGGAGACAATGGGGGTTTGCAGGCCCGCCATTTCCACCAGGTTTTCCGCAATGGCCTGGCCTTGGCCCCGCTCTTCGGCGCCCATGCCGCAGAAGGCCCCGGCGGTGTCCACAAAGCACACCACCGGCCGGTGGAATTTCTCCGCCTGCTTCATCAGGCGCAGGGCCTTCCGGTAGCCCTCCGGGTTGGAGGAACCAAAGTTCCGGCGCACCCGCTCCCGCATGTCCTTGCCCTTGTCCATGGCAATGACCGTGACCGGCCGGCCGTTTAAGGTGGCAATGCCCCCTACAATGGCCGGGTCGTCGGCAAAGCGCCGGTCCCCGTGCAGCTCGAGAAAATCTTCAAAGATGTGTTCCACATAGGAAAGCCCTGTGGGCCGGTCTTTGGCCCGGGCCAAAAGCACTTTTTCATAGGCGCTCACAGTGCCGCCCCCTTTCTGTGCAGCTTCAAAAGCTTGCCAATGGCCTCCCGCTGTTGGGTGCGGGGGACAATCAGATCCACAAAGCCGTGCTCCAGCAGAAACTCCGCCTTCTGAAAGCCCGGGGGCAGTTTTTTGCGGATGGTCTGTTCAATGACCCGCGCCCCGGCAAAGCCCACGGTGGCCCCAGGCTCCGCCATGATCACGTCCCCGTCCATGGCAAAGCTGGCGGTGACGCCCCCGGTGGTGGGGTCGGTGAGCACCGTCAGGTAGAAGTTGCCCGCGTCGGAATGGCGGCGCACAGCTGCGCTGGTCTTGGCCATCTGCATGAGAGAGAGGATGCCCTCCTGCATGCGGGCCCCGCCGGAGACGGTGAAGCCCACCACCGGTAAACTGTGCTGGGTGGCGTACTCAAACAGCCGGGTGATCTTCTCGCCCACCACGGTGCCCATGCTGCCGATCATGAAATTGGGGTCCATGAAAAACAAGGCGCAGGGCTGGCCCTCCACCTGGGCGGTGCCGCACACCACACCCTCCTTTTCCCGGGAGGCCAGCTTGGCGTTGCGCAGTTTCTGGTCGTAGCCGGGAAAGTCCAGAATGTCCCGGCTCATCAAGTCCCCGTCCATCTCCTGAAAGCTGTCCTCGTCCGTCAGGTACACAATCCGGTCCCGGGGCCCCATGCGAAAATGGTACCCGCAGGAGGTGCACACCTGGAGGTTGTCCTGCAAATCGTTTAAAGGCAGCTGCACCCCGCAGTGGGGGCAGGTGGTGCGGATGCCGGCGTCTTCCTCCGGCACCGGCTTGCCGCCCTTTTCCAGCTCGTTTTGGGGCGAGCGGAACAGACCCATCAAATTCATACCATGCATCACCCTTCTTTAGAATCCGGGGGCCGTCAGCGGCTCCCGCCTTGGAACGTCTTCATAAAATCCGTGTAATAGTCGCCTTTTTTAAAGCGCTCGTCCCGGATAATCTCAATTTGATCTTCGGTGTTGTTCTGGGTGCCCCACACCACCAGCTCGCTGAGGGCCGCCGTCATCTTGCGGATGGCCTCCTCCCGGGTGGAGGAGTAGACAATCATCTTTCCCAGCATAGAGTCGTAGTAGGGGGGGATTTCATACCCCTGGTAGAGGAAGGTGTCAAACCGCACCCAGGGGCCGCCGGGGGTGTGGAAAAAGTCCACCCGGCCCGGGCCTTTGGCGTTGATGCGGCACTCGATGGCCGCCCCCTGCACCCGGATGTCCTCCTGGGTAAAGTCCAGGGGCACCCCGGCGGCAATGCGGATCTGCCATTTCACAATGTCCACGCCTGTCACCAGCTCGGAGACAGGGTGCTCCACCTGCAGCCGGGTGTTCATCTCCATAAAGTAGAAATTCTTCTGCTGGTCCATCAAAAATTCCACCGTGCCGGCGTTGACATACCCGGAGGCCTTGGCCGCCCGGGCGGCGGTGGCCATGAGCTCCCGGCGGATCTCCGGGCTCACCCCGGGGGAGGGGGACTCTTCCACCAGTTTCTGGTTGTTGCGCTGGATGGAGCACTCCCGCTCCCCCAGACAGACGATGTTCCCCTCCTGGTCCGCCAGCAGCTGCACCTCAATGTGCTTGACCGGGTCCAGGTATTTTTCCATGTACATCCGGCCGTCCCCAAAGGCCTTGGCCGCCTCGCTGGAAGCCGTCTGGAACGCCCGCTCCATGTCCTCTTCCCGCTCCACCAGGCGGATGCCCTTGCCGCCGCCGCCGGCGCTGGCCTTGATGAGCACCGGGTAGCCGATCTGCCGGGCGGCTTCCACGGCCTCCCCCGCATCCTGCAAAATGTCCGTGCCGGGGGTGGTGGGCACGCCGTTTTCCTTCATCAGGCGCCGGGCGGCGTCCTTGTCCCCCATGTGGGAGATCACCTCCGCCGGCGGGCCGATAAACACCAGGCCGTACTGCTTGCACAACGCCGCAAAACCCGCGTTTTCCGACAGGAAGCCGTATCCCGGGTGGATGGCCTGGGCATGGGTGGCCAAGGCCGCGCTGACAATCCGCTCCCCGTTTAAGTAGCTGTCCTCCGCCCGGGGACCGCCAATGCACACCGCCTCGTCGGCCAGGGCCACATGGAGGGACTCCTGGTCCGCCTGGGAGTACACCGCCACGGTGGCGATGCCCATCTCCTTACAGGCCCGGATAATCCGGATGGCGATCTCCCCCCGGTTGGCAATCAGAATTTTTGTGAACACAGTTTTTCATCCTTTCCCAAGGGTGCGCCCAGCGCGCCCTTATTCGGCCTTCACCAGCGCAAAGGAGAACTCTGCGCTGACACACACCTTGCCGTCCACCAGGCCCTTGCCCTTGGCAAAGTAAAAGTTGCCCCGCTGCCGGGTGATTTCGCACTGGGTTTCCAAAGTGTCCCCGGGCTTCACCTGGCCCCGGAACTTCACTTTATCCAAAGAAGTGAAAAAGGGTGTGGCCCCCTCCGCGGCGCCGCTGGCCAACAGCACGCAGGCCGACTGGGCCAGCATCTCGCACTGAATCACCCCGGGCACCACCGGGTTGCCGGGAAAGTGCCCCTGCAGGAAATACTCGTCCCCCCGGATGTGGCACTTGCCGTGGGCCACCCCATCGATCAGTTCCACCTCGTCCACCAGCAGCATGGGCTCCCGGTGGGGCAATATCTTTTTGATCTCTTCTTTGTTCATGTCGTATATCCTCCTGTTGGAGTGAAAATAGGGTTCTGCCCTCATCCCCAAAACTTTATCCGCCTTCGGGCCTTTGGCACCAGCGGCGCGCTTCTTCCCGCCCTTGCCGCAGGCAAAAGGGCGGCTTGCCCGGGGCGCAGCCCCTTATACAATGCGGAACAGGGGCTGGTTAAACTCCACCACCTGGCCGTTGCTCACGCAGATCTCCGCCACGGTGCCGTCCACCTCGGCAGGGATTTCGTTCATCAGCTTCATGGCCTCGATGATGCACAGGGTGTCCCCCTTCTTCACCGTGTCGCCCACCTGCACATAGGGCCGGGCCTCCGGGTTGGGAGAGGAGTAAAACACGCCCACCATGGGAGAGAGCACCAAGGCGCCCTCCTTTGCAGGCTGGGAGTCCTGGGCGTGGGTCACGCCCAAAGCCTCTGCGCCCCCCAGAGAGGGGGCCGCAGAAACCGGAGCGGCAGCCGCCGCCACGGTGATCTCCTGCTTGCGCTCCAGCTTCAGCTGGGCCTCTCCCTGCGCATATTCCAACGCGGTCAGGCCGGTTTCCTGCATCAGCCTGGCCAGCTTTTCAATGTCCTTTATCTCCATGGGAAATCCTCCTTTTTGACTGGCTCACGCCCGCACCGGCCGGAAGGCCAAATAGGCGTTGTGGCCGCCGAATCCCAAAGACGCGGAAAGGGCCAGGTCCACCTGGGCCTGCCGGGCCTGGTTGGGCACGTAATCCAGGTCGCACTCCGGATCGGGCTCCTGGTAGCCGATGGTGGGGGGCACAATGCCCTCCTGCACAGCCAGCACACTGGCGATGGCTTCCACGGCCCCTGCCGCGCCCAGCATGTGGCCGGTCATGGACTTGGTGGAGGAAACCATGCACTTGTGGGCGGCCTCCTCGCCCAGGGCCTTCTTGATGGCCTTGGTTTCACCGGAGTCATTGAGGGGGGTGCTGGTGCCGTGGGCGTTGATGTACAGTTTGGAGAAATCCTCGCAGCCGCCGGCCTCTTCCAAAGCCATGGTCAGGGCCGCAGCGCCGCCCAAG